>NZ_JASATF010000003.1:0-360709 GCF_038440175.1 Cupriavidus sp. OTU4054
GGGGCGCGGTGTGGGCGGGGGGGGGGGGGGGGGGCCCCCCCCCCCCCGCGCCGATACGCACGACGACACCGTTTCGGCAGGCTGCGACCGGTGGCTCGACTCGGCACGCGACGAGGGCCGCGGCGAATGGCGCGGCTGGTGTGCGCGACGCGACGGCAGCGTCTTCTATGCGCACCTCGGTCTGGTGGTCCACGCCGACGGCATGGCCGTGGCATGTCACGACGTGACCGTGCGCCATGCGGCCGAGGAGCGCGCGGAGCAGGCCGAGGCCCGGCGCGCGCAACTGGCCAACGCGCTGCACGATCGTGCGGTCTGTGAACTGAGCCTCGATGGCACGATTCTGGAATGGAACGATGGCGCGACCGCGCTGACGGGGTATAGCGCGAGCGAGGCGATCGGCCAGCCCATCTCCCTGCTGTACTCGCGGCAGGACATCGCGGCCGGCAACGACCTCGCGGCACTCGAGGCGGTGCGCGCGCAGGGCGCGTGGAGCGGCGAAGACCGGCTGCAGCGCAAGGACGGTTCGCTCGTGCGCTGTGCCATCGGCCAGGTGCTGTCGCGCGACGCGGCAGCTTGTCCCACGGGCATTCTCTGGACCGCCCACGACATGACCGATGCCGCGCGATTGCGGGAGTTGGAGGGCGCGGGCCGTCGCGTGCAGGCTTTCCTGGCCATTCTCGCGCATGAACTGCGCAATCCGCTCGCGCCTATCCGCAATGCGGTGGACGTCATCCGCCTGACCTCGCCGGCGGACGGCCGTATTCGCCATTGCGCGGACATCATCGGCCGGCAGGTCCATCTGCTGACGCGGCTCGTC
This sequence comes from Cupriavidus sp. OTU4054, assembly GCF_038440175.1. NCBI lineage: Bacteria > Pseudomonadati > Pseudomonadota > Betaproteobacteria > Burkholderiales > Burkholderiaceae > Cupriavidus > Cupriavidus sp. OTU4054. The sequence continues at coordinate 818 of NZ_JASATF010000003.1, forward strand.
ACGGACCTGATGGATGTAGGGCGCGTGACCACGGGCAAACTCAAGGTGCAGCTTGCCCCGACCATGTACAACGAGATCGTCGGCACGAGCATCGAGGCGATTCGCCCGGTCATCGAGGCAGCCGGACAGCGCATCTCGGTGACGTTGCCCACCGATCCGCTGTTCGTCAATGCCGATGCGGGCCGGCTGGGACAGGTCCTGTCGAACCTGCTCAGCAACGCGACCAAATACACCGCGCGCGGCGGCGCCATCTCGGTCGATGTCGTCGCCGAGGGCGGAAGCGTCATCACCACCGTGGCCGACACGGGCGAAGGCATCGCACCCGAAGCGCTCGATCGCATCTTCAACCTGTTCACGCAGGAGGGCGATGCGGCGGGACAACGCAGCGGTCTCGGCATCGGCCTTGCGCTGGCGCGCGCCGTGGTGGAAGCGCATGGTGGTGCGATTCAGGCCAGCAGTCCCGGCGAGGGCCGGGGCAGTACGTTCACCGTGATCCTCCCGGAGGTGGAAATGGACGGCGAAGCGGTGGTACGCGCGGTGCCCGAAGCAAGCGTCTCGCGCCGCGTGCTGATCGTCGACGACAACGCGGACTCGGCGGACAGCATGGTGGAACTCCTCGCGGTGCTCGGCCACGAGGCCCGCGCCGCTTACGGCGGCGCGCAGGCGCTCGAGGTGGTGCGCGACTTCATGCCCGACGTGGTGCTGCTGGACCTCGAGATGCCCGAGATGAACGGCTACGAGGTGCTTGCCGCCATGCAGGCCCACGGGCTGCGGGCGAGCGTGTTCGCGCTGACGGGCCGCGGTACCGCGGACGACCGGCGCCGCGCACTCGATGCGGGCTTCGCCGAGCATCTGGTCAAGCCGGTCACCGTGGAGTCGCTGAACGGCGCGCTGCGGGGCTAGCGCCCCGCATTGCCCGCATTGTCGGCATTCCCTGCGTTCACGCATCCCCGCTCCGCAGCGCGCGCACGCGCGCGGCAACGTCGCTGCGTGCGAACAGCGCCCGGACATCCACATCGATCCGCCGCTGCCAGTTCGGATGGCCGCTGATCGTGCCCGGGAGATTGGGCTGCTCGACCGCACCGGTCAGGTCCTCGATCGGCACGAGCCGCAGCGGCGTGCGCGTGCGTCCCAGCCACGCGAGGATGGCCTCGATCGGCGGCTCCTGTGGCGGAAGGTCGCGCGCTGCGCCGTCGATCATCCCGCCCTCGACGAGCGCATGCCATAACGCCGCCCGATCGGCCGCGCGCACGGCCATCGCGCTGGCCTCGGTTTCGCCGGGGCCCAGCTGCCCGAGGCTCGCGCGCCAGGCGATATCGCGGCCGGCCCACCAGCCCGCGATGCTCGGCAGATCGTGCGTGGTCGTCGTGGCCACCGCCTGCACCGGCCATTCCGCTGCGGGCACGAAGCGGGCGGTCGTCCCCGCCGGTGGCTCGGCATCCCGCTCGAACCACAGCACGTCGATGCCGAGCACGCCGCGCGCCGCGAGGGCGGCATTGAGCGATGCGGGCACGGTACCGAGGTTCTCGCCGATGACGATCGCGCGATGCCGCCACGATTCCAGCGCCACGAGCCGCAGCAGATCGTCCAGCGGATAGGTCAGATAGGCGCCTTCGCGCGCGGAAGCGCCCTCGGGCACCAGCCACATGCGCGCGAGGCCCAGCACATGATCGATGCGCAGGCCACCCGCATGCGCGAGATTCGCGCGCAGCATCTCGATGAACGCCGCGTAGCCGTGCTGGCGCAGCCCGCGCGGCGAGAACACCGCGACGCCCCAGTCCTGCCCGAGCGGGTTGTACACGTCGGGCGGCGCGCCCGCATGAAAGCCGTTGAGGATCTCGGCCTGCCGCGTCCACGCGTGGCTGCCACCGGGATCGGTGCCCACGGCGAGGTCCGCGATCACGCCGATGGCCATGCCGGCAGCGCGCGCGCGACGCTGCGCGGCGGCGAGGCCGTCCGCGGCCAGCCACTGCAGGAAGGTGTGGAAGGCCACGTCGTCGGCATGATCGCGCGCAAAGGCGGCCACGGCGTCGTCGTGAGGGTCCCGCCATTCGGCGGGCCAGTTGCGCCAGTCGGCACCCGCCTCGCCATCGCGCTGCAGGCGATGCTGCTGCATCGCCTCGAAGCAGGCGTGCGCGTGCAGGGCGCTGCCACCCAGCGCGCGAAACGCCGAAAAGCGTTGCAGCACGTCCGCCGGCAGAAGCTGCGCCTGACGTTCCCATAACCATCGCAGCACGGCATAGCGCGCGGGAGACAGCGCGAGCCAGTCGATTTCGTCGCGCGCCTCTGCCGCGCGGAACGCCTCGGCCAGCGACAGGGCGTCGATCGCCGTCGCGACCGCCTCCGCGCCGAATACCGCGGCGGGGTCGACATAGAGCGGATTGAAGAACAGCCGGCTCGACGGCGAATAGGGGCTATAGCGTGACGGCAGCGCGGCAAAGCCCGCATGCAGCGGATTGATCGCGACCGCCTGCGCGCTCGCCTTGGCCGCGGCTTCGCAGGCATCGGCCAGCGCGGTCAGGTCGCCGAGGCCGGTCGGGGCACCCCGCCGCAGCGAATAAAGCTGCACAGCCAGTCCCCATGGATGAGCGTCGGGCTTTCCGCCGCCATGCTCGTTCAGGGCATCCTCCACGCCGTAGCAGCGCGGCGGGGCGACGGCGATGGTGGTGTGCAGGTCGCCGAGTACCAGGCGGTGATAGCCGGCCGTGGCGATGGGCGCCAGCGCGAGGACGCTGCCGCTTCTGCCCAAACCGGTGTCCGCGGCGGAAGTCCATTCCACGCGCCGCGCCACGTCTTCCACGACGCTGCCGTCTTCCATCTCGATGCGATACGGCCGCTGCGCGATCGCCTCGCGCCAGGGCACATGCACGGGGCGATCGATGTCGGCGGTGATCAGGGGCGGCAAGCCATGCGCGGCGTCTTCGGCCTCGAGCCGCGCGCGCGAGGCTTCGCACTGGTCATCGGTCTCGCACGGCAGGCCCATGGCCGTCAGCACGGTGCGGATTGCCGCGGGCGACAGCGTCTGCGGCTGGCCCCACGCGTCGTCCCATTGGGTTTGCAGGCCTGCCTGCGTGGCCAGCGCCGCGAGCGGATCGGTGTGATGTGTCGTCATGTTCAGCCGTTCTCTTCCTTCGATACGTCTGCCGCGAGAAGTACCGCCCCGTGTGCGGGCACAAGCTGCATCGCGCGTCCGTCGTCGCCATAGCGGACAGGGGTTTCCTCGTCGCCGGGCGCGGTGCTGTCGAACAGCACGCGCCACTGCGTGCCGGGCGCGGGCGGATGGAACACGGCGTCCTCGCAGCCCGCGTTCAGGCAGAGGAGGATCACCTGCACGACGTCCTGCTGGGCATGGTCGTGCGCGGCGCGGCGCAGCGCCAGCGTGCGTTCCTCGGGGTTGGCCCACTGCTCGGGGCTCAGTTCGTTGCCATCGGGGTCGAACCACGCGATATCGGCGAGGCCGGGCGCGGGGCGCGTGCGGCCGTGCACGAAGCGGTTTTCCGTGAGCACGGGCAATTGCCGGCGCAGCGCGAGCAGACGCTTCACGCATGTGAGCATCGGCGCGTTCGCCGGATCGGCCGCGGCGTTCCAGTCGAGCCAGGAGAGGGGGCTGTCCTGGCAGTAGGCATTGTTGTTCCCTCCCTGGCTGCGGCCCCATTCGTCGCCGGCGGTGATCATCGGCGTGCCCTGCGACAGCAGCAGCGTGGTCATCAACGCGCGCGCGACGCGGGCGCGCGTCTCGCGGATGGCGGGATCGTCGGTCGGTCCCTCGACGCTGCCATCGGGACTCCAGTTCGCGCTCGCGTTGTCGTCGTTGCCATCGCGGTTGTCCTCGCGGTTCGCCTCGTTGTGCTTGTGGCTGTAGCTCACGAGGTCCGCGAGCGTGAAGCCGTCGTGCGCGGTGATGAAGTTGACGCTCGCCCATGGCTTGCGGTGGCGGCGGTCGAACAGGTCCGCGGAGCCTGTCAGCCGCGCCGCGAGCTCACCGCGCTGGCCGGCATCGCCGCGCCAGTAGCGCCGCACGTTGTCGCGGAACTTGTCGTTCCATTCGGCGAAGCCCGGCGGGTGATTGCCGACCTGGTAGCCGCCGGGACCCAGATCCCATGGCTCGGAGATGAGCTTCACGCGCGACAGGACGGGATCCTGCAGTAGCGCGTCGAAGAAGCCCGAGCCCGGATCGAACCCCTGCGCCTCGCGGCCCAGCGTGGTGCCGAGATCGAAGCGGAAGCCATCCACGCGATAGCACTGCACCCAATAGCGCAGCGAGTCCATCACCATCTGGAGTACGCGCGGATGCGACATGTTGAGCGTATTGCCGCAACCGGTGTCGTTGATGTAATGGCGTTCGTCGCCCGGCATCAGCCGGTAGTAGCTGGCATTGTCGAGGCCGCGCCACGATACCGTCGGCCCGAGTTCGTTGCCTTCGCACGTGTGGTTGTAGACCACGTCGAGGATGACCTCGATACCGGCCGCATGGAGCCGCCGGATGGCGACCTTGACCTCGTGCAGCTGGTTCGCGGACAGGAACTGCGGCTCGGGCGCGAAGAACGCGAGCGAGTTGTAGCCCCAGTAGTTGCGCAGGCCGCGCTCGATCAGGAAGCGGTCCTGCAGGAATGCATGCACGGGCAGCAGTTCGATGGACGTCACGCCGAGCGCATGCAGATGATCGACGAAGCGCGGATCGGCCAGCGCCTCGAACGTGCCGCGGACATGCGGCAGCAGGTCCTCGCGCTGCATGGAAACACCGCGCACGTGGGCCTCGTAGATCGTCGTCTGCGGCCAGGGAACGGCGGGTGGGCGGTCGTCGCCCCAGTGGAAGCTTTCGTCGACGACCACGCCCTTCGCCATCATCGGCGCGCTGTCGCGGCGGTCGGGCGTGAGGTCCGCGCGCGGGCTGTTGAGCCGGTAGCCGAACAAGGCGTCGGACCAGCGCACGGGACCCGAGAGCTGGCGCGCATAGGGATCGAGCAGCAGCTTGTGCGGATTGAAACGGTGGCCGCGCGCGGGCTCGTAAGGCCCGAACGCGCGAAAGCCGTACACGGTGCCGAGCGGAGCGTGGGGCAGGTATCCGTGCCAGATCTCGTCGGTGCACTCCGGCAGCTGCAGCCGTTGCATCTCGCGGCGGCCGTTGGCCGAGAACAGGCACAGGTCGATGCGGCTCGCATTGGCGGAGAACACCGCGAAGTTGACGCCTAGCCCGTCCCAGTGCGCGCCGAGCGGATAGGGCTTGCCGGGCAGCAGGCGGTCGATGGGTGCGCTCGCCATGAAGTCAGCTCCTTCCTGAGATGTCGTTACGGTTGTAGTGATTGTTCTTGGACCGGGGGCTCACCTCGTGCAGCAGTCTCAATAAACTTACCCCGCGAATCGCAATACCAGCGTCGCCAGCGGCGGCAGCGTCAGTTCGACCGACGCGGGCTGGCCGTGCGACGCCGTGTCGCCGGCTTCCACGCGCCCGCCATTGCCGATATTGCTGCCGCCATAGACACCGGCATCGCTGTTCAGGCATTCGTCCCATGCACCCGCGAACGGCACGCCGAGACGGTAGCCGGGCCGCGGCACCGGGGTCATGTTTACCACCACCAGAACGACGTCGCGGCTGCCCTTGCCGGCACTGCGCAGATAGGCGAACACGCTGTTCTGGTGATCGTCGCCGACCACCCACTGGAAGCCCTCCGGGTGGTGGTCCATCGCATGCAGCGCGGGCAGTTCCCGATAGAGCCGGTTCAGGTCGCGCACGAGCGAGTGCACGCCGCGGTGCTGAGGCTGGTCGAGCAGCGACCAGTCGAGTTCGTCGTCGTGATTCCATTCGCGCCACTGCGCGAACTCCCCACCCATGAACAGCAGCTTCTTGCCCGGATGCGTCCACATGAAGGCGTAGTACGCGCGCAGGTTCGCCAGCCGCTGCCAGTCGTCGCCGGGCATGCGGCCGATCATCGAGCCCTTGCCATGTACCACCTCGTCGTGCGACAGCGGCAGCACGAATGCTTCGGACCACGCGTAGACCATGCCGAACGTCATGTCCGAGTGGTGCCACGGACGATGGATCGGCGCGTGCGCCATATAGCGCAGCGTGTCGTGCATCCAGCCCATGTTCCACTTGAAGTCGAAGCCGAGCCCGCCCGATTCCACGCTGGCGGTCACGCCGGGCCATGCGGTGGATTCCTCGGCGATGGTCAGCGCGCCGGGGCAACGTTCGTGCACGACGGTGTTGAGATCGCGCAGGAAGGCCACGGCCTCGAGGTTCTCGCGGCCGCCATAGCGGTTCGGAATCCATTGGCCCGCCTCGCGGCTGTAGTCGCGATACAGCATCGACGCGACCGCATCGACGCGCAGCGCATCGATATGGAAACGTTCGAGCCAGTGCAGCGCGCCGGCGAGCAGAAAGCCGCGCACCTCGTTCCGGCCGAGGTTGTAGATCAGCGTGTTCCAGTCCTGATGGAAACCTTCGCGTGGATCCTCGTGCTCGTACAGCGCGGTACCGTCGAAGCGCGCGAGGCCGTGCGGATCGGTCGGAAAATGCGCGGGCACCCAGTCGAGAATCACGCCGATGCCGGCCTGATGGCAGCGATCGACGAACGCCGCGAACTGCTCGGGGCGCCCGAGGCGCGCCGTCGGCGCGAACAGCGACAGCGGCTGATAGCCCCACGATCCGCCGAATGGATGCTCGGTCACGGGCAGCAGTTCGATATGCGTAAAGCCGAGGTCGCGGATATACGGCACCAGCCTGTCCGCGAGAATCTCCCATCCGCGTTCCGGATCGTTCGCGGCACGCTGCCACGACATCGCGTGCAGCTCGTACACGGACATCGGCGCGGTATAGGGATTCGCGGAGGCGCGCTGCCGCATCCACTCGCCGTCGTTCCAGCCGAACGGCGGCGCGCTCTGGCCCGCGCAGGCGACCACCGATGCGGTGGCGGGCGGCGCCTCGGTGGCCAGCGCCAGCGGGTCCGCCTTGTCCGGCAACGGGGTGCCATCGGCACCGATCAGGTCGAACTTGTAGCGGGCGCCCGGGCCCGCGCCGAGCGCGGACGGGAGGAACAGTTCCCATACCCCGGAGCCGTGGCGCACGCGCATCGGATGGCGGGACGCGTTCCAGCCGTTGAAATCCGCAATCACGGATACGCGCTGCGCATTGGGGGCCCATACGGCGAACCGTACGCCAACCTCGCCATCGATGGTCATGCACTGCGCGCCGAGACAACTCCCGAGCTCGAGATGCCGGCCCTCGTTGATCAGATGCAGGTCCAGCTCGCCCAGCAGCAGGCCGAACGCATAGGGGTCGGCCGTGACCTGCTCGCTGCCGTCGGGCCAGCGGATGCGCAACCGGTAGTCGCGGGAAACGGGCTCGCCCTTGCCCCAGTTGGGTAGCCGGCCCGCAAAGACGCCGCCGCCATGGAGGCGCTTCATCTCCGCGACAGGCTTGCCGTCGGCGTCGGTGAGCCAGGCGCCCTCGGCACCGGGCAACAAGGCGCGCACGACCACGCCGTGGTCGTCGCGATGCGGGCCGAGCACGCCGAACGGGTCGGCCAGACGGCCGGCGAGCAGCGCCTCGATGACGGGATCGGGCAGGGTGGGCGTATCGGGCTGCAGGTCCATTTCTGCGGTGTCATGACTGGCCATCGGCGGCTCCGGTTCCCAGCAGTTTGCGCACGAGGCGGGCCAGCCCGCTGGCCGGCAGGTCGATCCAGGCGACCCGGTTGGCGGCTTCGTAGCCGACCTCATACGCCGCGCGTTCGAGCAGGAAGAGGTCGAGCAGCGGTTGCAGCTGCGCGGGTTCCGCCCACGGGCGCGACGCCTGGCGCATCGTCTGCTGGTAGCAATTGAGAAAGGCGCCGGTCGCCGCTTCGCGGAAGCGTTCGAGCAGCGCCGCGCGCCGCTCGGCCAGGGCCGGCGGCAGCGTGACGTGGGTGCGTTCGCGGCGATCGGTGCCGACCGTCGCGGCCGCGTAGTCGATCGAGCGCAGCAGGCCGGCCGCATCGCGCAACGGTGAGGTCTTGCGCCGGCGCACGTCGAGCGAATGGCGCGGCGAGCCTTCGAAGTCGACGATATAGGTGTCGTTCTGCGCGATCAGCACCTGGCCCAGATGGAAGTCGCCGTGAATGCGCGTCTGCAGCGTGCCGGGCGCCGCCGCGGCAAGCTGCTGGACCAGTCGCGGCAGCGCGTCGCGGGCGTTCATCAGCGTGTCGATGTCTTCGGCGAAGCTGCCGCGTGCCTCGCCGCGCCGCGCTTCCAGCAGCGACAGGGCCTCGTCGATCGACGCCATGGCCTCACGTGCCCACTCTTCCGCCTGCGCCTCGCCGGCCACCTCGGGCGCGAACGGCGCCTCGTCCGTCGGCTGGGCGAGCACCGCGTGCAGTTCCGCGACGCGCCGGCCCAGTGTGCCGATCATGGCCGCGTAGCCCTTCAGCGCTTCGTCGAAATCGTCTTCGCTGCGGTCGGCGGGCAAGGCGTCGTCGATAGACCGGCCGAGGTAGTCGAGGGTCCAGTCCCAGCCATCCCCCTGGTTGAGGATGTACCCCTGCAGCAGCATCAGCGTATGCGGCGTGCCCGCCGCGTTGGTGCGCACCACCTCGCCGAGCAACGGTGCCGAGTGGGTATAGCCGTGGCTCGTGAGGTAACGCGTCATTTCGGCTTCCGGATGGATACCGCCCGCGATACGGCGGACCATCTTCAGCACCCCGTAGTTGCCATAGGCCAGCGAGCTGTTCGTTTGCTCCGCGGACATCCATTGCACCGGCTCCTGCTCGAGCGGCACATTGGCCAGCCCCGGCTCCGCGAGAAATCGAATGACGCCATGCGAGGTCTCTGCCTGGGTGCCTTCGCGCAACGCGGTGACCACCTGCCGCGCGAACGGCTCGATCACGAAGCCGTCCGTGGCCATGCCCACTCGCGCGCCGCGGCGCACGCGGGCCATGGACAACCCATAGGCGAGCTGCGAGACCCCGTCCTGGCTTTCGCGGTCCCAGAGCAGCGCCACGGGCAACTGGTAGCACTCGGAGCGGTTCGACAGCACCACCTCCACTTCGCAATGAAACACTTCCTCGCCCGAGGTGGACTTGGCGAAGGGCCAGGCGTAAGCCACGTTCACCCGTTCGATCTTGTCCCCCTTGGACGCGAACCAGCGACGGCGCGCGAGGTAATGCGGCAGGACTTCGGTGGTGAGCGCGCGGCGCGCCGACTCGGTCAACTCCGAGCGGCCAGCCACGTTCTGCACGACAAGCGTAATCTGGTCGGTCATCTGTTCTGGCGCGTCAACGTGCCAGGAAGGCGGTTGCGCGTCTTCGCTGAGCACAAACCAATAGAATCCATAGGGCGGCAGCGTGAGCAGGTACGTGAGCTGACCGATGGCCGGGAACGGCGTGGCGCCGAGCATCTCCACGGGCACGCGGCCCGCGAACGCGGAGAGGTCGAGCTCCACGGCCTGTGGCGCGCGCGACAGGTTCGCCACGCACAGGATGTGCTCGCCGTTGTACTCGCGCAGGTAGGCGAGGATCTTGCGATTGCCGGGGAACAGGAAGCGCAGCGTGCCGCGGCCGAATGCGCGATGCTGGCGGCGCAGCGCGAGCATGCGGCGCATCCAGTTGAGCAGCGAATGCGGATCGCGGTTCTGCGCTTCCACATTGACGGCTTCGTACCCATACAACGGTCCCTGCAACGGCGGCAGCACGAGCCGTTCCGGGTCCGCGTGCGAGAAGCCGCCATTGCGGTCCGGCGACCATTGCATCGGCGTGCGCACGCCGTCGCGGTCCCCGAGGTGGATGTTGTCGCCCATGCCGATCTCGTCGCCGTAGTAGATGACGGGCGTGCCCGGCATCGAGAACAGCAGGCTGTTCATCAGCTCGATGCGTCGGCGGTCGCGTTCCATCAGCGGCGCCAGCCGGCGGCGAATGCCGAGGTTGATGCGCGCGCGGCGGTCGGAGGCATAGACCTCCCACAGGTAGTCGCGCTCGCTGCTGGTCACCATCTCGAGCGTGAGCTCGTCATGGTTGCGGAGGAAGATTGCCCACTGGCAGTTCGGCGGCACCTCCGGCGTCTGCCGCATGATGTCCGTGATCGGGAAACGATCCTCGCGCGCGATGGCCATGTACATGCGCGGCATCAGCGGGAAGTGGAACGCCATATGGCATTCGTCGCCGGCGATGCCGTCCGGGCTCGCGGCGCCCGTGGTATCCGCCGTGGCGCCGCCGCTCATGCCGCCGAAGTACTGCTGCGCATCCTCGGGCCACATATTGGCTTCGGCGAGCAGCAGGCGGCCCGTGTAGTGCTCGTCCAGATGGCGGCGAATCTGCTTGATCACCGCGTGCGTCTCGGCGAGGTTCTCGTTGCTCGTGCCCTCGCGTTCCACGAGGTATGGCACGGCATCGAGCCGGAGCCCGTCGACGCCGATATCGAGCCAGTAACGCATGACCGACAGGACTTCGTTGATGACCTGCGGGTTGTCGAAGTTGAGATCGGGCTGGTGCGAATAGAACCGGTGCCAGAAATACGCGCCGGCCTCGGCGTCCCAGCTCCAGTTGGACTTCTCGGTGTCGCAGAAGATGATGCGCGTGCCGGCGTAGGCCTGGTCGTTGTCCGACCACACGTAGTAGTTGCGCGCCGCCGAACCGGGCTTGGCCTTGCGCGCGCGCTGGAACCACGGATGCTGGTCCGACGTGTGGTTGATCACGAGTTCCGTGATCACGCGCAGGCCGCGCGCGTGGGCCGCCGTGACGAATCGCTTCGCTTCGGCCAGCGTACCGTAGTCGGGATGTACACCGCGGTAGTCCGCGATGTCGTAGCCATCGTCGCGGCGCGGGGACGGATAGAACGGCAGCAGCCAGACCGTATCGACACCGAGGTTGACGAGGTAGTCGAGCTTGGCGTGCAGTCCCGCGAAGTCGCCGACGCCGTCACCGTTGGCGTCATAGAACGACTTGATATGCAGTTGATAGATGACCGCGTCCTTGTACCAGAGCGGGTCGGCGTTGAGCAGGGCGGCGTTGGCGCGATCGGTTAGACGCTTCATGCCGTGTCTCCGGATGTTGTTGTCGGTTGTGGCCTGACGTGCCAGAGCGAGAACGGCAACTCGTGCGGATTCAGGCGAATATGCTGATGCTTGCCCTGCCACGTGAACCGGTGGCCGAACATCTGGTCTTCCACGAGCAGCGACGCGTCGTCGGGCAGACCCCACTCCCACAGCGGCAGTTCGATATCGGCTTCGCGCGGCGCGCGCGGGTCGAGGCTGATGGCCCCGAGCAGCACGTCGTCGCCGAATGCGCCCGTCTGCTCCGCACCGCTCGGCACGAAGCGCGCGAAGTACAGCACCGCGTCGTCGCTGGCGTGATAGAAGCGCAGACCCAGATGGTTCTGCAGCGCGGGGTGGTTGGCGCGGATCTGGTTGAGGCGCGAGATCTCGGCAACGATGTTGCCGGGCTGCCGCCAGTTGCGCGTGCGCAGTTCGTATTTCTCGGAGTCGAGGTACTCCTCCTTGGTGACGCCGTTGACGACGAGCGGCGCGCTTTCGCAGACCTCGAAGCCGTTGTACATGCCCCAGAGCCCCGACAGCAGCGCGGCCAGTGCCGCGCGGATCAGAAAGGCCGGCCGTCCACCTTCATGCAGGAAGTACGGGTTGATATCGGGCGTGTTGACGAAGAAGTGCGGACGGTAGAACTCGCGCATCGGGCCGCGCGTGAGCTCGGTCATGTATTCGATGAGCTCGGCCTTCGTATTGCGCCACGTGAAGTAGGTATAGGACTGCGCAAAACCGAGCTTGGCCAGTCGCGCCATCATCTTCGGGCGCGTGAACGCTTCCGCGAGGAACAGCGTATCCGGGTAGCGCGCGCGCACGTCCGCGATCATCCATTCCCAGAACGGCAGCGGCTTGGTGTGCGGATTATCGACGCGGAAGATGCGCACGCCCTGTTCGGCCCAGAACATCACCACGTCGCGCAACGCTTCCCACAGCTTGTCGCCGCCGGGCGTCGCATAGAAGTCGACGTTGACGATGTCCTCGTACTTCTTCGGCGGGTTCTCGGCATAGCGCAGCGAGCCGTCGGGCCGATGCTGGAACCACTCGGGATGCTCGCGCAGCCACGGGTGGTCGAGCGAGCATTGGATGGCGAAGTCCAGCGCGAGTTCGATGCCGAGGTCGGCGGCCGCGCGGCGCAGACGCTGGAAGTCCTCGAGCGTGCCGAGTTCCGGGTGGATCGCGTCATGGCCGCCCTCGGCCGCGCCGATGGCATACGGGCTGCCCACATCGCCGGGTTCGGCCTTGAGGCTGTTGTTCTTGCCCTTGCGGTGCTGAATGCCGATCGGATGGATCGGCGGGAAGTACAGCACGTCGAAGCCCATGGCGCGGATATCGGGCAGCCGGCGGATGACGTCGGCAAAGGTGCCGTGGCGCTGGGTATCCCCGCTTTCCGACCGCGGGAACAGTTCGTACCAGCTGGCAAAGCGCGCCGCGAGCCGATCGGCTTCGACGGGCATCGTCGTCGGGAAGCGGCTCAGGAACGGACGCCCCGACGGATGCGCCATCGAGGCGCGCATCGCGGCGTCGGTGCGCGGCGAGAGCAGGATCTCCAGCCGCAGCGCATCGTCGCCGCTTGCCGCGCCCAGATCGGCCACGATCGCACCGGCACCCTCGATCTGCGCCGACTCCGGTCCGGCCAGCGTGGCCAGCACGAGGCGCGCGCCTTCCTCGATCTCGAGCGTGATATCGACGCCGGCCTTGCGCTTCTTGCCGACTTCGTCGAGCCAGCTGCCGAAGCTGTCCTTCCAGGCTTCGACCGTATATTCGTGGCGGCCCATCGCCACCATCGGGAAACTGCCGCGCCAGCGATCGTTGACGATCGGCACCATGGGCGACGACTGCCACGTCGATTCACCCGGTGCGCGCCAGACGACCGCGGCGGCGAGCTTGTCGTGCCCATCCATCCAGATATCGGCGCTGACCTCGACGCATTCGCCGACGACGCGGCGTACCGCAAAGCGGCCGGCATCGCACGATGGCGTCAGGTTCTCGATGGCGACGCGCGGTGCGGCCATGGCATCGGCGGTGGCAAGCGCCGGCTTGGCCGTGCCGTTGGCCTTGGCTTTCGCTCCACGCTTGCGTGCCGGCTCGGCCGGCGCGCGCGCGGCAACCGGTGCGGGGATGGCGCGATAGATACGAATATCGGCGGGCGCCAGCGTAATGATGCCGCAGGGGTCCAGCGTGTCCTGCCGCGCGAGCGCGCTGCCGGGGCCGCCTTCGCTGGGCAGCAGCGTGGCCGCCGGCTGCGGCAGGCCCTGCAGGATGCGGTCGGCGCCGAACGACGCCGGATCATCGGTGCACGGGTTGAGCACGACCGTCAGCGCCGGCGGTTCCGCCGCCGCGGCATCGGGTGCGTGGCCATTCGCGAGGTGCCGGGGCAGGCGGGCCAGCACGGTCAGCGGCGCGTCGGGCCCGCTGAGCTGGCGTACGGCCACGGCCGGGCCCCCGCGCTGCGCGCCGATCCACGCATTGACTTCCATGACCTCGTGCGACAGATCGAACGGTGTGTCGTGGGCTTCCAGTTCGGCAATGAGTCCGCCACCGCCGGTCTCGAACCCGGCCGGTACCAGCAGACCGTCGCCGATGGCCGCCGCCGTCCACAGCGCGCGGCGCGCCGCGAGCACGTCGAGGCCATTCGGCGTGAGCGACGGCGCGGCCAGCACGCGACCGAACCGATGCAGGCGCGCGATTTCTTCGGTCAGCCACGCGCTGCGATAGTCCCACCACGGCAGCGAACAGAAGGCGCCGTCGAATGGTGCCTGCGCGAGGTCGTCGAGCTGCTGGGGCGTGGTGCCGGGCGTCCAGGCGAGAAAGAGTCCGTGTGGTCCCTGTGTTCCCTGTGTCCCCTGTGTCCCCTGTGCCGTGCCGCCACAGCGAACCTCGTCGATGAGCTCGGCCCAGTGGAGCCCGAGTACGCGCGTCGGCGCGCGGCAGCAGAACCCGGCCACGCCGCTCTCGAGCGCATCGCGGACCTGTGTGGCCCACCATTGCACGGCAGCGGCCGCCACGGCGGGATCGTGCCAGCGCAGGCGTACGCCGGGCAGATGGTGGTCGGTGGCATCGGGGCCGCCACCGGGGCGCGCGTGATCGAGCCAGCCGTCGTGATGCGCGGCGGCATCCTGGGGAAAGCGGTCGAGCGAGAGATCGAGCAGCACGCCGAGGCCGTGCCGGCGGCACGAGGCCGCAACGGCGGACAGCGATTCGGGCCGGTTGTGCGGCACCGACCATCCGGCTAGCAGCACATGGTCGAATCCGAGCGATGCGGCACGCGTCAGTGCGGCATCGTCGATGGGTCGTGAGTCGGACGGAGTAAGTTGGCAAATTCGCACGTGACGTTCCTTGGCGGCAAGCCTTGGGCCGGGAATTGGATCTGGCGAGGCATGCGAAGGCTGTGCCAGAACGTCAGCGTTGCGGGAAAAAACCGAAAAGCCTTGTGAGGCAAGGCGTTGGAGCGAGTGACGCGCGCGCTGCAAACCTTGGGCCGCGCCGTCCCATGTAATTCCTACATGCGGCAGGCGCGTCTTTGCGCGTTGCAGCACTCGGGCGCGGCAGGGCGCCCGACTCAGCTGGCGCGATACACGTCCAGACGGTTGTAGAGCGTCTTCAGGCTGATGCCGAGCGCGCGCGCGGCCTGGCGCTTGTCGCCGTCGTAACGGGACAGCGTGGCGAGGATGATCTCGCGCTGCGTGTCGGCGAGCGTGGTGCCCACGCGCACGCTGACCACACCATCGACCGTGGTCGGGCGGGGCGGCTGGTTGGCGAGATTCGGGTTGCCGATCTCCACGAGCTTGTCGGCGAGGATATACGCGCGATAGACCGCGTTCTTGAGTTCGCGCACGTTGCCGGGCCAGTCGTACCGCACGAGGCGCTCGAGCGTGCCGGGGGAAAACGTCTTGTCGGTCTGCTCCATCGCGTTGAACTCGGCGAGGAAATGCCGCGCGAGCGGGACAATGTCCTCCGTGCGCTCGCGCAACGGCGGAATCTGCAGCGGAAACACGGCAAGCCGGTACAGCAGGTCCTCCCGCAGATGGCCACTGCGTACGGCGTCCATCGGGTCGCGGTTGGTCGCGGCCAGAATGCGGACGTCGCTGACGAGCAGCGTATCGCCGCCCACGCGCTGGAACGTCCGGCTCTCCAGTACGCGCAGCAGCTTGATCTGCATCTCAAGTGGCATTTCAGTCACTTCATCGAGAAACAGCGTTCCGGACTGGGCCTGCTCGAAGTAGCCGGCTTTCTGTTCGAGCGCACCCGTGAATCCGCCCTTTTCGTGGCCAAACAGTTCGGACTCGATGAGGGTGGGAGCGATCGCGCCGCAGTTGACTGCGATAAACGGTCCCTGGCGGCGATTGCTGCGTTCATGCACCGCGCGCGCCACGACTTCCTTGCCTGCGCCGGATTCGCCAACCGCAAGCATCGTGACATCGGTGGCAGCCACGCGATCGAGCTGGTTCAGCAGCCGCTGCATCGCGGGAGACGTGGATTCCCATAGCAGAGAGACCTGGCCGGGCACGGCACGGCGAGCCGGCGCGCGGGGCGGCGGAGCAGTGCGGCTCGGAGGGCTGGTGACGGTAGTGGACACGGGTGTCGCCTGGGCCGGGACGCCTTGCCACTTCCATCGCTGCAACAGGGGCGGCAGGAGGAGGTCGCAATCGCGTCGGCATTGGTGGTTGATGGCTCTTATGCTATCTGTTGAGGCAAGCAGTGGCTACCGCCCGCGCACGGGTCGCGGCAAGGTCCGACAGCCGTGTCAGACGAACACTGGCATAACGCACCTGACGGCACCATTACACTTCGAGTTATCTTTCCGCCCTGCGCCCGCCGCCAACCCATCCGACCATGCCACATATTTTGATCGTTGACGACGACGAGAACGCTTGCGCCGCGCTGGCCGAGATTGTCGCGATCGAGGGCTTTTCGTCGGCAACGGCAGGCAACCTGCGCGAAGCGCGCCTTCAGATCGGCTGGCGCATGCCCGATGCGGTCCTTGCGGACCTGCGGCTGCCCGACGGCAGCGGCATGGAATTGTTCGGCGAAGTCAGCTCTGCCGGGGTCGAGGTCATCCTGACCACCGGCTATGCGAGCGTCGAGTCCGCGGTGGAAGCGCTCCGCATGGGCGCCACCGATTATCTGGTCAAGCCAATCAACGTCACGCGCCTGCAGGCCGTGCTCAAGCGCATCGCCACCACGGGCGAGCTGAAGGCGGAAATCCATTCGCTGCGCGGCGAACTGCGCCGCTATGGACGCTTTGGCCGCCTGCTCGGCAGTTCGGAGGCGATGCAGGCCGTCTACGATCAGCTCAGCAAGGTCGGCCCGACGGAGGCCACGGTACTGCTGATCGGCGAGTCGGGCACGGGCAAGGAGCTTGCAGCCCAGACCGTGCATGAACTCTCGTCGCGCCGCCGCCAGCCCTTCCTCGCCGTGAATTGCGGCGCGATCTCGCCCACGCTGATCGAATCCGAAATGTTCGGTCACGAGCGCGGCAGCTTTACCGGTGCCGACCGTCAGCACAAAGGCTACTTCGAGCGCGCCGACGGCGGCACGCTGTTCCTCGACGAAATCACCGAGATGCCGCTCGAGCTGCAGGTCAAGCTGCTGCGCGTGCTCGAGACCGGTACCTTCATGCGCGTCGGGACCAATCGCGAATGCCATGCGGACGTTCGCGTGCTGGCCGCGACCAACCGCAATCCCGAAGAGGCCGTGGCGGACGGCAAGCTGCGCGCCGACCTCTACCACCGGCTGAACGTATTCCCGATCGAGCTGCCGCCGCTGCGCGTGCGCGGCGACGACGTGGTGCAGATTGCCAACACGATGCTGGAACAGCTCAATGCGGAGCAGGGCACGCAACGGCGATTCGCGAGCAATGTGCTGGAGAGCCTGCGCATGCATTCGTGGCCGGGCAACGTGCGTGAGTTGCGCAACTTCGTCCAGCGCGCGTACATCCTGGCCGACCAGGACGTGATTACCGAGGTCCAGATTCCGCTGCAGGTGGCCGCGACGCCGTCGCCAGGCACGGCCGTGGTATCGGTGCCCGTGGGCATGTCGCTCGCGGACGCGGATCGCCAGTTGATCTTTGCGACGCTCGAGCAATGCGCGGGCGTCAAGAAGCACGCCGCCGAGATTCTCGGCATCAGTCTCAAAACGCTGTACAACCGGCTCGAAGACTATGCGGCCAAGGGTGAGCTGCCGGAATGGCTGCGCGCCTCGCGTAACGGCGACAACAGCCCGCCGGCCGCATGACGACACCATAATGGCCGACGCAATGAACTCTCCCATTCCCAACGCTTCCAGCGGAAGCGCTGTGGGCACCGTTACGGCCGAAGATCCGTCACGTATTGCGCCGCACATCGAAAGCGCGGCGGAAATCTCCACCCTGATCGAGCAGGCCGCGCATGACCTGCGCTCTTCGCTCAACGCCATCCAGAGCTGGAGTTATGTGCTGGACCGCTCCGTCGAGACGCTGCCGCCGCCTGCGCAGCGCGCGCTCGAAGGCATGCGCTCGGGCATGCAGCAGCAGCTCGCGCTGATCGAGGAAATGGAAGAGGCGGTACGCCTGCTCTTCGACGAGGCAAAGCCCACCTGGGAGACGACCGATCTGCAGGTCGCCACCGAACAGGCGATTTCGGACAAGCGTGCCGCCGCGGAAGCGCGTGGCGTGCAGCTTATGCCGCTCTCCAGCGAACTGGGCGGCGGCGACGACTTCGTCGTCCAGGGCGATGCATTGCGCCTGGCGCCCCTTCTCCGTCATCTGCTGATTCACTGCGTGTGGCGGGCGCCCACCGGCGGCACGGTGACCGTGTTCCTGACGGCGGAGGCGAACTATGTAAAGTTCCGCATCTCCGAAAGCCAGCCTGTCGACCGCACGCGCGGTGCGAGCCGCCTGGCCACGCTGACCGATTTCTTCGGCCGCAGGCTGCCCGTCGATGGCACCCCCACGCCACGCCAGAGCACCGCGCTGCTGCTGACGCGCCGCATCGTCGAGATGCAGGGCGCGGAACTGACCGCCGAAAATATCAACTGCGATGCCGACAACGTCACCGTCTGCATCGCCGTCCGCTTTCCACGCGTGCAGTCCTGAGTGCGGCGCGCGTCCGCGCGGTCCTCGCTCGTCCATTTTCCCCACGCATCGCCATTTTCAAACGCGCACCCGCCCACGCGGGTGGCGCGCGCACCTCGCGCGCATTTCTTACCTGTCTCGCGCACAATGTGCATACCCATGGACGTGGGTTTCCGCACGAATGCGGGCAATGCTCCCGATGCCGATCTGGCGCGCAGTTTGCATGATGGAGGGGGAGCCAACCAAAGGCTCCAACCGAAGGAGAGACCGCCATGCAAAAAGCCAATGCTTCCGCACAGGCCAGCAAGGGACCGCAGAAGTCCTCGGCAACCGCTGGCAAGGGCAAGCAGCAAAAGCCCGATACGTATCAATCGGCTGTCGATGAATCGCTGGACATGACGTTTCCCGCGAGCGATCCGATTTCGCCGGGCGCCGCCGCACATGCCGAGAAAGAGACACAGACCCGCCGCGACGACGTCGACTGGACGCTCAAGCGCGGGAGCGACCATCAGCCGGCGGGCGAGAAGCCCGCAGCCCATCGCAAGGGCTCCACGGACAAGTCGCCCGGTAAAACGGGCAGCAAAACTTGAACACGGAGGGAAACGATGTCTACGATCATTGCAGGACGCTTCGAAACCTTCGCCCGTGCCGAGAACACTGCCAACCGCATGCTCGAGCAGGGCTTCCGCAAGGATGACCTGAGCATGTTTTACGTCAATCCACCCGGCCAGCACGGCACTTACCCGATCGGTGGCGATCGCGCGGTCGATCCGGCCGCGCGCAACACCGGGAAAGGTGCGGGCCGCGGCATCATGCTCGGCGCCGCGGTCGGCGTCGGCGTGGGCGTATGCGCGTGCGCCGCGATGCGGGCGTGGACGGAGGCGCCGCTGCAAAGCTGGCTGCTCGTGCTCGTCCTCGCGTTGACCACCGGTATCGGTGCCTATGTCGGCTCCCTGGTCGGCGCCCTGAGCCAGACGAGTACCGCGCGCCGCGATCCGCGCACCGGCGAGGCCCGCGTGCGGAATGCCGGCGTCCTGTTGGCCGCCCATGTATCGCCCGATAACACAGCCCTTGCCACCCAGCTGCTGCATACCGGCGGCGCCGAAGAAGTCGAACGCGCCGAAGGGCAGTGGCGCGACGGCCGCTGGGAAGATTTCGATCCGCTCGAGCCCCCGAAACCCGCCGAAATAACCCCTGTGGAGACGCGTTGACATGCTCGTTCCATTCTGCCCCCGCCGCCTGAGGCTTACGTCCCCGGGTCTCACGTCCGATTCGCTGACCGATGCGTCCGCCGATACGAAGGCCGCCATGCTGGCCGACACGCTGCAACCCAAGGAGAGATCCATGAATGTCGATGAACCGCAAGCGCCCTCGACCCTGCCGCCGCGCGGCGCCGCCATTATCGGCGGCGCGGACCAGCATCCCACGGGCGGATGCGGGCCGTTCGTGATGGCGTCGGACACGCTGGAGGGCAACAAGGTCGTGGATCCCTCGGGCCAGGAGATCGGAACGATCGACCACATCATGCTCGACGTGATCGGTGGCCGGATTGCCTACGCGGTGCTGGCGATGGGTGGCTTCCTCGGCATCGGCGAGAAGCTGCACGCGCTGCCGTGGTCCGCGCTCACGCTGGACACGCGCCGCAAATGCTTCGTGCTGGGGGTGGAAAAAGAACGCATCAAGGCATCGCCGGGCTTCGACAAGGAGCATTGGCCGACGATGGCCAATTCGGAATGGGCGACCAGCATCCACGAGTACTACGGTATCTCGCCGTACTGGGAGTCGGATCGCTACGATCCGTGGGCGTAAGACGCTTTCGGTCTGGCACGCGCCAGACCGAACCTCTTCAACGCCGCGTCATACCTTGTGATTGATCTGGCCCGCGGGCCGTTCCGCGGGATCCGCGCGCATGCCGCTCGCCGGCGGTTGTCCCGGCGGCTCCTCGGGCGGCGGAATGCGCGTCGTCAACTGGTTCGAGACGCCGAGGATGCCCGGCGGCGTCGCGGCGGCCTTCTCGAGCCGCTGGGAAAGATCGATATCCTCCACGCGGCCGGACAGCGTCACGCGCCGGTCCGCCACATGCACGGTGACCGTATCGGGCATGTCGCCACCGCATACTTCCGCGATACACGTCCCGACGCGCTCCCTCAGCATTTCGTCGTCATCGTCATGGTCTGCCATGGGCCCTCCTTTTTCTCGTCTCGACGGATTGCGATGTTTCCAACGTAGCACGTACCGTGCCGTGCGGGGAGCCGCATCCGCGTACCGCCCCGTGTAGGACGGCACCGGGTTACCGCCGCCGCGCGCGCTCCCTAGAATTTATCCAGAACCGATCCCCGGAGCGCAGCCATGGATATTCCCCGCCATGCCGAGCCAAACCAGGCCGATGACTCGCAGGATGTACACGACAAGCCACCCGCCCATCGGCGCCTGATGCATCTGTTCGATCGATTCGCGGGCGCCGCCACCCGGCAGGCCGGCTCACCCGCGGCGTTCGCACTTGCGGTCGCCGTGGTACTCGTCTGGGCCGTCACCGGTCCGTTGTTCGGCTTTTCCGAGACGTGGCAGCTCGTGATCAATACGGGCACCACCATCATCACGTTCCTCATGGTGTTCCTGATCCAGCAGAGTCAGAACAAGGATTCGATGGCCGTGCACCTGAAGCTCAACGAGTTGCTGGCCTCGCACAAGCAGGCCAGCAATCATCTGATTTCGATCGAGGACCTCGACGAGGACGAGTTGCGCCAGCTCGTCATGTTCTATCGGCATCTCGCGAAGCTGGCCGACGAGGAAGGCGGCGTCAAATGCAGCCATTCGCTCGACGAGGCCGACGAGATTCACGAGGACAAATCGCGCGCGCTGCACGAACGGATGGAGCGGGCGAAGCGGCACACCGGGCGCGAGCCGGCTTAGGCGCGGGCGAGAACGATTGGCACGGTTCTGGCAGTACAGGAAGCGCAGTACGCGATAGCAATACCGGCGGCCTATCCCTGACAGGAGATCACCTTGGCGACCACCGCAACCACCGCAGCCCCGCAAGCAGCGCGCGTTCCCGCTCAGCAACCCGACTCGCGCGCCGTTCAGCGCGACATATGCGTCGTCGCCTATGGGCGCGCCGACGTCGATGACCCAAATAGCCATCAAGGCGCCACGCTCGCTCGCGTGGCGCGGGAAGTGGCGCAGATTGCCGGCTACCGTTTCGGCGGCAGCTACGACGCCGTGCGAAACGCCAATGCGGCGGTCGGCCGCATGTATTTCGTACCCGCCGACACGCTCGTCGGCGTGGACAGCGCGCGGCAGCTCGGCATTGCGAGCATCGACGATCTGTTCGGCGGCGTCGTTCCCCATGCTTTCATCGCAACGAAGGCCATCTCGCACGGACTGATCCGGCCCGATGCGCGCGCGCCCGTGGGGTGGAGCGAGGACTTTGCCGCGCGCGTGCGCGATTGCGTGCTGCCCGGCTATACGGCGTTCGATCGCGACGACGCCCTGGCGGCGGGACGAGAGATGCTGAAGGCGGGCGCGGTGCGCGTGAAGGAGCCCTGCGGTATCGGCGGTCTGGGACAACAGGTTGCCGCGACCGATGCCGAACTCGTCGCCGCGCTCGATTCGATCGACGCCTCGCGTATCGAAAGCGAAGGGGTCGTGCTCGAACGCAATCTCGAAGACGTGACCACGTTCAGTGTGGGACAGGTCGAGCTCGGCGGCCTGCGCGCCAGCTATTGCGGCACGCAGACGCTCACCCGCAATCACGCTGGCGACATGGTCTACGGCGGCTCCACGCTGCGCGCGGTGCGCGGCACGCTCGAAGACCTGCTCTCGCATCCGATAGAAGCGCATCTGCGCGATGCCGTGCGCGCGGCCGTCGCCTATCACGCGGCGGCCGTCGAATGTTTCCCCGGCATGCTCGTCTCGCGTTGCAACTATGACGTGGTAATGGGCACCGACAACGGCCAGCCACGGCTCGGCGTGCTCGAGCAGTCCTGGCGCGCGGGTGGCGCCACAGGCGCGGAGCTCGCGATCCTCAAGGCGTTCCGCGACGATCCGCGCTGTGTGCGCGCCACCGCGTCCACACACGAGCAGTACGCGGCGGACGTCAACGTTCCGCCGGGCGCCGACGTGTACTTTTCGGGTGAGGACCGAAACGTTGGCGCGCTCGTCAAATTCGCAATACTGGAGTCCGCATCCGATGGCAACACATGAAGAATCGATCCAGATCCCTACAGAGGGAGGTACCATCGCCGGCACCGTGATCATGCCAGCGACCAAGCTGCCCGGCGTGCTGTTCGTGCACGGGTGGGGCGGCAGCCAGCAGCAATACCATGCGCGCGCGCGCGAAGTCGCCGGCCTGGGCTGCGTCTGCATGACCTTCGACCTGACCGGCCATGCGGGAACGTCCGCGCAGTACGAGACCGTCAGCCGCATGCGCAATCTCGCCGACGTGCTCGCGGCCTACGATATGCTCGTGCGGCATCCGGAAGTCGACCGCAATGCGATTGCGGTGGTCGGCAGCAGCTACGGCGGCTATCTGGCGGCCGTGCTCAGCGAACTGCGGCCCGTGCGATGGATGGCGTTCCGTGCGCCGGCGTTGTACATGGACAGCGGCTGGGACTCGCCCAAGCGGCAGTTGCATGTCGATCAGGATCTCGTGGCGTATCGCCGCAAGGTGGTGGCCCCCGATACCAATCGGGCGCTGCGCGCCTGCACGAATTTCAAGGGCGATATCCTCGTGGTGTCTTCCGAGCACGATGCGATTGTCCCGAAGACCGCAGTGCTGAGCTACGTCGATGCCTGCGTGCAGGCGTCGTCGATTACCTATCGCGAGCTCAAGGGCGCGGACCACGGGCTGTCCACCGAGGACAGTCAGCGTGCCTACGGCAAGCTGCTGGTCGGCTGGCTGCGCGAGATGGTCACGGAAGCGCGTGCCGGTGCCGCGATTGCGGCGCGGCCATCGAAGCCCGCGACGGGATCGGCGAAACCGATCGCGTCGGCCGACGGGGGGCTCGAACCCGAGTCGCCCGAGACCGCTGCCCCGGTATCGGTCGTGATCGCCCCCGCGGACGCGCGCGCCGCAGAGTAGGCCCGCGCGGATCAGGTCTTCGCGTCGCTGGCGCTGGCCGTGACGCGGCTCTCCATCGCGCGCCCGTTTTTCAGATGCTCGCGCAGCGTCGGCAACAGCTTCTCGGCATAGCCACGCAGGGCGGCATCCTTGCCGCGCGTGGCCTGGTTCTGGAATAGCAGAACGGCCTGTTCGTGGGCATCGACGGCAACGGTACGGATGTATGCTTCCTCGAACTGCGGCGACTTGAGGCCCCGTAGCCGCGCGATCTCGGGCGACTCGGGCACGCGCTTCTGCGGCGTCACGCCCTTCTCCCGCGCGATCTGACGCAGCGCCTCTGCCGCCGCGCCGTGATCCCTGATCATCTGGCGCGCAAACGCCTGCACCTTGGCATCGGCGGATACCTTCAGCGCAAGCTCGCTGGCCGCCACTTCCATTTCGCTTGCCATCAGTGCCTCATCGACAAACCGCAGGTCGTCCGTCGAGAGCGACGAGGAGGGCGGTTTGGCCGGCGTCGGGGTTGGGGGGACGGAAGAGGCGGCGTCGCCCGGCGACACCACCTCGACCGGCACGAAGGCGGACGGCTGCGCCAGCGCGTGCCCAGCGGAGAGCACCGCCGTCAGCATCGCGCAAACCGCGACGTGTAAGGCCGGATGCCGTGACATGTCATTTTGAATCGGCTTCATGGCGGATACTCCTTGAACGGTGGGTCGCCAACCGCATTGCGCAAGAAGCATTCCCGAGCGATGCGATCGCAGGCCGGGATAGCGGCGTTGTAGCAAAAGGGGGCGGCCCCGCGGCCTGCGGACGTTTCTGCATTCGAGATGCGCAAATATTGCAAATGCTCCCGCGTTACGTCATTGTCGTCCCCCTTTTTGTCCCGCGATGACGATGGCACGAGACATGCGTGGCGCTGCGGCATGACTACCTCCGTCCCCACGCGCCTGCGTCACGTCGATGACACCGAACCCGGCATTCTGCGGAAGCGCGCGGGTACAGGCTTCTACTATGTCGATGCGGCGGGCAAGCGCGTCGAGGACGAAGCGACCCTTGCGCGCATCCATGCCCTGGCAATTCCGCCGGCCTACGAATCGGTATGGATCTGCGCGGATGCGGCGGGACATCTGCAGGCCACGGGCCGCGATGCGCGCGGCCGCAAGCAGTACCGCTACCACGAGGACTGGACCGCGCTGCGCGATACCGACAAGTACGCGCGGCTGCTGGCATTCGGCTTCGCGTTGCCGCGGTTACGCAGCCGCATCGCGCGCGACCTCGCCCGCAACGGCATGCCGCGCGAAAAGATACTGGCAGCCGTTGTCACGCTACTGGACGCGACGCTCGTGCGGGTGGGCACGCCGCGCTATGCCGAACAGAATCGCACCTATGGGCTGACCACGCTCAAGCGCCGGCATGTGGCCGTCCGCGGCAGCCGGTTGCGCTTCCAGTTCACGGGCAAGAGCGGCGTGACGCACGACGTATCGGTCAACGATGCGCGGCTGGCTCGCATCGTCCGCAACTGTGCCGATCTGCCGGGCCAGCAGTTGTTCAAGTACAAGGACGCCGACGGCGAGATCCGCGACATCGGCTCGTCCGACGTGAACGCTTATCTGCAGGAGATCACGAACGGCGATTTCACGGCCAAGGACTTTCGCACGTGGGCGGGCAGCGTGCATGCGCTCGCATTGCTGCGAAAGACCCCCGCGGACAGCGAAAGCGCGCGCAAGAAGGCCGTGGTCGCGGTGATCAAGGCCGTGGCGCAGCGGCTGCGCAATACGGTCGCCGTCTGCCGCAAGTGCTACGTGCATCCCGACGTGCTGGCGGCATTCATGTCCGATTCGCTCGATGCGTTACCGGGACCGCGCGCGGGGTTGCGCCTGCGCGCGGACGAGGCGCGTCTGCTCGCGCTGCTCGAGTCCAGCGTCGCGTCGCCTGCCGCGCGCGCCATCGCGCGCAAGGCGGCATGACGGGCACGGCAATTGCATGGACAGGGATGATGTTGGAGGAAGCCGCGAACGCGGCAACCATTCGAATAACGACAAGATTGACGTAGTACGAGGCCCCAAGTGGAACAAGCCGTTTTCCCTTGCGCGCAGGCATCAGGCAGCTGCGCCGCAACGGACTCCGCGGAAGCGATTCAGGCTTCCGCCTCTGCTGAACCTTCCCGGCTGCACCGGCTGGCAACATTGCCGCAGCTATCCAAGCGCGGCCGCCAGGGTGCCCGCGCCTTGCGCGGACCCGATCTGCGCCAGACGCGCGTGCTGTTGCACGCGCTTTGCTCGATGCGGCTCGAACTGTATGCGGGTCATCCCGCATGGTGCGACGGCACGCTCGCGAGCCGACGCGCGGATCTGATGGCGCTGTGGGAAGACCGGCCCCGCGAGATCTTTACGCAGCCCGATGTCGAGCGCGGCATAGAGGCCCGTCTGGACGCCGCCTTCGTGCATGCCCAGGCAGGCAGCGCCCGCGAGGCCGCCGGCGAATTCAAGCGTGCCTATCTGCTGTTGTGCTGCGTGCTCACGCATGCGCGCGATCAGGCGCGACGCACGCGCACCGCGCCCGCCGCGCCGACGGGCACGCCCGCGCTCGCTTAGCCTTGGCAGGGCCCCAGGTAGCCCGGAAGCTTGCGTGCCTTCGGACTATGGGCAAGTCTGACCCCGCGCGCGAGCGCGACCGCGAAGGCGTGATGGCTGTCGAGCGGGCCATCGATCTCGCGCCTGAAAAAGTCGGCCCAGCGGAAATCGGGGTAGGCGGTCTTGACCTTGCGATAGCCGCCAGCCAGCTGCACGAATGCCTCCAGGCTTCGATACGGATCGTCCCGCATGCCATGGATATCGACAGGCAGCGCCTTGATAGGTTGCCGCTTGCCGTGCTCGTCGTAGGGGTGCACGAGGTGGTGCTCGACCATATGCAGCCAGAACGCGCGCCATGACAGATGATTGAGGTCCTCCCGCACGATCGCGGGTACGGTGGCGATACCCATCTCATGCCATGCGCGGACCCAGTGATGATGATCCACCACGAACATCGTGTGTTCGGGGCCGATGACGATGTGGATGCGATGGCGATCCAGAAACGCCCCGAGCCGCTCCCGCGGCAGGCGCCGCGTCACGTGAATCTTCTGTGAGACGTGATAGGCGCCGACAGTGATCTGTGTCGGGCGAAGATGATCGACGGGACCCGGAGACACGCTCCCTTGCGCAGGCGAACTGCCATGATGCGGACTCTCTGGTTGTCTGGTCTCCCGCATGGCAGCAAAAAACATGCCTTTGCGCCACATGGACCCCGTGGGCCGAAAGGACTGGCGCGTGCAGCAATCATTGCCTTGCGTTGTAAGGGTTACCGTCCATCGCGCGCACGCGGCACCACGCGGCGGGGAATGCGCCGCGGCACGATACTTGCGCCAGCCCTGGAACAACGACATCCACCCCGAAACGACCATGGCGACGTCCGACAAGTCCCGCACCGCAAGCCCCGACAGGCCCCCCGAGCAGGTGCCGCCGCAGCACCAGAACCGGCAGCCCGGCATCGAAGCGGCCATGACGCCTGCACCCGATAGCGGGGCCGACGACTATGTCGGCTGCGGCCGCCTCGCGGGCAAGCGGGCGCTGGTCACGGGCGGCGACAGCGGTATCGGCCGCGCGATCGCGGTGGCGTTTGCACGCGAAGGCGCGGATGTTGCCATCGCCTACCTCGACGAGCATGACGATGCGAAGGAAACCGTCAGGTTGATCGAGGCGGCCGGCCAGCGCGCGCTGGCCATCGCGGGCGATCTCGGTGACATTGCGCACGTCGATGCCATGGCGCGGCAGGTGCTGGAAGCCTTCGGCGAACTCGATATCCTCGTGAACAACGCGGCGGAGCAGCATCCGCAGGAATCCATCGAGGACATCGATGCCGACCAGCTCGAGTCCACGTTCCGTACCAATATCTTCTCGATGTTCCACGTCACGCGTGCATTGCTGCCGCATCTGCGCGAGCGCGGCGCCATCGTCAATACGACCTCGGTCACCGCGTACCGCGGCAGTGCGCATCTGCTCGACTATTCTTCGACCAAGGGCGCCATCGTGGCCTTTACGCGCTCGCTTGCGTTGCAGATCGTCAAGCGCGGTATCCGCGTCAACGGCATCGCGCCGGGGCCGATCTGGACGCCCCTCATTCCGTCGACGTTCACCGCCGAGGAAGTGGCGGAGTTCGGAAAGAAGACGCCGATGGGCCGGCCCGGCCAGCCGTATGAAGTCGCGGCGGGATATGTGTTCCTGGCCTCCGATGCGGCGAGCTATATCACCGGCCAGGTCCTGCATATCAACGGCGGCGAGATCGTCAATGCCTGACGATTCCGCCATCACAGGCATCACGCCAAAGGGAGCCATCATGTCTTCGATCGTAGCCGGACGCTTCGCGTCCACCGCGGATGCCGAGGAGGCGTCCCGCAAGTTGTACGCGCGCGGGTTCTCGGTATGGGACGTCTCCATCATGTCGCTCGGCGAGGAGGGCGGCGTCATGCTGGCGGCGCGCGCGAAGGGCGAGCGCCGCAAGGAGGCCACCGACGTGATGCGCGACGCCGGCGGCAAGGACGTGGAGCATGCCGAGGGCAAGTGGGAGGGCGGACAGTGGGTCGATTTCGCCAGCCCGGCCGAGGGCGAGCCGTGGCCTGCGCCGAAGTCCGATGGGCACGAGGCCAACGACAAGGCCGTACCGCACCCCCACGCAAAGCCGGTCGCTGAAGAGGCCGTCGCTCTGGACAGCACGGGCAACGAAGATCCCGGCAGCGAACTCGAGCACTTCGTCGACCAGCAGGTCGCTCGCCACAACTGAGGCGCGATGGGGAAACCAAAACACGAAATGGCGGACCTTGCCACGCTGCGGCCCACGCAGCTCACGCTCGGTCTCTATCAGGTTCGCCACAAGATGGACGTGTCCGCGCGGCCGCGCGGCGCCGGCGGCCTCCGCCGCTTTCTGCGCAGCCACCGCATCCGCGTGGTTCGCGGTCCTGGCGGCGGTCTCTATATCGCCGATCATCATCACTGGGCGCGCGCGTGGCTCGAACTGGGCTGGCGCCGCGGGCCGGTTTCCGTCGATCTCGATCTGAGCGGCCTCGACGTCGATGCGTTCTGGAAGAAAATGGATGCGCTCGGCCATTTGCATCCGTACGACGAACACGGCGACCGGCTCGGCGTGGAGGCGCTGCCGCCCAATGTGCTCGGCATGCGCGACGACGCCTACCGCAGCCTTGCCGCGTTTGCGCGGGACGCGGGCGCATACCGGAAGCCCGGCAACGCGTACGGCGACTTTACGTGGGCGGCTTTTCTGCGCAAGTACGTGCAAGAGGATATGCACAGCATCGCGGGCTTTGCGCGCGCATTGTCGCTGGCGATCGAACTCGCGCGTAGCCGCAAGGCGCGCAGGCTGCCCGGCTTTATCGGGCGTTGCGGTACGCGTGAAGGATGAGAACGTAAAAAGCCCCGCGTGAGCGGGGCGTGGCGGCGCATGATGAGGCGGCGTGCGCCTCAGCCCTTCGACTTATGGCCGGGCTTGCCTTTCTGCTTCGTATGCGCCATCTCCTTGAGCTCCTTCTCGCTCATCGAGCCATACATCGAGCGCGACGCGCCCTTGAGCGCACCGGCCTTCGTATCGCCCCGCTTGGCCGAGAGCGCGGCGCCCGCGGCCATCTGCTGTGCTTTCGATTTTGCTGGCATTTACGGTCTCCTTTGCGGTCTTGGATCCTGCCCTCTAGATTCTGCCTAATACCACGAGCAGAACCACGATCACCACGATGAGACCAAGGCCGCTGCTCGGCCAGTAGCCCCAGCCGCTGCTGTACGGCCACGCG
The DNA here is from genome assembly GCF_038440175.1 of Cupriavidus sp. OTU4054. Taxonomy (NCBI): domain Bacteria; kingdom Pseudomonadati; phylum Pseudomonadota; class Betaproteobacteria; order Burkholderiales; family Burkholderiaceae; genus Cupriavidus; species Cupriavidus sp. OTU4054. The sequence continues at coordinate 29,766 of NZ_JASATF010000003.1, forward strand.
GGAAGCGCGCCGATCAGCAAGAGGATCAGGATGATCAGAAGAATGGTGCCGATTCCCATGGAAGCTCTCCTTTTCTTGTCATGTCTCAAGATTAGGACAGCCCCTTCAGGCAAAGAGGCGGGAAGGGACTGATAACGCTGTAGGAATCGGACGACGCGTCGCGAAAAGCCCTCAGAAGGCGGCGCTGTAGATCTCGAACGCGTCGCGCTCGGTCACCTCGCGCGGGTTGTTCACGAGCAGTCGGGTCTGCAGCATCGCATCGCTTGCCAGACGCGACACGTCGCCTTCCTTCACGCCGACCTCGCGCAGCGTGCGCGGAATACCGGTCGCTTCGATCATGCCCTCGATGTGTCGGATCAACGCCGCGGTCTTCGTCTCGCAGCTGCCCGTGGTACCGGGCACGATCACGTCGGCCAGTTCCGAGTAAAGCCGGCTGGCATCGCGCGCGTTGAACTTCATCACATGCGGCAGCACGAGCGCGTTGGACAGGCCGTGCGGCACGTGGAAGATGCCGCCGATGGGATAGGCCAGCGCATGCACGGCCGCGACCGGTGCGTTGGCGAAGGCTTGTCCCGCGAACATCGCGCCGACGAGCATCGCTTCGCGCGCGGCACGGTCGTTGCCGTTGTCGCAGGCAAGCATCACGTTGCGCGAGAGCAGGTCCAGCGCGCGCACGGCCAGCATGTCCGAGATCGGATTCTTCAGATGCGCGCTCGTATAGGCCTCGATGGCATGCACCATCGCGTCGATGCCGGTGGCCGCCGTCGCGGCGCGCGGCAGGCCAAGCGTGAGTTCCGCATCGAGGATGGCGAGGTCCGCATAGAGCTGCGGTGCCACGACGCCCATCTTCGTCGTTTCGCCCGTCGTGACGATCGACACGGCTGTGACCTCGGAGCCCGTGCCCGCGGTGGTGGGAATTTGCGCGAGCGGCAGGCGCGTGCCGGTGACCTTGCGCACGCCATACATGTCCTTGAGGGACTGCGTGGCGGGCAGCAGCACCGCAATCAGTTTCGCCACGTCCATCGACGAGCCGCCGCCGAGGCCGACGATCGCTTCCGCCCGCGCGGCACGCGCGCGTTCGGTCGCTTCCAGGACCACGTGCTCGGGCGGATCGGCGACCACGTCGTCGATGACCGTCACTTCCCAGCCGTGGCGCGCGAGGTCCTCGAGCGCGGGCACGAGCAGGCCGCTCTTCGAGAGGAAGCCGTCGGTCACGACGACGAGGCGGCGCGCCGCGGGCCACGACTCACGCAGCAGCGCGCCAAGGCGGCGCGCGGCGCCGTATTCGACGACGATGCTCGGCACCGTCTGGAAGCGGAATGGGTTCATGCTGTCTCCAAAATCTGTCTTGTCTCGACGATGCCCTGTCGGGCGGCCGGAACAGTATGCACCGGCCGGCCCGACAGGGTTGCCGATTACATCTGCAGGCAGAGGTACTTGATCTCGAGGTATTCCTCGATGCCGTGGCGCGAACCCTCGCGGCCCACGCCCGACTGCTTGATGCCGCCGAACGGCGCCACTTCGTTCGAGATCAGGCCCGTGTTGAGGCCGACCATGCCGTACTCGAGCGCTTCGGACGTCTTCCAGGCGCGCGCGATATCGCGCGTGTACAGGTAAGCAGCCAGGCCGAATTCGGTGGCGTTGGCGGCCGCCACGGCTTCCGCATCGTCCTTGAAGCGGAACAGCGGGGCCACGGGTCCGAAGATTTCCTCGCGTGCCATGCGCATCTCGGCGGTGGCGTCGGCGATGACGGTCGGCGCGTAGAACGTGCCGCCCAGCGCGTGGCTGCCCCCCCCGGTGATCACGCGCGCGCCCTTGGCCTTTGCGTCATCGACGAGCGACTTGACCTTGTCCACGGCCTTCGGCTCGATCAGCGGTCCGATCAGCACGCCGTTCTCGAGGCCGTTGCCGACCTGCAGCTGCGCGGCGCGCGCGGCAAACTTCTCGGCGAACTTGTCGTAGATGCCGTCCTGGATATAGAAACGGTTGGCGCAGACGCAGGTCTGTCCGCCGTTGCGGTACTTCGCGGCGATGGCGCCTTCCACCGCGGCATCGACATCGGCGTCGTCGAACACGATGAACGGCGCATTGCCGCCAAGTTCCAGCGACAGGCGCTTGATCGTCGGCGCGCACTGCGCCATCAGCAGGCGGCCCACTTCGGTGGAGCCCGTGAACGACAGCTTGCGGACGATCGGGCTCGATGTCAGCGCGCCGCCGATCGGCTTCGAATGGCCGGTGAGCACCTGCACCACGCCGGCGGGGATGCCCGCGCGCGCGCCGAGCTCGGCCAGCGCGAAGGCCGACAGCGGCGTCAGTTCGGAAGGCTTGATCACGATCGCGCAGCCGGCGGCCAGCGCCGGGGCGACCTTGCGCGTGATCATCGCGGCGGGGAAGTTCCACGGCGTGATGGCCGCGCAGACGCCCACGGGCTGACGCAGCGTGACCAGACGCTTGTCGGCGGCGGGGGAGGCCAGCACTTCGCCGTCGACGCGCTTGGCTTCCTCGGCGAACCACTCGATAAAGCTTGCCGCGTATGCGATCTCGCCGCGTGCCTCGGCTAGCGGCTTGCCTTGCTCGCGCGTCATCAGGTACGCGAGGTCGTCGGTGTTCGCGATCATCAGGTCGAACCAGCGGCGCAGAATGACCGCGCGCTCCTTGCCGGTCCTGGCGGCCCAACTCTTCTGCGCGATCTCCGCGGACGCGATCGCCCGCTCGGTTTCCGCGGCGCCCAGGTTCGGCACCTGCGCGATGACCTCGCCCGTGGCAGGGTCGTTGACGGGCAGCGTCTCGCCGTTGTCGGCACCGACCCATTGGCCGTCGATGTAGGCGAGTTGCTTGAGAAGCGAGGGGTCCTTGATGTTAATTCCGGTCACGTTAATCCTTCCTTGCTTATTTTTTCAAAGTATCGTTCAATAGATGGAACAATATTCGGCTGGTAGAACGCTGCCACCGCAGTCTATAACTATTCGCCGAGAAATCAAAGATCGAAGGAAAGACGTCCCTGAGCTCCTGAGCTACGTCCATGAGCTACGTCCCCGAGCCACGTCCCTGAGCCCCGAAATGCCCAAGACTGCGTACGACACCCCTCCCGCCGCGCCCGGCCAGCCGCCGCTGAAAACGACGGCACCCGCGGTCGTCCGCGCCGTCCAGGTGCTCGACGCCCTCTCCGCCGCGCCGGCCCCGGTCTCCCTTGCCGACCTCGCCCGCGCCACGGGCGCCCCGAAGAGCTCCCTCCACGGCCTCTGCGAAACGCTCGTGCATCTGCGCCTCGTCAAGCGGCTCCCCGATGGCACGATGGCGCTCGGCCCCCACGTCATGGGCTGGGCCAACGCGTTCCTGTCGCAAACGCAGATCACCGAGGAGTTCCGCACGCTGTGGGAGGCCACCGAGGCCTTCGGAGAGGCCACGGTCACGCTCTCGATGCTCGACGACACCGAGGTCGTCTATCTGGCCTGCCGCAATGGCAATCGTCCGCTCGGCGTGACGTTCCGCATCGGCATGCGGCTGCCCGCGCCCTATACGGCGACCGGCAAGGCCATCCTGAGCACGCTGTCGCCGGAAGTGGTGCGCTCGCTGCTCGTGGACCGCTGGCCGGACCCGCTGACGCGCGCGAGCGTGGCGAGCCCCGATGCACTGGCCATCGAGCTCGATACCGTGCGCGCGCTCGGTTACTCGACGGACAACGGCCAGATGCGGGAAGGCATGACCTGCTTCGGCGCGCCGGTCTTCGACGCGAGCGGCCACCACGCGGTGGGCGCGATCGCGGTCAGTTACCTGACCAACGAGATCGACGCGGCGACGGCCGCGCGGGTCGGCCCGCGGGTACGCGACCTCGCCGACAAGCTATCGGCGCGGCTCGGACATCGCAAACTGCTTAAATTTTAGGCATCCCAGTGCGGTAGCGCACATATGGGCGTCCGGCGGCAGGAAAGCTCAGGATATCCACAGAACCTGTGGATATCTGTGGCGGGCCGCGGCCGTGAAAGTTCCGGCCCGTTTCGATGTGGGAAAGTGTACGTTTCGGACTGTCGGCAGGCGGGACTGGCGGGTATGCTCGGGCATCCCGGACCCTCAGTCACTGGCCGGTCGGTCGGGCCGACGTGACTTACGCCATGCTACCTACGCGACGCCGCACCTTCCCACGCGCTTCGGGCGGGCTCGCCCGCAGGCTGCCGGCAGCCGTGCCTGCATCGCTGTCTGTGTCGCTGTCTGTGTCGCTGCCAGTGTCGCTGCCAGTGTCGCTGCCGGCGTCGCTCCTTGTGGCCCTGCCGGTATCGCTCCTGCTCGGTGGGTGCCTGCCGCAGTACCGCGTCCCCACCGGTGCGCCCAGCGCCACCGTGCGGCTGCTGACCACGACCGACGACAACACCGTGTTCACGGTCGCGGATCCGGCCGGCTGCCCGACGCCCACCCGCCCCCGCGTCCTCGCCGGCACGGGCAAGCAACTGGCCGCCATGGGCCGGGAGCCGAGCCTCGGGATGGCCGGTGCCTCGCCGGAACCCCCGTCGCGCACGCGCGAGCGAAAGGTCGAGGCCGGGCATCGTGTCTATATTGCGGTATCGTCGTCGGCGGCGCCGCCGGCACCGGAGATGCGCTGCGCCGCCGGCGTATCGTTCGTGCCGCAGCCGGGCGGGCAATATGAAATCCGATTCGCGCGGGACGATGCCGCAAGTGTGTGCTCGGCACGCGTGCTGCGTGTCGAAGCCAGGCCGGAGGGCGGGGCCGCGCTATTTCAGGAAACGAGCCAGCAGGGATTTCGGGCGCTACGCCGCGACTATATTTGCGAGCGTCCCGCGGACTGACATTTCAGGGGGAATTTCAGCGCGCCGGGAAGCGAGTATGCGTAACCGTCATGCACAGGCCTCGGCACACGTCTTACGCACACTCGTTTGATACGAAGGTTCCGATTGCAGAAAGGCGCTTGCCTCAGGCTGTCTGCTCGATCAGAAAACGCTCGGGACGCTTGCCAAGCCATGCCGGTGCGCGGCCACGGCCGGACCAGGTCTTGCCGGTTTTCGGATCCTGATATTTCGGCGGCAGGGAAGAGGTCTTTCGCGCGGCCCCCGTGCCGCTGCCCGCCGGGCGTCCACGACGACGCTTGGGCGCAATATCCTCGACCGTCAGGTCGTAATCCGCCATCAATTGACGAATCTGGTCGATCACGCCCGCGACTTCATTCGCGCGAACTTCGCTGAGCTTGGCTTCCAGTGCTTCTTTTTCGGCCAGTAGTTGCTTGTAGGTCGGCATTTTGGATCCCCGTTCAGTGTTGGACTGCATGGTACAAGAAATCATCGCATGCCAGCAGAATTAATCTTACAAAATAATACTGGGATTGCACGATTTAAACGCATTGTGGTGCGTCTTCGTTGACCTCATTGTCGATGCATTGGTTGGGCAATCGCAATTTCCGTAGTTCGTCGATGGATTTTATCGATTACGTCTCGAGAAGGTGACAAAGCCGATGCCCAACATTGGCGCAGGGTTTCCATGCAGGCTCGTATTTCCGCGAATCTGTTGGTGAGGACGATGCCGTAAGTCGCATGATTGTCAGCGATGATATTTTTGTCACGTTGCTGACAGAGATCTCCATATACGCGGGGGCGCGGCCATAAAAAAAGAGCCGGCATTGCGCCGGCTCTTTTCCTCTTTTCTCTCCCCCTCTCCCTTCAACCCGCCATCAAATCGCCCATCCTCCGGCATAGAACGCCGCGAGTGCAATCGCGATGGCGACGGTGCCGACATTGAGCTTTTTCCATTCCCCGGAGACGATGCGGCCGATTACGAGCGTGCAAAAGCCGAGCATGATGCCGGTGACGATATTGCAAGTCAGAACGATGAATACGGCGCAGACCAGTCCCGACATCGCGTCGACGAGGTCGTCCATATGCAGGCGGCTGACGCTGGACAGCATCAGCAGGCCCACGTACATCAGGGCGGGCGCCGTGGCATAGGACGGCACCAGCGCCGCCAGCGGCGAGAAGAACATCACCGCGAGGAACAACGCGCCGACCGTGACGGCGGCCAGGCCCGTGCGCGCGCCGGCGGCCACGCCGACCGTCGATTCGATATAGGCAGCCGCGGGTGCGCCGCCGAACATGGCCGAGAAGATCGAGCTCACGGAGTCCGCGGTCAGTGCCCGGCCGCCGTTGTGGATGCGGCCGTTCGCGTCGAGCTGGCCCGCCTGGCCCGCCACGGCGCGGATCGTGCCCGTGGCATCGAACACCGCGGTCATCACGAGCGCGAGCACGCTGGGCAGTACCGCTGCCGACAGCGCGCCGCGCACGTCCATCGCCCCGATCAGCGAAGCGTGGCCCGGTGACGACAGCGACGGCAGCGCGAATACGCCCGTGAATTTCACGGCCGGATCGAAGATCAGCCCCAGCACCGAGATCGCAACGATCACGAGCAGGATGCCGCCCGGCACGCGCCGGCGTTCGAGGCCGAAGATCGCCGCGAGGCCGAGCACCGACATCAGCACCGGAAACGCGGTGATATGGCCTAGCGCGACGGGCAGTCCCGCGCCGGGATTCTTCACCACGAGCCCGACCTCGTTCGAGGCGATCAGCAACAGGAACAGGCCGATGCCGATGCCCGCCCCGTGCGCCACGCCGGCAGGGAGGTTCCGCAGGATCCATGCGCGTACGCCCGTGACGGAGATGGCGGTGAACACGACACCCATCAGGAACACCGCGCCCAGCGCGACCGAAGGCGACAGATGCTGGCCGAGCACGAGGCCGAAGGCCATGAACGCGGTCAGCGAGATGGCGCAGCCGATGGCGATCGGCAGCCGCGCCCAAAGACCCATCAGCAACGATCCAAAGGCGGTGGTCAGGCATACCGCCACGAACACGGCGCTGGTATCGAACCCGGCCTTGCCGAGCATGCCCGGCACCACGAAGACCGCGTAGACCATGGCCATGAACGTGGTGATGCCGGCCACGACCTCGCGCCGCGCGGTGCTGCCGCGCGCGGAAATCTGGAAATACCGGTCGATACGTTGGGGAGGGGGCGCATGCGCGCCGTCGATGTCCGCCGCCGCCGGCGACATGAGCGGTCGGTCGTAGGGCTGGTCAATCATGGTGATGTCTGCCTCCTTGCAGGGTCCGCGCGTGGCCGCGTACAGCCGGCGTCGGTGCTGTCTCGTTCGTTTCTCGGTGCAAGGACGATGCGCCCGGCGCATCGGGCAAAGGTGTGGGCGTCTCTGTCCTCGGCGGTGGCCGGCGCTGGCGCCGGCTTGCCGGCCCCTGCCTCTGACGGGCGGGATCCGGCGAGGCTCAAGGCTAGTCAAGGCGGGGAGGGCCGGCATCATCATCCCGGCATGCGCGGTATCGGGCGACGGAAATACCCACGTATCCGCCTGTCTCGCGCGGCATCAGGGATTTCCCTCGGTGCGGCCGCCGGGTGGCGGCGACTTACCTTGGCTAAATATTCGGCCGCGCGCGCCGTTAGACGCATCGCAGTCCTTGTACATATATCAACCAACAGCCAGGCGAGCGGAGCACAGCATGACCAGCGCGATGAGGGAAATCGACGAGCGCACCAACCTAACCAACAACAACCAGTTCGAGTTGTTGCTGTTCCGACTCGGCGACGCGGAGACCAGCGGGCAATCGGAACTGTTCGGCATCAATGTCTTCAAGGTCCGCGAGATCCTGGTCATGCCGAGCGTGACCACCGTGGTCGGCGCGGAACCCGCGATTCTCGGCATGGCCGACATTCGCGGGCAGGTCATTCCGGTCATCGACCTGCCGCGGCTGTTGTCGTGCAAGCCGGTCACCGGTCTCAATATCATGCTCGTGACCGAGTACGCACGCTCCACGCAGGGGTTTGCCGTGGAAGCGGTGGAAGAGATCGTGCGGCTCGACTGGAGCCAGGTGGTCTCGGCCGAGACCAGCGTGAAGGGCGGCCTCGTCACGAGCATTGCCAAGCTCGACGTGGGCGGCGACAATCCGCGCCTCGTGCAGGTCCTCGACGTCGAGCAGATCCTGCGCGACGTGCTGCCGACCCGCCAGCCCGATGTGGACCCGGCGACGGTGGGTCCGCAACTGACACTGCGCCCCGGCACCAAGGTGCTGGCCGCGGATGACTCGGCGCTCGCGCGCGGTCTCATCGAGAACGGCCTCAAGGCCATGGGCGTGGAAGTGGTGATGACGAAGACGGGCCAGGAAGCGTGGGACCTGCTCGGCAGCATCGCCGAAGGTGCCGCGGGCCGTGGCAAGACCGTGCGCGACGAGATCGCGCTCGTGCTCACGGACCTCGAGATGCCCGAGATGGATGGCTTCACGCTGACGCGCAAGATCAAGGCGGACGCGCGGCTCAAGTCGCTGCCGGTGGTCATTCACTCGTCGCTGTCGGGCGAGGCCAGCGAGGAGCACGTGCGCAAGGTCGGTGCCGATGCGTACGTGTCGAAGTTCCTCGCGAAAGATCTTGCCGACACCATCCGTGGTGTGCTTGCACGGCATCCCTGAGTCAATTGCCCAGAAATTAGGCACGCCAGCTCTTTCCAGAGCTGGCGCGGCTTGCAGGGAAGTCAATAGGCAGGATATCCACCAAGTCTGTGGATAGAATCGCGCGGTGCCGAGACGATTGCGGCGCCGTTCAGCGCGGCTGGGCCACGGTGCGCAGGTACGGCTTGAGCGTCTTGAAGCCCTGTGGATACTTCTTCTTCGCGTCGTCGTCGGAGACGGAAGTCGGGATGATCACGTCGTCGCCCGGCTTCCAGTTGACGGGTGTCGCGACCGTGTGCTTCGCGTTCAGCTGCAGCGAGTCGAGCAGCCGCAATACCTCATCGAAGTTACGCCCCGCGCTCATCGGATAGACGAGCATCGCCTTGACCTTCTTGTCGGGGCCGATCATGAACACCGAGCGGATGGTCGCGTTGTCCACCGCCGTACGCGGACCGCCACCGGCCTCCGGATGGATCATGTCGTAGAGCTTGGCGATATGCAGGTCCGCATCGCCGATCATCGGATAGTTGACCTTGCTGCCCTGCGTCTCCTCGATGTCCTTGACCCAGCGATTGTGATCATCGACGGGATCGATCGAGAGACCGATGATCTTCGTGTTGCGCTTGTCGAACTCTGGCTTGAGCCGGGCCATGTAGCCGAGCTCGGTCGTGCAGACCGGTGTGAAATCCTTCGGATGCGAGAACAGGATCGCCCAGCCGTCACCGATCCACTCGTGGAACTGGATCTTGCCTTCGGTCGTATCCGCGGTGAAGTCCGGTGCCGTCTCGCCTAATCGAATTGCCATGGTGGGTCTCCTTGTCCGTTCGGGATGGCGCTCGCAGGGGCGAGGCGCCATCCAGTATAGGAACTGGCAAGGAAAAAGTTACTGTCAGGCCGGCTTCCACACCGGCGACTGCGCCACGGCGACCTTGCGCGGCAGGATCGACTGCGCGGCGAAGGCATCGGCAATGCGCTGTTGCTCGGTGAGCGACGCGGCATCCACGGTCTGTACCTGATAAGTCCGGCGCGCGTTCGCGGCCTCGACCGTCGCGGCGTCCAGGCCGAGCAGCGGCGCGTTCCATGCCGCGGCCGGTCCGGGATTCTGCTTGATCCAGGTACCGGCACTGCGCAGTTCCTCGTAGACCTTCGCCAGCACGTCCGGCCGGCGTTTCGCATACGGCGTGGCCGCCAGATAGAAGCGCCGGTAGCTCGCGAGTCCGGTGCCGTCGCGCAGCACGCGCGCGTTGGCCTGTCGCTGCACCGCGGCAAGGAACGGATCCCAGATGACCCACGCGGCCACGGCGCCGCGCTCGAATGCCGCGCGTGCGTCCGCCGGTGTGAGGTACGCGGGCTCGATATCGCGCAGCGAGAGCTTTGCCTCGGCCAGCGCCTCGAGCAGCAGATAATGCGCGCCCGCGCCCTTGGCGAACGCCACGCGTTGCCCCTTGAGTTGCGCGATGGATCGAATCTCGGAGTCCTGCTTCACGACCACGGCCTGCGCGGTCGGCGACGGCGTCTCGATCGCGTAATACGTGAGGCTGGCCCCGGCCGCTAGCGCGAACGGCGGCACGGCATCGGCCACATCGGCGGTGAGGTCGAGGTTGCCGACGTTGAGCGACTCGAGCAGCGGCAGGCCCGATGTGAACTCGTGCCATTGCACGCGGACGTTCAGCGGCGCGAGCGCTTTCTCGAGCGTCTCGCGCGACTTCAGCCAGATCATCAGCGTCGAGGATTTCTGGTAGCCGATCCGCAGCGTTTCCTGTTCGCCCGCGGCGAACGATCGGTTGGCGACCGACAGTGTCGGCAGGGCAAGGCCGGCCGCGAGCAGCGCGCGCCGATGGGCGTTGATGGTCATGATGGGGAGTCAGGGGTAGGCAAGCGCACAGGCTATTGCCTGGCCTCGGCGCGCGGAACGAACGAAACCGCATTTGCATATGCATATATGCATATGCCAGTTCGACGATCCATATGCGATTGGCGCATATGCCCCGGCGATTTGATTCGTTGTCCGCGCGCACCGCGGTGTCTACAGTGGGTCCCTCTGCTTTCCCCCGAGCAAAAGACACCATGACCTCTGCCGTTGCCCCCGTTCTCCAGGATTTCGAAATCCGCCCGCTCGATGCCGCGCTTGGCGCCGAAGTGATCGGGCTCGATCTGTCGCAACCGATCGCGGAAGAAGACTTCCGGCGCATCCATCGCGCGCATCTCGATCATCACGTCGTGGTGTTCCGCGACCAGCGCATCACGCCGGCGGAGCAGATCGCGTTCAGCCGCCGTTTTGGCGCGCTCGAGATCCACGTGCTGCACCAGTTCCAGCTCGCGGGGCATCCCGAGATCCTGATCGTGTCGAACGTGCGCGAGAACGGCAAGCCGATCGGTCTTGGCGACGCGGGTCACTTCTGGCACTCCGATCTTTCGTACAAGGAGAAGCCGAGCCTCGGCTCGCTGCTGCACGCGCGGGAATTGCCGCGCGAGGGCGGCGATACGCTGTTCGCCAACATGCACGCCGCATGGGACGCGCTGCCCGCCGACCTGCAGCGCAAGGTGGAGGGCCTGAAAGCCGAGCACACCTACCTGGCCAAATACAAGGAACTGCAACGCCGCAGCCCGTGGCGCCCGGACCTGTCGCCGGAGCAGATCGCGCAGGTCAAGCCCGCGCTGCAGCCCGTGGTGCGCACGCATCCGGAGACGGGCCGCAAGGCGCTGTTCGTGAGCGAGCATTTCACGACGAAGATCGTCGGCCTGCCGGAGGACGAGAGCCGCGCGCTGCTCGACGAACTGTTCGCGCACAGCGTGAAGCCCGAGTTTGTCTACCGCCATCAATGGCGCGAGCATGACCTCGTGTTCTGGGACAACCGCTCGCTCATGCATCTGGCCGCGGGCACGCCCGATACCGAGCGTCGCGTGATGTACCGCACCACGATCGAGGGCGATCTGCCTTTCTGAATTCCTTTCCCTACCGGAGCCATCTGAATGTCCCTGTTCACCTCCCGCTGGCCGCGCCGCGCGGCCGTGTCGATGCTCGTCGCGGGTCTCGCGCTGACCGCCAATGCGCACGCTGAAGGCCGCATCCGTATCGCCGAGCAGTTCGGCGTGGTCTATCTGCTGCTGAACGTTGCGCGCGACCAGCAGTTGATCGAGAAGCACGGCAAGCAGCAGGGCGTGGACGTCAAGGTCGAATGGACGCAGCTCTCCGGTGGCTCCGCGGTCAACGACGCGCTGCTGTCGGGTTCGATCGATATCGCCGGCGCTGGCGTGGGCCCGCTGCTCACGCTGTGGGACCGCACGCATGGCCGGCAGAACGTCAAGGGCGTGGCCTCGCTCGGCAACTTTCCCTACTACCTCGTCAGCAACAACCCGAAGGTGAAGTCGATTGCCGACTTCACGGAGAAGGACCGTATCGCGCTGCCGGCCGTGGGCGTGTCGGTGCAGTCGCGCGTGCTGCAGTACGCGGCCGCCAGGCAATGGGGCGACAAGGAATTCAACCGCCTGGACAAGTGGACCGTCGCGGTGCCCCATCCGGACGCCGCGGCCGCGATCATCGCGGGCGGGACCGAGATCACGGGCCACTTCGGCAACCCGCCGTTCCAGGAGCAGGAACTGGCCGGCAATCCGAACGCGCGCATCGTGCTCAACTCGTATGACGTGCTCGGCGGCCCGAGTTCGGCCACCGTGCTCTATGCCACCGAGAAATTCCGCAACGACAATCCGAAGACCTACCGTGCGTTCGTCGATGCGCTGGCGGAAGCCGCGGACTTCGCCACGAAGCAGCCGGAAGCGGCCGCCGATCTCTATATTCGCGTGAACAAGGCGAAGATCGATCGCGCGCTGCTGGTCAAGATTCTCAAGAACCCGCTGGTCCAGTTCAAGGTCACGCCGCAGAACACGTTCCCGCTGGCCGAGTTCATGCACCGCGTGGGCGCCATCAAGAACGCGCCGAAGTCGTGGCAGGACTATTTCTTCCCGGACCCGGCCACCGCACAGGGGAGCTGAACATGGCAACGCACGAACATCAGCGCGCCGACCTGCGTGTCGTCGGGGGCGGCCTGCCCCTGCTGCAGGTCGATAACGTCTCGCTCGAATACCGTACGCCCGATCGCGTGGTACGCGCCACGCACCGTGTGAGTTTCGACGTGCACGCCGCCGATCGCTTCGTGCTGCTGGGGCCGTCGGGCTGCGGCAAGTCGACGCTGCTCAAGGCCGTGGCCGGCTTCGTGCCGCCGGCCGAGGGCGAGATCCGCCTCGATGGCCAGCGCGTGCGCGCGCCCGGCCCCGATCGCATCGTCGTGTTCCAGGAGTTCGACCAGTTGCCGCCGTGGAAGACCGTGCGGCAGAACGTCATGTTCCCGCTGCAGCGCGCACGGGGCCTGTCGCGCGCGGAGGCCGACGAGTGCGCGATGCACTTCCTCGACAAGGTCGGCCTGGCGGGGTTTGCCGATGCCTATCCGCATACGCTGTCGGGCGGCATGAAACAGCGCGTGGCAATCGCCCGCGCGCTGGCCATGCGACCCAAGGTGTTGCTGATGGACGAGCCGTTCGCCGCGCTCGACGCGCTGACGCGCCGCCGCATGCAGGAGGAACTGCTCGCGCTCTGGGAAGACGCGGCATTCACGCTGCTGTTCGTCACGCACTCGATCGAAGAAGCGCTCGTCGTGGGTAGCCGCATCCTGCTGCTGTCTCCGCATCCGGGCCGTGTGCGCGCGGAACTCAACAGCCACCAGTTTTCGCTGGCGAGCCAGGGCAGCGCCGATTTCCAGTCCGCGGCGCAGCGCATCCACCGGATGCTGTTCGAGGAACCCGAACACGCCACGCATGCCGGGGGCTCGCATCCCCAGCGCGCTCAACACACGTACTGACCATGTCCGACACGCTGACCATCCGTCCCGAATACGAGCGCCGGCTCGAACCCTTCACGGCCGCACCCGTGGAACGGCCGTTGCCGTGGCATAGCCGCGTGCTGCGGCAAGGCTGGCTGCGCAAGCTGCTGATCCTGATCGTGCTGGCGATCGTGTGGGAGGTCATCGCGCGCGTGCAGGACAACGACCTGCTGCTGCCGACGTTCGGTGCCACCGCGCGCGCGTTCGTCGATGGCATCGCCAACGGCGAGCTGCCGGGCAAGGCCGCGGTATCGCTGTCTGTCCTGCTGCAGGGTTACCTTGCCGGCATCGTGCTCGCGTTCGTGCTGACCACGCTCGCGGTCTCGACGCGTATCGGCCGCGATCTGCTGGACACGCTCACGGCGATGTTCAACCCGCTGCCGGCCATTGCGCTGCTGCCGCTCGCGCTGCTGTGGTTCGGCCTCGGCAAGGGCAGCCTGATCTTCGTGCTGATCCATTCGGTGCTGTGGCCGCTCGCGCTCAATACTTATGCGGGCTTCCGCGGCGTGCCCGAGACGCTGCGCATGGCGGGCCGCAACTACGGTCTGCGCGGGCTGCGTTACGTGGTGCTGATCCTCGTGCCGGCCGCACTGCCGGCCATCCTGTCCGGGCTCAAGATCGGCTGGGCGTTCGCATGGCGCACGCTGATCGCGGCGGAGCTCGTGTTCGGCGCGTCGTCGGGCAAGGGCGGCCTGGGCTGGTACATCTTCCAGAACCGCAACGAACTCTATACCGACCGCGTATTCGCGGGCCTCGCCACCGTCATCCTGATCGGGCTCGCGGTCGAAGGCATCGTGTTTGCCTCGCTGGAGCGCCTGACCGTGCGGCGCTGGGGCATGCAGAACGGCTGAGACGCGCTTCGCGTCTTGTCCCTGCAACGGGAGCGGAGTATGGTACGTGGCGGTTTGCCCAATAACGATTCACGACAATTCCCATGACCGCCATCCACCACGCCGCCGCGCAGGGTTTTTCGAGTCAAGCCGACACCTATGCCCGCGGGCGCCCCGACTATCCCAAGGAAATCGCCGAATGGCTGCGTGACACCGTAGGCCTCGCCGCCGGCCGCACCGTGGTCGACCTCGGTGCCGGCACCGGCAAGTTCACGCGGCTGCTCCAGCCGACCGGTGCGACCATCATTGCCGTGGAGCCCGTGGCGCAGATGCGCGACCAGCTCTCCGGCGCATTGCCCGGCGTGCAGGCCGTGGCGGGCACCGCGGAGTCCATGCCGCTGCCCGATGCGAGCGTCGATGCGGTGGTCTGCGCGCAGGCGTTCCACTGGTTTGCCAACACGGCCGCGATGCGCGAGATCCGCCGCGTGCTGCGTCCCGGCGGCCGGCTCGGCCTCGTCTGGAACGTGCGCGACGAATCGGTGGACTGGGTGGCCCGGCTCACGGACATCATGAAGCCGTTCGAGGGCGATGCGCCGCGCTTTCATCGCGGCGACTGGCGCAAGGTGTTCCCGGCGGATGGCTTCGGCCCGCTCGCGCTGACGAGCCTGCCGTATTCGCATACGGGCGCGCCGGAGCAGGTGATCGTGGACCGCGTGATGTCGGTGAGCTTTATCGCGTCGCTGCAGCCCGCGCAACAGGATGCCGTGCGCGCGCAGCTGCACGACGTGATCGCGCACCACCCGGCCCTCGCGGGCCAGGACATCGTGTCGTTCCCTTACCGCACCGAGGCGTACTGCTGCGAGCGCTCGTCCTGACCGTAGCGCACCGCGATCACGCGGCTCATCACGAGCGCGGCGATCGCGCATAGCGACGCGCACAGGTACACCGGCGCATAGCCGGCATGCTTCACCACGAGGCCGGCCAGCGGGCCGGTCAGGCCCAGCGCGAAATCGAGAAACAGCGAATAGGCGCCGAGCGCGGAGCCGCGGTTGGTCTGCGGCACGCGCTTGACGGCTTCCATCCCGAGCGACGGGAACACGAGCGAGAAGCCGAAGCCCGTGACCGCGGCGCCCGCGAGCGCCTGCCAGGGCGACTGGGCGAGCCACAGCATGGCCAGGCCGGCCGCTTCCACCGCGAACGACGCGATGGCCACGGTATAGCCGCCGAAGCGGTTGATACTGTCGGCGAGCAGCAGGCGCGAGAGGATAAAGCAGGTGCCGAGCGACGTCAGCGCGAAGGCCGCGTGATCCCAGCCGCGGCTGCCGTAATACAGCGTGATGAAGGCGGTGATCGATCCGAAGCCGACCGAGCCCAGCGCGAGGCAGAACCCGAACGGCGTCATCGCGCGGAACACGCGGCGGAACGGCAGGCGTTCGCCCTTGACGATCGCGGACGGCGACTTGCGGCGCGCAAGCAGCAGCGCGATCGCGGTAATCAGCACGGTCACGGCACCGATCGACGCGAGGCCGCCGAAGTCCGCGAGGACCACGCCGAGCGGGGCGCCCGCGGCGAGGGCGCCGTAGGTCGTCATGCCATTCCAGGAAATGACCTTGCCCGTGTGGCGCGAGCCCGCGCTGCCGATGCCCCAGGCGATCGTGCCCGTGGTGACGAGGCTCTCGCCGGCGCCGAGCACGAGGCGCGCGGCAAACAGCACCGTGAGGCCCAGCCATGCGGTGCCGCCGCACAGCGCCGCCGCCAGCGTCAGCGCGCCGCTGGCCACGCACAGGGCCAGGCCCGTCAGCACCGAGCGCTTCGGCCCCTGCACGTCGCAGAGCGTGCCGGCCCAGGGGCGCGACAGCAGCGTGGCCAGATACTGGATGCTGATCGACAGGCCGGCGACGACGGCGCTGTAGCCGAGGTGGTCGTGCACGAAGCCGGGAATCACGGCCAGCGGCAGGCCGACCGCGAGGTACGCTACGAAATTGAATGCTACGACGCTGAGGATGCGGCGCAACACACGGTCATCGCCGGGATAGTCGTGCGCGGCGTCCAGTGAAGGAGAGGGGGCGGTCATCGGGGAAAGAGGGGCGCTACGGCGGGAGGGCGCTGCGGCAGGGCCTGCTGACAGTTGAACTAGGGAAAACCCGTAAAGCAGTAATCATACCGGGAATGGTCGATGGCTGCCCTTGCGACGCATGACGCACATGCCGTGCCAGCGGCCGCTTGCGATTGACAAGGCACACACCGTTCTATACGGTGGTCAAACGTTCCAACATGCCGCGCAAGCCGCTTCCGGCGTGCGCCTCCGGTGAAGCCGGTACTGACATCCAACGCCAATGCCACGTAAAGCCGCCCAACTCTCCGAAGCCGACAAGCATGCCGCGGAAGGGGGCGCTGTCGCCGTGGACCGGGCGCTGTTCGTCCTGTCGGTGTTTCGCGAGGGCGACAGTGCGCTTGGCCTGGCCGAGCTGGCGGTGCGCAGCGGGCTGTACAAGAGCACGCTGTTGCGGCTGCTGGCCTCGCTGGAACACGCGCGGCTGGTGCAGCGGCTGCCCGACGGCCGCTATGGGCTCGGGCCCGAAGTGGCGCGGCTCAATGCCGTGTATGCGGCGTCGTTCTCGCTCGAGGCCGTGGTCGTGCCGGCGCTGCGGCAGCTCGTGCAGGTGACGCGGGAGTCCGCGGCGTTCCATATCGAGCAGGGGGAGCATCGGCTCTGCCTGTACCGCGTGGATTCCCCGCAGCCCGTGCGCGACCATATCCGTGCGGGCGATGTGCTGCCGCGTAACCGTGGCGCGGGCGGGCGCGTGTTGCGGGCGTTTGCGGGCGCGCGCGGAGAGATCTACCAGCGGATCCGCGACGAAGGCGTGATCGCGCTGGTCGGCGACCGCAGTCCCGATATCGCCGGGGTATCGTCACCGGTCTTCGGCCCGGCGGGCGACCTGCGCGGGGCCTTGACGCTGACGTGCCCCACGCCACGCTTCTCCGTGACCTTCCGCGACCAGGTCCTCGATGCCGCGCGGCAGCTGACGAAGGCGCTGGGCGGCACCTTTCCGGACTTTGCGCCGGCGACCGAGACGCCGCTGACCGAAGGTTCGTCCAAGGACTGACGGTTTTCTCTTCCCGTCGAGAGGGTCTCCCCGCGTCCGATCGGGGGCGATGGCCAATCCATCCGTTGCTTGCATGCGAATGCACCCCTTGTCGGGGGTGCCTGCCCTAAGACTGCGCCGTTATGATTCGCGTTTTCGCGCGCCGTCTGATCGAGGAAACCCGTGCAACTGGCCCAGCAGACGATCGTCGTCGTCATGATGGTGGTGTTCTCCAGCACGCTGCTGATGTCGGCAGGGCTGGTCGTCGCCCTGCGCGCCAGCGAAGCGGGACGCCAATGGGCGCTCGGCCATGTGGTCGCGTCCGCCGCCGGGCTGCTCGTGGTGGCATGCACGGCGGGCTACGACCTGCTGCACCCCGGTTATCCGCAACACGGGATCGCGCCGCCCGGCGCCCTCCAGCTGAGCGCCCTGGGCGCCGGCTGCTACATCCTCGGCCGCCTGACGATCTACCGCGGCGTGCGCACGTTCTACGGCTTGCCGCCGCATACCGTCCCCCTGCGCCTGTTCGGCCTCGTCGTGGTGACGCTGCTGGTCATCGCCACGGGCCTGTCCGACGCCCGGCTGCTCGTCCACGCGCTGGCCTATGGTGTCCTCGCCATGGTCTCGTTCAGCACCATCGTGATCATGCTCCGCAGCGATCGCGGCCGCACGGGCATTGGCGGCCCCGTCGTCATGGTCTCGCACCTGGTGCTGCTGGCCGGTCAGGTCGTGGCGCTGACCTCGTTCGCCTCCCCCATTTCGGGCGATGGCGCCGCCGTGACGCCGTTCTTCATGCAGCCATCGGGCATGGCCTGGCCGCTGCTGTCGATGATCGCCGCCATGATGGCCGTTCTGCTCGGCCTGTTCGGCTTCTGCATGATGGCCACCGAGCAGATCATCGCCCTCAACGAAAACGGCGCCCGCGTCGATGCGCTGACGGGCCTGCTCAACCGTGGCGCCCTCGACCAGTCGGCAGCCAGCCTGATTGCACGCTGGCAGCGGGATGGCGAGGCGTTGTCCTGCCTCGTGATCGACGTCGATCACTTCAAGCAGGTCAACGATATGTTCGGCCACGATGCGGGTGACGGCATCCTGCGCGAAATCGCCGCCGCGCTCGACCATTCGCGCCGCGCCTCCGATATCGCCGCGCGCTACGGCGGCGAGGAGTTCTGCATCCTGTGCCCGCACACGGACGAACTGCAGGCCACGGCGCTGGCCAACCGCATTCTGCGCAAGGTGCGCGCGATCCCGCTGCCGGGCCGCGAGCGCTACGCAAGCGTCAGTATCGGCGTGGCCCAGCTCCGTGCCGCGACCGGCGCGCGCGACGTGATCTGGCGCGGACTCTTCGCGGAAGCGGACCGCGCGCTCTATAGCGCCAAGGAGCGTGGCCGCGACCAGTTCGTGATCGCCTCCCGTGTGATGGACGAAGTGCCGGTAACGTCATCCGATACCGACACCATGCTGCCGCTCCGCGAGCCCGACCCCCTCCCCATCTCGGTGTAGTCCGCACCACGGCACGTCACGCGGGCGCCGCTGACGCGCCATTCCGGTGCCATTTCGGCCTTATGCGAAAAACGCTTTTCGATTTGCGAAAACCTGTCTATACAGTGTTAGACAAGCTGCTTAACATTCGGGCCACAACGCTTACACGGGGAGCTTTAGCGTGAATCGATTTGCATACAAGTTGGCGGCATGGCTGATGCTGCCTGGGACCATGCTGGCCGGAATGTCCGGCGCCAGCGCGCAGGGGGACAACGCCGCCTATCCGTCGAAACCGGTCCGCATCGTCGTGCCGTTTGCGGCGGGCGGCGTGGCGGATGCCCTGCCGCGCCTCGTGGGGCAGAAGCTGTCGGAGCAGTGGGGCAAGTCGATCGTCGTCGATAACAAGCCCGGCGCGGCCGGCAACATCGGCATGGAGATGGTCGCGCGCGCCGCGCCGGACGGCTACACGCTGGGCCTCGCGCCCGCCGGCAACCTGACCGTCAATCCGATCCTGTTCCCGAAACTGGGCTTCGAGGTGCGTGACCTCGTGCCCGTGACGATGCTCGCTTCCTCGCCGAACGTGCTCGTGGTCAATCCGGCCGTGCATGCGCGCACGCTCAAGGACCTCGTGGGCTATGCGAAGGCGCATCCGGGCGAGCTCAATTTCGCATCGCCCGGCAACGGCAGCGGCGCGCATCTGGCCGGCGAACTGCTGAACCTCGAAGCGGGCATCAAGACCGTGCACGTGCCGTACAACGGCATGGCCACCGCGCTCAACGACGTACTTGGCGGACAGGTGCAGATGATGTTCGGCGGCATTTCGACCGTGCTGCAGCATATCCGCACGGGCAAGCTCGTGCCGATCGCCATCGCCGGTCCGCGCCGCCTGCCGCAGCTGCCCAACGTGCCGACGGTGGCGGAGTCCGGCTACCCGGGCTTCGATGTCACCTCGTGGTACGGGCTCGTCGCGCCGAAGGGCACGCCCGACGCGATCGTGCGCAAATGGCAGACCGACGTGGCCGCCGTGCTGCGCCAGCCCGACGTGCGCGAGAAACTCGACGGCCTGGGCCTCGAGCCCGTGGGCAGCACGCCGCAGGCCTTCGGCACGCAGATCTCGAGCGAGACGCTCAAATGGCGCGCGATCGTGCATCGCGCCAATATTCCGCCCCTGCAGTAAGGAGACCCCCAAGTGGAAGAGAAGCAGATTCACCTGACCTACCTCAACGGTCCGGACGTGGCCAAGCTGGCGCTGACCGATGCCGAGATCCTCGCCGCCGTGGAATCCGCGCTGGCCGCGCAGGGCCGCCGCGAGACCGTCATCGAGCCTCGCGTGCACCTCGTGCCCGAGTCGTCCGACAAGGGCCACTTCAACGTGCTGCGCGGCTATATCCGCCCGCTGCACGTGGCCGGCGTGAAGGTGGTGTCGGACTATGTGGACAACTACAAGCAGGGGCTGCCGTCGGAGATGGCTATCCTCAACCTGTTCGATCCCGACAACGGCGTGCCGCTCGCGATGATCGACGCCACGGCGATTACCGATATGCGCACCGGCGCGGTGACCGCGCTCGGCGCCCGCCATCTGGCGCGCAAGAACAGCAAGGTGCTTGCGCATATCGGCGCGCGCGGTACGTCCTACTGGAACGTCCGGCTGCTCGACTCGATCTTCGATTTCGACGAGATTCGCGTGCACTCGCGCCGCCCGGAGAGCCGGGACGCGTTCGCGGCGCGGCTCACGCGCGACCTCGGCAAGCCGGTGATCGTGACCACGGACTGGGAATCGTGCGTGCGCGGCGCCGATATCGTCGTGGAGGCCTCGCGCCTGCCCGCGCCGACGCCGATGCTGCTGACCGAATGGATCAAGCCCGGTGCGCTCGTCATTCCGTACGGCACCATGAGCGCGGTGGAACTGTCGCTGACGGACATCATGAGCAAGATGGTCGTCGATGACTGGGGTCAGTGCCGCAAGGGCCTGCCGTTCGGCGCGCTGCGCCAGCATGTGGACAGCGGACGCCTCAACGAGGAGAACCTGCATGCGGAACTCGGTCAGATCGTCGCCGGCATGAAGCCCGGCCGCGAGCGCGACGACGAGACGATCCTGTTCTGGCATCGCGGCCTGTCGACGACCGATATCGCGCTGGGCCATGCGATGCTGACCAAGGCGCGCGCGCTCGGCATCGGCCAGTCGCTGCGCTTCGCCTGACGACGACAGCGAGGACCCGGCATGGCCAGCGGCATTGCATCGTTCCGCATGTACAACGCCACGCCCGCGGTCGCGGTCGCGTGGCAGGCGCTGTTCGTGCAGGTATTCGAGGACCTGCGCTGGCCCGTGGAGGTCATTCCGCATGCATGGCCCGCGCCGCTGACCGATCTCTGGCAGCGGCGGGACCTCGTGTGCGGATTCATGTGCGGGTTGCCGTTCGTGCGGGGGGCGGCGCCCGTGGTGCCGCTCGTCGCACCCGTGCTGCGCGGGCACGCGCGTTATCGCTCGGAATTTCTCGTGCGCGCGGAATCGGGCTGGCACACGCTTGACGATACGTTCGGCCATCGGTTCGGCTGGATGGCCGAGCACTCGCAGTCGGGCTACCAGGCAGCCCGGCGCGCGCTGGCCCCCTTCGCGCGCGAGCGGGGACCGCTGTTCGGTGCCTCGATCGGCCCGCTCGACACGCCGGCACGCACGCTCGATGCGCTGCGCCAGCGGCAGATCGACGTGACCGCGCTGGACGGCTTCTACCTCGACCTGCTGCGCCGCCATGACCCGGCGGCGCTGGCGGGCATCCAGACCGTCGGCGCCACGCCATGGACGCCGAACCCGCTGCTGGTGGCCGCGGAAAGCCTGCCGGCGGAAGACCGGCGGTTGCTCGTCGACAAGCTGGTTTCGCTCGGCGCGCCCGGCGAGGATCCCCGGTATCGCGCCTTGCTCGACGATGTCTGCATCGATCGCTTCGTGGAACCCGATCTGCCAGCCTACGACGTGCTGCTGACGCCGATCGACGGCTATCCGGAGATCCGGTAGCTCAGACTTCCACGTCGCGCTGCGGCTTGCCGTCGTACGTCCACAGAAACTGGCGCGGAATCGGTCCCTTGTTGCGGCCGCCCTGCTGGGTTTGCTCCCACGCATGGGACAGGATGCCGACCGAACGCGACAGGCAGAACAGTCCGCGCGCGAGCGGCGCCGGAAAGCCGAGCTCGGCATAGATCACCGCGGTGGCGCCATCGATATTCATCGGAATGGGCTTGCTGCGTCCGGCACCGAGCGCGGCTTCCACCGCGCGCGCGATCTTCGCGTAACGCCCGGACACCACGCCATCGGCCGCGGCCGCATCCACGAGTTCGAGCAGGCGCGGCGCGCGCGGGTCGAGCGGGTGGAAACGATGGCCGAAGCCCGACACGAACTTGCCGTGCAGATCGCGATAGTGCTGCAGCGCTGCCGCAACCGCGTCCTCCTGCGGTGCGCCATCGTCGATGCGCCGCGCGATGTCCTGGTACAGCTCCACCGCCTGCTCGCCCGCACCGCCGTGCACGTCGCCGAGCACGTTCACCGCCGAAGCCATCGCATTGTTGAGGCCCACGCCGCAGGTCGCCGCCATGCGCGCGATGGCGATGCTCGGGGCCTGCGGGCCATGATCGACGGCCGCCATCAGCGCGGCGTCCAGCAGTTCGCCCTCGCGGCGCGCGGGCAGTTCGCCGCGCAGCATCAGCCAGATCATCTGCGCGAACGACACGCGTCCGATCAGTTGCTCGATGGGATAGCCGCGATAGCGGATCTCGCCGGGACGCATGTCGATGATCTCGGTGCGCCACCAGTCCTGCGATGCCTGCTGGCCGGCGTCCATGGCCGGCTTGTCGTGTTCTGTCGTCATACCGCGCGTGCCTCCTTGAGCGATGCGATGTCCGTGGCGTCGTAGCCGAGCTGCGCGAGAATCTCGTCCGTATGCTCGCCCAGCTGCGGCGGGGGCGTGTCGACCGACGGCGCCTCGTGGTTGACCTTGAATCCCGTGCGCACGAGCCGGATGTCGCGGCCCACGCCGGGCACGTCGGCAAAGTGCCCGATCATGCCGCGATCGCGCACCTGCGGATGGGCGAGCGTGTCGGGCACGTCCATCACGGGTCCCGCGGGCACGCCCGCGTCGTTGAGCAACTGCCACCATTCGGTGGCGGACCTGGCCGCCAGTTCCGCCTCGAGCGCCTGCTTGAGCGCGCCACGATTGGTCAGGCGCGCCTGACGCTCGGCGAAACGCGGATCGGCGGCGAGGTCCGGGCGTCCGATCACGCGGCACACGGCCTCGAACTGCTCCTGCTTGTTGGCCGCGATATTGAGCAGGCCATTGCCCGTATGGAACGTGCCCGACGGGCTCGCGGTCATGTTCTCGTTGCCCATCGGCGACGGGTTCTTGCCCGCGATCAGATGGTTCGACACGACCCAGCCCATCGTTGCGAGCGTGGCCTCGAGCATCGATACGTCGAGGAAGTAGCCCTCGGTGCGTTCATGATCGGCCAGCGACGCGGCGATCGAGAACGCGGCCGTGATGCCGCCGATGGTGTCCGACACCGGATATCCCACGCGATAGGGCGCGGTATCCGCATCGCCGGTGATGCTCATCACGCCGGACATGCCCTGGATGATCTGGTCGTACGCGGGCAGATCGGACAGTGGACCGTCCTGGCCGAAGCCCGAGATCGCGCAATAGATCAGGCGCGGATTCTCCTTGCGCAGTGCCTCGTAGCCGAGCCCGAGGCGCGTCATCACGCCCGGCCGGAAATTCTCGACCACGACGTCCGCGCTGCGTACGAGCTTGCGGAAGACTTCCTTGCCCTGCGCGTGCTTGAAGTTGACCGTGATCGAACGCTTGCCCGGGTTCTGCGCGAGGAACGACACGCCCATCAGGCGCTTGTTCAGTTCGGCATCGGCGCCGAGCTGGCGCGCGAGGTCGCCCGTGCCCGGCGTTTCCACCTTGATGACCTCCGCACCCATGTGCGCGAGCTGGTGGCAGCAGAACGGCCCGGCCAGCACGTTGGTCAGGTCCAGCACGCGGATATTGCGTAGCGGCTTCTGCATCGAAAACCCTCCTTACTCCACGCGAGCGCCGGATTCGCGCACGATGGCGCCCCAGCGGGTGTTCTCGCTCTTGATGAATGCGGCCAGCTCCTGCGCGGTGCCGCCGCGCGGCTCGCTGCCTTCCTCGCGCATGCGCGCGATGGTGTCCGGCTGCTTGAGCGCCTTGTTGACTTCGTCGTTGAGTCGCGCCACCACGTCGGCGGGCGTACCGGCCGGCGCGACCAGCGCCTTCCAGTCTTCCGCGGCAAAGCCGGCATAGCCCTGCTCGGCCACGGTCGGCACGTTCGGCAGCAGCGCCAGGCGCTTGGGCGAGGTCACCGCCAGCGCGCGCAGGCGACCGGCCTTGAGCATCGGCAGCGCGATGGGCGGCGTGGCGAAGTAGAAATCGGTCTGGCCGCCCATGAGGTCGGTCAGCGCGGGGGAGGCGCCCTTGTACGGGACGTGGAGCGCCTTGAAGCCCGCGCGGCGCTGGAACATCTCGCCAGTCAGATGGCCGACCGTGCCGGTGCCGGCCGATGCCATCGACGTCTGCTTCGCCTTGGCCGCGGTCACGAATTCGGCCAGCGTCTTGTACGGGGCGTCCTGTTTCACGATCAGCACGACGGGCTGCGCGGACACGAGCACCACGGGCGTGAAGTCCTTGATCGGGTCGAACGGCAGCTTGGGATACAGCGTGGGGTTGATCGCGAGGTTCGCGGTCTGGCCCATGCCGATCGTGTAGCCATCCGGCTTGGCCTTGGCCACGGCATCCAGACCGATATTGCCGCCCGCGCCCGCGCGGTTCTCCACCACCACGGTCCAGTGCGCGGCCGGGCCGACCTTGTCGAACACCAGGCGCGACAGCACGTCGGTGCCGCCCGCGGGCGGGAACGGCACGACCAGCCGGATCGGCTGCGTCGGATAGCCCGCGGCGATGGCCGAGGCGATCGGGGTCAGCAGGCTCGGAACGGCAAGGGTGGCGGCGATGGCGGTGAGCCGGCGCATGGCGGCGCGGCGCGGGGCGGAATGCATGGAATAGTCTCCGGAACTTTGTTTTCGTTATTCTGTAAGATAGAACAACGATCTTAAAGAAAGAACAAGCGCAGAATAGAAGCGACGGTAGTCCGTGTCAAGCGGCGCGCGCTACCCACGTACCGCCATCCGCGTCCACTACAATGGCGCCCCAAACCACCCCATTCGGCATTCCGTCATGTCTCACGCCTGCGGCCTCGACTTCGGCACCTCCAACTCCACGATGGGCTGGTTGCGCCCCGGTCAGCCGGTATTGCTGCCGCTCGAGGACGGCAAGTCCACGCTGCCTTCGGTGATCTTCTTTCACGCCGAGGATCCTCTCGTCGCCTACGGCCGCGCGGCACTGTCGGACTATCTCGCCGGCTACGAAGGGCGGCTCATGCGCTCGCTCAAGAGCCTGCTCGGCACATCGATGATGGACGACAGCACCGAGGTCATGGGCCGCGCGATGCCGTTCCGCGACCTGCTCGCGCACTTCATCGGCGAACTCAAGCGCCGTGGCGAGGCCGCCGCGGGCACGACGTTCACCCAGGCCGTGCTGGGCCGGCCCGTGTACTTCATCGACGAGGATCCCGTCGCGGACAAGCTGGCCGAGGACACGCTCGCGGACATCGCGCGCAAGGCGGGTTTCAAGGACATCGCGTTCCAGTACGAGCCGATTGCCGCCGCATTCGACTACGAGGCGGGCATCTCGCATGAAGAACTCGTGCTGGTCGCCGATATCGGGGGCGGTACGTCCGACTTCTCGCTCGTGCGGCTGTCGCCGGAGCGCGCGAAACGGCTCGACCGCCATGAGGACATCCTCGCCAACGGCGGCGTGCATATCGGCGGAACCGACTTCGACCGCGCGCTGAGCCTGGCCAGTGCCATGCCGCTGCTCGGGCTCGGCAGCACGCTGCGCAATGGCAAGGAAATGCCGTCGAGCCAGTACTTCGACCTCGCGAGCTGGCACACGATCAATCTGGTCTACACGCGCAAGGCGTGGTCGGTGGTGATGGACAACTATCGCGACGCGGCCGATACCGAGAAGCTCGACCGCCTGATCCGGCTGATCAAGGAGCGCGCGGGCCACTGGCTGGCGATCCAGGTGGAGGCGGCAAAGATCGCGCTGTCGGACACCGAGGAGGCGAGTGTGGATCTGGGCCGCATCGCGCCGGACCTCGTGCTGTCGATCACGCGCGACGACTTCGACCAGTCGATCCACAAGCTCGTGACGAAGACGGAGACCGCCGTGCGCAATATGCTGGCCGACGCCGGCGTGGGCGGCGACAAGGTGGACACCATCCTGTTCACGGGCGGCTCCAGCAGCGTGCCGATGCTGCGCGAGCGGCTGTCGCATCTGCTGCCGCATGCGCGGCGCGTGGAGGGAGATCTGTTCGGTGGCATCGGCTCGGGTCTGGCCCGCGATGCCATGCGGAAGTTCGGCGGTTGATACCGGCGACCGATCGTCGCCGAGGCTGGACGACTAGCGCTGGCCCGGGTGCGGGGCCGCGCCCAGTGCCATGCCCGCCATGGCGCGGGCACGCGCCAGCGCCGCTTTCGCGGCCGCCGCGTCGCGGCCCAGCCGCATCAGCCCGCCAAGCTCCCACGGCGCCCTGAGCAGGCCCAGCAGGATGGCCCCGATATCGGTGCTGCCATCGGCTGCCATACCGGCCACGGCCAGCGGCGGCACCGGACGTTCGGCTGGATCGATCACGATGCGCAGCGCCGCGAACGGCAGCCCGCAATCGCGTGCCGCGCGCGCGGCGATATGCGATTCCATATCCACGGCCAGTGCGCCGCGCGTGCGATGCAGCGCGGCCTTGTCGGCCACCGTGGTCACCGCGGCATCCATGCCCGCGATCGGCCCCGACACCGAGTGTGGCAGCGCGGCGCGCAGCGCGTCATGCCATGCGGCGTCGCAGGGGAGCAATGTGTCCCCATCCTGTACCGATGCGGCGACGATCACGGCGCCGGGCTGCAACCGTGGTGCGAGCCCGCCCGCCACGCCGATGCTGATCACGCCGCGATGGGTGCCCGGTCGCCGTGCCAGCAATTCGGCCAGCTTTTCCTCGAGCCGACGGTCGCGAAACCCATGCAGCGTCGTGACACCCGGCCCCTCGGCGATGCGGGACTCGAACGTCATCCCGCTCACCGCGAGCACCGTGGCGTCCGTCATCTGTCACATGCCCCAGGTGAGGGCACCGTTGCCTTCGCGCTGCAGGTTGCGGAAACGCGCGATCGCCCACAGCGGGAAGAAACGTGCGTAGCCGTGATAGCGCAGATAGAACACGCGGGGGAAGCCGACCGCCGTGAAGCGTGCCTCGTCCCACAGGCCGTGCGAGGCCTGCGTACGCAGCAGATAATCGACGCCGCGCGCCACGGCTGGATGATGGCCCTTGCCCGCGGCCATCAGGCCGAGCAGTGCCCAGGCCGTTTGCGACGCGACGCTCTGCGCGTGCTCGTGGCCCTTGTATTCGAGCTTGTAGCTGTCGCCGTCCTCGCCCCAGCCGCCGTCATCGTTCTGGATGCCGATGAGCCAGCTGGCCGCGCGCTGGACCTCGGGCGCATCCGCGCCCATGCCTGCCGCGTTCAGCGCGCACAGCGCGCTCCACGTGCCATAGATATAGTTGGTGCCCCAGCGGCCGTACCAGCTGCCGTTGGCTTCCTGCTCGTCGAGCAGATAGCGCAGCGCGCGCGCCGAAGGTTCGCTCGTGGCGGGCATCTCGCCGATCTGGCACAGCAGCGCCAGACAGCGTGCCGAGACGTCGGCCGTGGGCGGGTCGAGCAACGCGCCATGGTCCGCGAACGGAATGTTGTTCAGATACAGATGGGTGTTCTCGGGCTCGAACGCGCCCCAGCCACCGTTGCTGCTCTGCATGCCGACCATCCATTCGCGCGCGCGCGCCACCGCCTCGTCGTAACGGTGCGTGCCTTCTTCCTTGTCGGCGCGATGCATCGCCAGGCCGACCACCGCGGTATCGTCCACGTCGGGGTAATGCGCGTTGCGGTACTGGAACGCCCAGCCACCCGGACGCACATTGGGCCGGCGCACGGCCCAGTCACCGATCAGGTCGAGCTCCTGCAGGGGGACGAGCCAGTCGAGGCCGCGCGCGGCGGCCGCGATCGCGCGCGGTTCGCGCGCTTCCAGCAGCGCGTGGGCCGCGAGCGAGGTATCCCATACCGGCGACAGGCACGGCTGGCAGTAGGCTTCGTCGGCGTCCTCGTCGATGACGAGCAGCTTGTCGATCGACTTGCGCGCGATCGCGCGGTTCGGATCGTCGGCCGGCACACCGAGCACGTCGAACATCATCACCGAGTTGGCCATGGCCGGGAAGATCGCGCCCAGGCCGTCCTCGCCATTCAGGCGTTCCACGGTGAATGCGCGCGCGCGTTCGATCGCGCGCTGGCGTGCGCTGCGAGGGAACAGCGGTTCGGCCGCGCGCACCACGACGTCCAGCGCGGTGAACACGCTGTGCCAGAAACGGCTCTGATGCGGCGCCTTGCCCGGCAGGCCCAGCGTGCGCGCGGGCTTGAGGAACAGTTCGTCGATGCCGATCTTGCGCGGGTTGCGCGCGCGGGGGCGCAGGCTGTTCAGCACCAGCAGCGGCACGATCACCGTGCGCGCCCAGTACGAAACCTTCGACAGATGGAACGGAAACCACTCCGGCAGCAGCATGATCTCCACCGGCATCATCGGCACCGCGCGCCACGGCATGACGCCGAACAGCGCGAGCATCGTGCGCGTGAAGACGTTGCTGGCCTCGGCGCCGCCCATCGCATGGATGGCCTTGCGCGCCCGCACCATATGCTCGGCCTGCGGGTCCTCGCCGATCATCTTGAGCGCGAAGTACGCCTTGACGGAGGCACTCACGTCCGCGGCGCCTTCATGGAACAGCGGCCAGCCGCCATCGGCATTCTGGATGCGGCGCAGGTATCGGCCGATGCGGCGCTCGAGTTCGAGGTTCGGCGTCTCGCCGAGGTAATGCACCATCAGCACATACTCGGCCGGGATCGTCGCGTCGGCTTCCAGCTGGTAGACCCAGTGACCGTCGGCCTGTTGCTGGTCCAGCAGCGCGTCTACGGCGCTGGCAATGCCGGCGTCGAGCGGATCCGGCAGCGCGGCGCGGACGGAGACGTCCGGGCGCGGCGGCGACTCGGTAATGGGGCGGGGTGACAATGCAGCCTGATTCATCAATTCGGGGCGGTACTTGCGATGGATGGGCAGCGACGCTTTTCAGCCGATCTCATCTGTATCGTTTTATCTGTGTGTCGGGTTGACAGCGGGGTTGACGGCGGATCTCGTGGCGGCGGGGCGGTCAGAAGAGCGTATGCCGCAGCAGGATCCAGACGAGCCGCGCCTTGGGCACGCGCACGCGCGCGCGCGGCGGGCGCCATCCGCGCGCCAGCAGGCGCGTCAGGATGCCGTGGTAGACGTCGAACATGATGCGCGGCGATTTCACGAGGCGCGACGGGCAGCGCGCCATGATCGCGGCCGAAGCGTCGTAATGCGTTTGCGCCTCGTGCGCCAGGGCGATGCATACGCGATCGATATTCGGATGGTCGATGACCTCGTTCGGCGTACCGCGCGGAATGCCGGCGGCCGCCAGGCCTTCCGCCGGCAGATAAAGCCGGTTGATGGCGGCGTCCTCGTCGATGTCGCGCAGGATATTCGTCAATTGCAGCGCGCGACCCAGATGGTACGACAGCTCGATGCCTGGCGCTTCCTCGAGGCCGAACACGCGCACGGCCAGACGGCCTACGGCGCTGGCCACGCGGTCGCAGTACAGATCCAGCGTCTCGGCGCGCGGTGCCTGGATATCGGCGACCACGTCCATGGTCATGCCGTCGATCACGTCGAGGAAGTCCTGCTGCTTGAGCCGGAATGCGCGAATCTGCACGTCGAGCGCGCGCAGCCGCGCGGGCGGGGTGCCCGCGTAGCAGGCGGCAAGGTCGGCGCGCCACTGCGCAAGCGCGTCGAGGCGCGCCTGCTCGGGGGCATCGCCGTCGTCGGCAATATCGTCCACCGCGCGGCAGAACGCGTAGATCTCGAACATGGCCTGCCGCTGCGAGGGCGGCAGGATGCGCAGCGCCGTATGGAACGAGCTGCCGGATGATGCGGCGGGCCCGGCAATGGGGCCGCCGGGCGAGGCGATGTCTGTACCTGCCACGGATTTCCTCGGCACGCGAATGGGATTGCCGCCAGGACGGCGCTGGATTTTGAGTCGGGCGATTATAGCAACTTCACTGTGGGGGCGCCTTTTGTGGCGAAAGTGCCATTTCCGGGGGCGATCGGCAAACAAAAAGGCCCCGCATTCGCGGGGCCCTTTCTTACGACCGAGGCCGAGATGGACAGACCGGTATCACACTGCCTGGATCTTCGTAGCCTGCTCGCCCTTCTGGCCCATGGCCTTCACGTAGCGAACCTTCTGGCCTTCCTTCAACGACTTGAAGCCTGCGCCCTCGATCGCGGAGAAGTGGGCAAACAGATCGTTGCCACCCGCGTCCGGGGTGATGAAGCCGAAGCCCTTGGCGTCGTTGAACCACTTGACAGTACCGGTTTCCATATTTCTATCCAACCTTGAATTTCAGATGAGCGTGATTGCCCGCCGCATGGTGCCGACTTGTTGCCGGCGAACACATCGACGAGCTGTTCGAAGCGGTCACAAAAGCCACAAAGAACGATGGCGAATAACGCCGGGAACGACTCGCTTGCGGGAATCATTCTGCCGGTTTTTTCCAAGGTGTCAATCAGCCAAAGCCCTCGCTCACGCAGAAAGTCGTTTACGTCTGTAAAGGACAGATATAAGGATTTTTGACTTCGAATCGGCTTTTGTCTGACATCCCGCCGATTAAATCGCTGGTAAGTATCGTTATCGTTGTCCGAACGGAGCGGGAAGTCATACAACGGTATGCCCCCAATCGCCGCGGACGCTTGCAAGATCTACCAAAAAGTTACGACAATAATTACCGATTGGGTCGCACGGCTCGGTTAGGGTTATCGGATATATGAAATTCCGACATAAGAATAGCCGGTCGATGTTGCCGAGGTTGCCAATGTTGGCAATCGGTGTTCGAAGGACTCATCCTCCTTTACTCCATCTTTCTTACTCCTTATGGACTATGGGCAGCGTTGCTGCGATGCCGCGACAATGACGCCCAACGACAAGGCCGCGAGACGATATACGCGCCACCGTGCCAATACCCGCGCCGCATGCACCTGCATGATGGGCGCTTTAGAGGAACCGGGGAACATCATGCATACCACGCAAAACCGGCGGATATCGTGCGTCCGCCGCGATCCTATTCGCCACAATTTTTGACAATCTGTTTGAAACGAATGGCCTAGCATCCTGCCTGCTTGCGCCACGACCGTTTTACGGTACCGTGTCGCCGAAGCCGGCATCAGGCTGGGTCAGCGCATCGTGAATGTCCGCAACGGGGTGGGCGTTCACAGCGAGATGCCGTAACAGAAAGAAGAAGCGGAACCGCCAGTGAAGCCAACAATCAGAACGGCCTGGGCGCGTCTGTGGTCGCGCCTTTCTTCCTGCTTTTCCCTTGCCATCGCGCTGTCCGCATTCGGGACCGGCGCAGCCGCGCAGGGTACGCTCGACATTGCATTCCACTATGGCGCCAAGCCGCCCGTGGATGCGCTACAGGCCTTCGATGCCGCGGTGGTCGAGCCGGATAGCGGGTTCGATCCGCGTACCGCCAACACGCCGCATACCGCGTGGTTCGCCTACGTGAGCGTCGGCGAGGTGCTGCCGAGCCGTGGCTATTTCAAGGACATTCCGGCTGGCTGGCTCAAGGGCAACAACGACGCCTGGCAGGCACGCGTGGTGGATCAGGCCGCCGACGGCTGGGCCGAGTTCTATGTGGAAAAGGTCATCGCGCCGTTGTGGGAGCGCGGCTACCGCGGCTTCTTCCTCGACACGCTCGATTCCTATCACCTGATCGCCAAGACCGACGCCGAGCGCGCGCGTCAGGAAGCGGGCATGGTCAAGGTGCTGCGCGCGGTCAAGGCACGCTATCCCGAAGCGAAGCTCGTGTTCAACCGCGGCTTCGAGATCCTGCCGCAGGTGCACGACCTCGCCTACGCGGTCGTGTTCGAATCGCTGTTCCGCGGCTGGGACCAGGCCGGTACGCGCTTTACCGAGGTCAGCGACAAGGACCGCGAGTGGCTGCTGAACCAGGCGCGTATCGTGCGCGAGCAGTATCGCCTGCCCGTGGTGTCCATCGACTATTGCCCGCCGTTCGACCGCAAGTGCGCGCGCGAGACGGCCCGCCGCATCTCCGCGCTCGGCATCACGCCCTATGTGACCGACCCCGGCCTGCAGACGATCGGTATCGGCCGCGTCGAGGTGATGCCGCGCCGCGTGCTCGTGGTGCAGGAGAGCGAGTCCGACGTCGTGATCGACGACACGGCCGGCGTGCGCTTCGTCTCGATGCCGCTGAACTACCTCGGCTACCGCGTGGAGTTTGCCGAGACGCGCGATCCGCTGCCGGAAATCGGACCCGACCGCTATGCGGGCGTGGTGGTCTGGCTCAACGGCAACGTGACCAAGGACCCCGGCCGCTTCTTCTCGTGGGTCGAGAAGCGCATCGCGCAAGGTGTGCCCGTGGTGTTCCTCAACGATTTCGGCGCGCAGGTGGGCGGTTCGCTCGCGCGCATGCTGAGCCTCAAGCCGGTGAAGGGCCGTGTGGCCGGCCCCGTGCAGATTGTGTCGCAGGACGCGATGATGGGCTTCGAGACGCCGGTGGCGCCGGACCGTACCGAGGCCATCTCGGTGCAGGTGCCCGACATGCCCGGTAACGCAGGCGGGCGCTCGCTGCTGCGCCTGAAGTCCGGCACGCTCACTTACGATGCCGCGGCCATCATGCCGTGGGGCGGGTATGTGATGGGCCCTTATGCGGTCCGCGAGAACACGGCCACGAACCAGGACCGCTGGGTCGTCGAGCCGCTGAAGTTCCTGACGGAAGCGCTGCGCCTGCCGCGCATGCCGGTGCCCGACACGACCACGGAGAGCGGCCGCCGCCTGCTGACCATCCATATCGACGGCGACGGCTTTGCGTCGAAGGCCGAGATTCCCGGCGGCGGCTATTCGGGCGAGGTGCTGTTCCGCGAGGTGTTCGACCGCTACAAGCTGCCGATGACCATGTCGGTGATCGAGGGCGAGGTGGGCAAGTCGGGCATGTATCCGAAGCTGTCGCCGGAACTCGAGCCGATCGCGCGCAAGATCTTCGCGCAGCCATACGTCGAGGTGGCGAGCCACACGTACTCCCATCCGTTCGAGTGGACGCGTACGGTGCAGCCGCAGCAGAGCAATGCTCGCTTTACCGAAGGCGACGACGACTATCACCTTGCGATCCCGGGCTACAGGCTGAGCCTCGACCGCGAGATCGGCGGATCGATCGACTATATCAACCGCGTGCTCGCGCCGCCGGGCAAGCCCGTGAAGATGCTGCTGTGGCCCGGCGACTGCCAGGCGCCGCCCGAGGCGCTGAAGCTGACCGAGCGTGCCGGCGTGCTGAACATGAACGGCGGCGACACGATGATCACGCGGAGCAATCCGTCGTGGACCGCGATCGCGCCGCTCGGCATCCACAAGGCCGAGAACACGTTCCAGGTGTTCGCGACGAACCAGAACGAGAATATCTACACGAACCTGTGGCATGGCCCGTTCTATGGCTTCGAGCGCGTGATCGAGACCTACGAGCTGACCGACAAGCCGTACCGGTTCAAGCCCGTGAACATCTACTACCACAGCTACTCGGGCACCAAGGCCGCGTCGCTGCGCGCGCTGCGCAAGGTCTACGACTACGTCCTCAGCCAGCCGCTGATGCCGATTCACTCGACCGACTACGTGCGCAAGGTGCTCGACTGGCAGACGATGGCGGTGGCGCGCGAACTCGGCGACGGCACGGGCGATGCGCCCGCGAACGGCGCGTGGGTCGTGCGCGGCGACGGCAACCTGCGCAATCTGCGCTGGACCGGCGAGGGCAAGCCCGACGTGGCCGGCGCGCGCGGCGTGACCGGCAGTTCGCCGGCACCGGGTGGCGGCGTGTACGTCCAGCTGTCCGGCGGCGACGCGCGCTTCAACATGGCGGCGACGCCCACGACGGTCGTGCCGGAGATCGCCGAGGCGAACGGTCTCGTGCGCGACTGGAAGCGCGAGGGCGGTGTCACGCGCTTTACATTCGGCGGCTACTTCAAGCCCTTCTTCCGGCTCGCCAACGCCGGCCAATGCAGCGTGACGATCGATGGCAAGCCCGTGACGGGCGTGCGCGACCGCAATACGCTGCGTTTCGATCTTCCCGCGGTTACCGATCCAATCAATGTCAAGCAACCCGTCGAAGTCCGTTGCGCCGGTTGAGCGCGAGCGGCTCCTGCCGCCCGCGCTCGTGCTGACCTTCACCGCGATGGTGGGGATCGGCCTCGGCCTCATGTTTCCGCGCGAGACCCTGCGCGAGCGTCTGCTCGGCCAGGGCCGCACCGTCGATGGCCTGACCGTCGCCTACCTCGAGGCATGGTCGCGCGTCGCGCCCAATGACGTGAGCTTCATGGGTGTGCTGGCGGAACAGTATGCGCGCAGCGGCCGGCTCGACGACGCCGAGAAACTCCTCGACCGCATGCAGTCCGTGCAGGGCATCGACGCCTCGGGCCCGATCCTGCGCACGCGCATCGACATTACGCTGCAGCGCGCCTACGCGGCACAGCCGGACACGCCCGAGCGCGCCGAGCACATGGCGCACATGAAGTCGCTGCTCGAGACCGCGACCGGGGACCGCATGCTGGCGCGGTGGTCGCTGGCGGAGCTGCAGGGACTGGCCACGCAGGCCAGCCAGGCCGGCATGACCGATTCGGCTGGCAAGCTGTATCGGGCGCTGGCCACACGCGATCCCGCGCATGCGGACTTCTACAACAAGCAACTGGCGGGCATTGCGCTCGGCAGCGGCGATTATCGCGAGTCCGCGCGCGCGCT
This sequence comes from Cupriavidus sp. OTU4054, assembly GCF_038440175.1. NCBI lineage: Bacteria > Pseudomonadati > Pseudomonadota > Betaproteobacteria > Burkholderiales > Burkholderiaceae > Cupriavidus > Cupriavidus sp. OTU4054. The sequence continues at coordinate 64,517 of NZ_JASATF010000003.1, forward strand.
GTTCGACGCGCAGGCCCGCGCAGCCAATCCGGACGAGCAGCGCAAGCTGTTCCTGCAGGCGCTGCAGACGCTGCAGTCGGGCAATCTTCTGGAAGAAGCGCTGATCGAGGCGGACCGCCGTGGCGGCAAGCTGCTCGGCGATCCGGATGTGCTCCGCTACCTGACCAAGCTCGCGCTCGCGGCGAACCGTCCCGATGTGGCGGCACGCTATGTGGAGCGGCTGCTCAAGCTGTCTTCGCTCGGAACGGGCCAGCATCTGGCCGACGGCACCGTGCTCGGGCCCGTGGCCGCGCCGGTGGCCGACGCCCATGTCGTAGGTTCGCACGTCGTGCCGATGGCGGCGGCCGTGCGTCGCGTCTCCGACGCCGAGCCGTGGCTTGCGCGCAATTTCGTCTACCTCGATGGGCCGCGCGGCGTTGCGCGCCGCGAGGCGATGGGCGAGGACTTCGGTATCCGCAAGGTGGCCGACGAGCGTCCGGCGCAGGCCCCCGCCGCGCAAGCTCCCTCGCAAGCGCAGGCCCAGGCGCAGGCCAAGGCCGATGTGGCGACAGCCACCGCCGAAGGCAAGCCGTTCAATCCCGACGACTATGAACTCGCGTACCGCGTGTTCCTCGCCGCCGGCAATCTCGACCAGGCCATGCGCGTCGCCCAGACCGCGGTGCAGAAGCTGCCGGGCCAGATGGTATGGCGCGAACGGCTGGCGCAGGTCGCGGAATGGAACCGCCAGCCGACGATCGCATTGCAGAACTGGCTCGAGTACGCACTGGCGACCAACGAGGAACGCGCGTGGAACAACGTGTTGCGCCTCGCGCCCGGTCTGTCCGACGATCGCGCCTACCTGGCGGCGCTGCGTCACCGCGCGACGCGCGGCGATCTCAAGACTGTCGACGAAGTGGTGGCCGCGTACGAGCGCCTGGGCGAGCCCGAGGCCGCGATGGCCTTCCTCGACAGCCTGAGCAACGGCCCCCATGCGCGCGAGGTGATGGAGCGCAATGCCGAACTGGCCGAGCGCGCCGGGCAGGACGACCGTGCGTTCGCGCTCTACGGTCAGCTCGAACGCCGCTTTGGCGCCAGTCCGCAGTACGCGGTCAAGCGCGCGAACATGCTGTACGTCAAGGGCCGCCTCTCGCAGGCCATGGACGCGATGCTGCCGGCGCGCGCAAAGGCGGGCCCGAAGGACACGTTGTACTGGCGCACGTTCACGGAGCTCGCCAAGCTGACGCAGCGCGACGAACTGCTGCGCGATGCCTATCGACAGATGCTGATCTCGGTGGGACAGCCGCAGGACGCCGAGTGCATGAAGATGCCGGCCGGCGCCGCGCGCAACGACTGCCTGTCCGAGGTACGTGACACCGAGGAGGCCGACTTCTCGAACCTGATCGCGTATTACGACAAGACGCCGATCGATGCGGGGCGGATCGCGGAGGCGGGCTGGAACAAGCATCACAAGATGTCGCAGCTCGAACTCGCGGTCTACTACTACACGCGCGCTCATGCATGGATTCGCCTGGAGCGCCTGCTCTCGGGCCTGACGCCCGAAGAGCGCCGCGAGGCCAATCAGTCCGCGCGCTTCGTGATGCGCCGCGCCGAGTACTACCGGGCCACGGGCCAGCGCGACAAGTCGCTCGCCGACCTGCGCCACGCGGTGAGCCTGCCCGACGCGGACAGCGAGACGTATGCGGGCCTGCTGTGGGCGCTCGTCGATATGGGCACCGACGACGAAGTGCGCGCCGTGATGGCGCGCCTGCGTAACGAGGCCGAGGACGATCCGAGCCTGTGGGGCGCGTATGCGGCCGGCTCGATGCGTTTCCAGGATGGCCGCACCGCGCTGCATTACCTGCGCAAGATGGCCGTCGGCAAGTCGGCCGATCCGCTGTGGCTGGGCCTGGCCGCCGATGCCTACGAGGCCATCGGCCAGGACGACATGGCGTGGCGTATTCGCCGTCAGGCGTGGATCGACCTCCATCACAACTGGGCGCAGGGCGGTCTGAAGGGCGCGGAAGCGGCCGACGACGAAGACGACGACAACGAAGAGAACGAGCAGGGCCTGCCGTCGCGCAACGAACTGCAGCGGCAGATGGTGTCGCTGGGCCAGACGTTCGCGTCCGGCGATGTGTCCCGGACGCTCGTCATCGAGATGCTGCGCCGCGACCGCGCGATCGTGGCCGCACGCAATGCCTCGCCCAGCGACCCGAAGTCGCCCTCGCTGCTCGGCGACATTCCGGGGCTGCCGAAGCTCGAGGTCAAGCTGCCGACGGCGCTGACCGAGCGCGAACGCCGCCGCCAGAATGCGATTTCGGCCGAAAGCCGCGAGGTGGCCCTGGCGTGGGCGATGTCGTCGGAGTCGAACGAACTCGCGCGCGCGTGGCTCGCGCGGCAATACGTGCAGCGCTTCCAGCGTCCGGCGTATGCCGAGATCTCGATCGCGCTGGACAACAACGACCTGAATGCGCTGGACCGTATTCTGGAGCGCCAGGTCGGCCGTGTGCCGGTCGCGAGCCGGATCGAGGCCAACCGCGCGCTGGATCGCCTCGGTGCCGCGCAGACGCTCGCGTTCAACGCGCAGGATCTGGCGCGCACGGACGATGTGCTGCAGGACACGCTGCAGGATGCGCTGCTGTTCGACGCGCAGGCCATCGAGCCGCGCGTGACGTTCATGCACCAGAAGCCGCTGGAATACTTCGAGTACAGCCTGTCCGGCGGCGCGCGCCTGTGGGGCGGATACGCGCTGAACCTGCGCGGAACCTGGCGCGACCAGCGCTCGACGGATCCGACGCAGCTGGTCAACGTGCCCTCGCAGGACCGCCGCGCCGAACTCGCGCTGAACTATCGCGACTCGCAGAAGCGTTACCTGATCGGCGTGGGTCGCCGCGATGGTCTCGACAACATGACCACCGCGCGCTTCCTCGGCGACTGGAACCAGGATGGCCGGCTGACGTTCACGACGCTGGCCGGCTACAACCAGCAGGCCGACGAATCGCCTTACCTGCGCGTGGGCGGTGCCAAGGATACGTTCAGCCTCGGCGCCCAGTATCGCCTGAGCCTGCGGGAGTTCATCGGCGGGCGCGTCCAGTACGATCATTTCTACGGTCAGGACCGTACCGTGCTCGGCCACGGCATGGTGTACGACATCGAGGCCGGCTATCGCATCCGGACCTCGTATCCCGATTACACGGTGCGCCTCGTCGGCACGCACGCGAACTACAGCGCCAACGGCAATACGCTGTCGCCGCGGCTGCAGCGTCTGGTGCCGGCCGATGACGACGAGACCACGTCGTCGTTCTTCATGCCGCGCGGCTTCACGCAGGCAGGCGTGGTGTTCGACTTCGGCACCGAGCTGATCGACGACTACACCAAGAAATTCCGTCCGTTCGCGGAAGTGGGCCTGTTGCGCGACACGCGCGCGGGCCAGAACTTCCGCGCGCGCCTCGGCATTGCCGGCAGGGTGTTCGGTAACGACCACCTGTCGGTGTACTGGTCGCATGAAACCGCCGCCCGCAATGGCGGCACGCCGCTGACCGAAGTTGGCCTGCGCTACCGCTGGCTCTATTGAGCTGGCTATATTGATCACGATGAACGCTTTCAGCAGAAACAGGGAGATTGAGATGAACAAGCGGATGACGACTCGCATGGGACGCCTGGTGGCGTGGTGCGGCGCGCTCGGCGCGGCGCTGTGGCTGGGCGGCTGCGCGGTGACGGATGTGGGCCGCGCGCCCGCGATCGCGCGCGGCGATACGGTGGCGATGCTGCCGATCGTGAACTACACGGAAACGCCGCAGGCCGGCCTGCGCGCGGAAGCGATCACCGAGTCGCTGCTCAAGACCAACGGTATCGCCAGCGTCAAGCGCTACCCGGCCAGCCTGAACCCGGAAACGCTGTTCGAGCCGGCGGAGCGCGAGTCGGTGGGCAAGGCCCTCGAGTGGGCACGCGGCGAGCGCGCGCGCTACGCGCTGACCGGCGCCGTGCAGGAATGGCGCTACAAGGTTGGCGTGGATGGCGAGCCGGCCGTCGGCATCTCGCTGCAGCTGATCGACGTGTCGAGCGGCGACGTGGTCTGGTCGGCCACCGGCAGCGACAGCGGCTGGAGCCGCGAATCGCTGTCCGGCACCGCGCAGAAGCTGCTGCGCCGCCTGCTGGCGCCGCTGACGCAGGGTTGATTCCGAATTGATTGCGAAGGGGACAAACGTGGCCAATTCCACGGCAAAGACCCGGCAGGGGCAGGGCATCGGGCTCGGCGGGCGCTATGCGCGCGTGCTGGCGCCCGCGGTGAGCGGCCGCGCCGCGGTGGTGGAACTCATCGTCATCATGGTGGTGGCGATGGCGATTACCTACGCGATGCTGCCGCAGAACCCGCTGCTGCTCGGCATGGGGTTCCCGTGGGCCTGGCTGCTGCCGCTGATTCTCGCGCTGCGCTACGGCACGCTGATCGGCGTGGGCGCCGTGCTGATGCTGCTCGGCGGCTGGTTCTTCTTCGACAACCTGCATGCGGGTACCGACCAGTTTCCGCGGCTGTTCTTCCTGGGCGGCCTGCTGATGGTGCTCGTGGCGGGACAGTTCGGCGATATCTGGGGCACGCGACTGGCCCGCGCACGCGCGGTCAATCGCTACCTCGATGAACGCCTCGCCGCGCTGACCAAGAACCACTATCTGCTGCGCATCTCGCATGCGCGGCTCGAGAACGATCTGCTGGCTCGCCCGACCACGCTGCGCGATACGCTGTCGCAGCTGCGCGCGGTGGCGCTGGAAGACATCGCGAAGTCGCACGGCTCGCGCGGCGCGCTCATGGGCGCGCAGCCGATGTTGCAGGTGGTGGCGCAGGCGTGCCAGGTCGAAGCGGCCGCGTTGTATGCGGTCGACGGCGAAACGGTGGCGACGCGCGCCTCGGCGAGCATCGGACCGACGTTCGATCTCGATATCGACGATCCGCTCGTGCGGCATTGCATCGACACGCGTTCGCTCGCGCATTTGCGTTCCACGGGTCTGCAGCAGGACGCGCAGACGCGTTACGTCGCCGTGGCGCCCGTGCTGGCCGGCTCGGACCATCTGATCGGCGTGCTCGTGGTCGAGCGCATGCCGTTCCTGTCGCTGACGTACGAAAACCTGCAGCTGCTGATGGTGCTGATGGGCTACTACGCCGACGGCGTCGAACACGCGCCGGCCACGCACAGCATCCAGACGCTGCTGCCCGCCTGTCCGTATCCGTTCGCGCTCGACTATGCGCGCCTCTCGCGCCTGCGTCGCGAGACCGGTATCGAGAGCTCGGTGGTCGCGCTCGTGTTCGACCTGGACGAAGCGCGCGATGCGCTGTTCGAGCAGGTCGTGCGGAGCCGCCGCGCGCTCGACGTGGCATGGCCCGTGCGCAGCCCGAGCCATCGCGCGATGCTGACGCTGATGCCGCTGTCGGACAGCGCGGCCGTGTCGGCCTACCTCGTGCGGATCGAGGACATGCTCCGCGCGCAGTTCGGCGTGGACTTCGCGACCTCGCATATCGCGGTGCATAGCCTTTCCGTGCCGGCCGCGGGTGCCGAGGATGCCCTCGTCCGCCTGCTCCAGCGCTGCCAGCTCGGCGACGGCGCGCTGACGCCCGCGAGCATCGAAACAGGCCAGGCCAATGTTTAAGTTCGCCATCGGCGGCACCGCCGCCCAGATCGCCGCGCTAGCGCTGCTGTTCCGGGGCGTGCTGGGCGGCACGCAGACCGACACCGGTCTGCTGCTGTCGTTCCTCGGCCTGCAGGCCATCGCGGCGCTGCTGCTCGGCTTCGCGCTGTACCTGCTGCTGCCGCGCCGGTTTCGCGTGCCGTTCGGCTGGACGTATGCGTACCTCACGCTGTTCAGCTTCTTCATTCCGCTGGGTGGCACGCTCATCTGCCTGGGCAGCCTGCTGTTCGCCAAGCTGTTTCCCGGCAAGTACGATGCCACGGGCATCGCATCGGTGACGCTGCCCGAGTTCGTGACGCATCTGATCCAGCGCGTCACGCACGGCGGCGGGGCGCGGTTGCGCGCGCAGCTCGGCAACACGCGCGCGCCGCTGCCTGAGCGCATGACCGCGCTCGTGGCGATGCAGTCGATGCCCGCGCGTACCTCGAGCCCGGTCTTGCGCGAACTGCTGGCCGACAGCACCGACGATATCCGCCTGCTGGCCTACGGCATGCTCGATGGCGCCGAGAAGCAGCTGACGCAGCAGATCCTTGCCGAGCTGCCGCGCCTCGAGAGCGCGGAGAGCCCGCAGGCCCGCGGCGAAATCAACAAGCGTCTGGCCGACCTGTACTGGGAACTGATCTACCAGAACCTCGTGCAGGGCGACGTGTACCGGTACACGGCGAGCCAGGTCGAGCGCTACGCCAGCGCGGCGCTCGAAACGCAGCCCGACAACGCTTCGCTGTGGTACATGCGCGGCCGCCTGGCGCTTACGCGCAATGCGCCGGCCGAGTCGCGCGAATGGCTGGAGCGTGCCGAGTCGCTCGGCTTTCCGCGCGACCGCGTGCTGCCGCTGCTGGCGGAAGCCGCCTATCTCGAACGCGATTACGCCGCCGTCCGCAAGCTGATGACGGCATTCGACAGTCCTTCGCCGCTCCCGCTGGTGCGGCCCCTGCTGCGGTACTGGCAATCATGAGCGAGATTCTGGTCAAGGGCGATTCCGCCGACGTCATGCTGCTGCTCGAGGGGACGTTCCCCTATGTGAGCGGTGGCGTGTCGAGCTGGGTCAATCAGATGATCCGGGCGTTTCCGGATATCCGCTTCGGCATCGTCTTCATCGGCAGCCGGCGCGAGGACTATGGCGACATGGCCTACACGTTGCCCGACAACGTGGTCCATCTGGAGACGCACTTCCTGTACGACTTTCCGCCGCCGCCGCTGGTCCATGGCAGCGCCGGCGATGCCAAGGCATTCGCACGTTCGGACGAGCTGCACGAGATGCTGCGCGAGCCCGGCAACGAGGCGCGCGCGGGCGAGCTGATCCGCGAACTGATGCCCGCGCTGCGCGAGGGCGGGGCGCTGTCCGAGGACGCGTTCCTCTACAGCAAGCGCGCGTGGCAGACGATCACCGATCAGTACCGCCGTTTCTGCACGGACCCGTCGTTCACCGACTATTTCTGGACCATCCGCATCATGCACAAGCCGCTGTGGCAGCTCGTGCGGATCGCGGACAACCTGATTCCGGCCAAGGTCTATCACACGGTGTCCACGGGCTACGCGGGATTCCTCGGCGCGATGCTGCGTTACCGCAATGCGCGGCCGCTGCTCGTCTCGGAACACGGCATCTACACGAAGGAACGCAAGATCGATCTGTTCCAGAGCCAGTGGATCCGCGACAACCGCAACGTGTTCGAGCGCGATATCTCCCAGATCAGCTACTTCCGCGAGCTGTGGGTGCGCTTCTTCGAGACGCTGGGACGGGTCTGCTACGACGCGGGCGACGAGATCGTCGCGCTGTACGAGGGCAATCGCCGCCGACAGATCCAGGACGGCGCGCGCGCCGAGCGCACGCGCAATATCCCCAACGGCATCAACCTGCCGCGGCTGGCGGCGCTGCGCGAGAAGCGCGCGCCCGGCGTGCCGCCGGTGCTCTGCCTGATCGGCCGTGTGGTGCCGATCAAGGACATCAAGACGTTCATTCGCGCGATGCTGACGGTGGTGCGCGAGTATCCGGAAGCGGAAGGCTGGATTGCCGGCCCGGAGGATGAAGATCCGGAATACGCGCGCGAATGCCGCAGCCTGGCCGAGTCGCTCGGCCTTGGGGACAAGGTGAAGTTCCTCGGCTTCCAGCGCATCGACGAACTGCTGCCCAAGGTCGGCGTGATGGTGCTGAGCTCGATCTCCGAGGCGCTGCCACTGGTCGTGCTCGAAGGCTTTGCCGCGGGCGTGCCGTGCGTGACGACCGACGTGGGCTCGTGCCGCGAGCTGATCTTTGGGCTTCCCGGCGAGGATGCCGATCTCGGCGCCGCCGGCGGCGTCGTGCGTATTGCCGATCCGGCCGCGCTGGCGGAAGCGTCGCTCGCGCTGCTGGCCAACCCGACGCGCTGGCAGGACGCGCAACGGGCGGGCATCGCGCGCGTGGAGCGCTACTACACGCAGGAACGGATGGTCGGCAGCTATCGCGAGCTCTACAGCACGCTGATGGACAAGCCGGACCACGGCAAAGACAGCCCGGGCGGTAGCGGCAATCCCGCCCGCTGCCCGGTGCACGGAGGACACTGACATGGCCGGCATCGGTTTCGAGTTGCGCAAGATGCTGCGTCGGGACAGCCTGACGGGCATGCTGAGCGCCTATGCCTACGCGGGCGTCATCAGTTCCGGCCCCTGGGTGCTGTCGATCGTCGGCATTCTGCTGATCGGTCTGCTGTCCATCGGCTTCGTCGTGCCGGGGCTGCTGATCACGCAGTTCCAGGTGTCCGTGACGTACCTGATAGCGGTGAGCCTGATCCTGACCGGGCCCATGCAGCTGTCGTTCACGCGGTTCACGTCGGACCGGCTGTTCGAGCGCAAGGACCACCTCGTGCTGTCGAACTTCCACGCGGTGGCGCTGCTGGTGACGGTACTGTCCGGCGCGATCGGCGTGGGCTGCGCGGTGTTCTTCTTCACCGAGCAATCGGTGCTGTACCGGCTGCTGATGGTGGCGGGCTTCGTGATCATGAGCAACATCTGGATCGCGGTCATCTTCCTGTCCGGCATGAAGCAGTACAAGGCGATCGTGTGGACGTTCCTGATCGGCTACGCGATCACCGTACTCGCGGCGCTTGCGCTGCGCGGCCGCGGGCTCGAGGGCCTGCTCGGCGGCTTCGTCATCGGCCAGCTGTGCCTGCTGGTGGGCATGATCACGCTGATCTACCGCAACTACACGAGCCAGCGGTTCATGTCGTTCGAGGTATTCCAGCGCAAGAACCTGTATCCGAGCCTCGTGATCATCGGCCTGCTGTACAACCTCGGCATCTGGCTGGACAAGTTCATGTTCTGGTACGCGCCGTCCACGGGCCAGCAGGTCGTCGGTCCGCTTCACGCGTCCATCATCTACGACATTCCGGTCTTCCTGGCCTACCTGGCCATCATTCCGGGCATGGCCGTATTCCTCGTGCGGATCGAGACCGATTTCGTCGAGTACTACGATGCGTTCTACAACGCGGTGCGCGGCGGCAGTTCGCTCGAGCATATCGAGGACATGCGCAACACGATGGTCCAGACCATCCGCCTTGGGCTGTACGAGATCGTCAAGGTGCAGGCCATCGCGGCGCTGGTGCTGTTCGTGATCGGGCGCTGGGTCCTGTCCGTGCTGGGCATCTCCGAACTCTACCTGCCACTGCTGTACGTGGACGTGATCGGCGCGAGCCTGCAGGTGGTGCTGCTGGGCGTGCTGAACATCTACTTCTATCTGGACCGCCGGCGCGAGGTGCTGCTGCTGACCGGTACGTTCGTGGTGCTCAACTTCGTCCTGACGCGGCTGACGCTCGAACTGGGTCCGGCCTGGTACGGTTACGGCTTCGCGGTGTCGCTGCTGCTGGTCGTGGCGCTGGCGCTGTACCTTCTGGATCGCAAGCTCGACCGCCTCGAGTACGAAACCTACATGCTGCAGTAACAATGGTGTGCCCGGGCGCCGCCCCCTTGCGCCCCCCCGCCAGCCCCAACGCCCGCGCCAGCCGCGGGCGTTTGCTTTTCGGCATGGGAATTGCTGCACGGCGTTTTGCGGGCCCGGCTCGCGCGCCACCTTTCGAATGGCTTACACCGTGCCGCGCCGGGCGCGGTTCCGGCGCGGTTGTGCAACAGAACGCCGCCGAATGTCCGCTTGGCCGCGCCCCAGGGTCGACTTGCGGTGCCGCGATTAGGTAACATGAGCTTCATGACTTGGCCGTGCCCGCCAGAGAGAGGCAGCAGTAACGCAAAGGGATGTCATGAGAATCGCGTCAGTCGAGGACGACGAGAGTCAGGCCGAGCAGATCCGTACGCTTCTCGATGAGGCGGGCTTCACGTGCACGAGCTTCGCGACGGGGTCCGCTTTCCTGCGGGCGCTGCGCGACCAGGTGTTCGACCTGCTGGTCATCGACTGGCAACTGCCCGATATGAGCGGCTACGAGGTCGTGAGCTGGGTGCGGCAGCAGTCGGGCCGCCTGCCGCCCGTGCTGTTCGTCACGAGCCGCGCCGAAGAGAGCGACATCGTCGCGGGGCTCGCGGTCGGCGCCGACGACTATATGGCCAAGCCGATCCGCCCCGGGGAACTGGTCGCGCGCGTGCGCGCGCTGTTGCGCCGCGCCTATCCGGACGCGCAGCAGGAGCAACTGATCCGCCAGGGCGTGTACGTGCTGGATGCGCGGGCGCGCGCCATCACGCTGGCGGGCGAAGCCATCGAGCTGTCGCCACGCGAATTCGATCTCGCCCTGTTCCTGTTCCGCAATATCGGCAGGCTGCTGTCGCGCGATGTCGTGGAGCAGGCCGTGTGGGGCCGCACGATGGATGCCGGCTCGCGCACGCTGGACACGCATATCTCGCGCCTGCGCATCAAGCTCGCGCTGCGCCCGGACAACGGGGTGCGGCTGACTTCCGTCTATTCGCACGGCTATCGGTTCGAGGAGGCGGGGAGCGCCGATGCTTGACCCGGCGCGATTCCGGCAGCGCACGTTGCTCGAATGGGGGCTGCTGGTTGCCGTCGTCACGCTGGCCATGGGCGCGTCGGTGCACTTCAACTGGAGTGCGCGCGTGGACCTCGCGATCATGGATGTCGCGGTGGTGCCGCGCCTGCATGCCGCCGAGGAGGACGGCGGCATCGATGCCGTCGGCACGTTGTGGTTCTGGTGCGGCACGCTCGTACCCGTATGGCTCGCGGCATTCGCGGCATTGCGGCTCACGCCGCGCGGCGCGCTGATCTCCACCATGCTGCTGATGGCCGCGCTGGTCGGCGCGAGCGTGGCCGGTGTCGCGCTCGCCGACGTCTGGTTCGCACCCGCCACGGGCTTGTTCGGATGTCTGTTGTTCTATCCGCTCTGGAGCTGGCGCCGTCAGGAAGCCGCGTTGCGTTTCCTCAGCGCCGAAGTCGAGCGCCTCTCCCGCGAGCCCGGCCTGCATCCCGTCCGCCAGTCGCATGACCGCACGCTCGATGGCAGCATGCAGGCGGTGTATGGGATGACCGCGCAGCTGCGCGACATGCGGCGCTTTCTCGCCGATGGCCTGGAAAGCCTGCCCGAGGCCACCGTGATCTGCGATGCCGATGGCGTCATCCTCGTCGCCAACCGGCGCGCGGTGGCCCTCGTGCCAGCCGTGCTGTCGGGCATCAACGCGCGCGATGCGCGCGAGTCTGTCGATGGGCTCGATCCGCCGGCGCTGCCCGATGTCATCGAGTCGCTGTTCCCGGTACCGGGACCGGGGCTCGCGTACTGGGACGCGTTGTGTGCGACGCTCGAGGACCATGCGCCGGTGGTGTCGTCCGCCGATTCGCAGGGCGTGGAGCTGGCCACCGAGAGCGATCGCCGTTACCTGTTGCATGGCGCCGCGCTGCACGGCGAGACCGGACGACCCGCGGGGGCCATCGTCAGCTTTATCGACATCACCGCGGTGCGCCGTGCCGAGCGGCAGCGCGAACAGACCATGCACTTCCTGTCGCACGACATGCGTTCGCCGCAGGCGTCGATCCTCGCACTCCTCGATTTGCAGTCGCGACCCGATCGCGCATTGCCGCAGGCCGTGCTGCTCGCGCGCATCGGCGAACTCGCGCATCGCACGCTTGCACTGGCCGACGATTTCATCCGCCTTGCGCAGGCCGAATCGCAGACGCTGTCCTTCACGCCCGCCGATCTGCAGGGGCTGATCCTCGATGCCACGGACGAACTATGGGCGCTGGCGAAGGCGCGTGGCATCGAGCTGCGTCTCGACCTCGAACCCGATTGCCCGCCGTTGCGCGTCGTGCCGGCATCGCTCGTCCGCGCGATTGCCAACCTCGTCAGCAACGCGATCAAGTTCAGTCCGGCAGGACATCCGGTGACCGTGCGCCTGCGCCGCGGGCGCGGACATGTCGCCGTCGAGGTCGTCGACGAGGGACCGGGCATCGCGCGCGCCGATCAGGCGCGGCTGTTCCGGCCGTTCAGCCGCGTGCACGATGCCGCCGGCACCGAGGGTCCCGCGGGCAGCGGTCTTGGCCTGGTGTTCGTGAAGACCGTGGCCGAGCGTCACGGCGGCCGCGTGACCGTGCAGAGCGATGTGGGCCGCGGCGCGACGTTCGCCATTCTGCTGCCGGTTCGTGGCGAACCGACGCCCGAAGACGCGCATCCGGTGGGCGGCCGCACCGACACGGTGAGCTGACGCGCGGGACTTTCAACGCGCGAGATATCGCTCTCGTTGACATGTGTGAGGCTGCGCGCATTGGTTCCCGCGCTGACACAATTGTTGGCAATCGGTTTGCCCGAACTTCCCTAACATTCAGGCGCTGCGGACACCGCATCCGTAGTTTTTTGTGCCCGCGCCAGCCCGTCAAGCAGTTCTGGCGCGGGCACGTTATTTCACCGGCAGTACGATGGTGAACGTCGTGCCGACCCCCACCGTCGATCTGCATCGGATCTGTCCCCCCGCCTTCCTGACCGCCGCGCGCGCGAACGCCAGACCCAGACCGTTTCCGCTGGCGGGCGCGTCGCCGATCGCGGCTGTCGTCGCAAACCGCCGAAAGCGCTTGAAGATATGCGGCATGTCCTGCGGCCGGATGCCCGGCCCGCGATCGGCGATCGTGATCTCCACATGCCGGCGTGTCCGCCTGATACCGCATCGCACCGTGTCATGGCCGGGGCCATATTTGATCGCGTTGTCGAGCACGTTGAGGATCGCGCGAAACAGGCTGTCCGGCTCCGCGCGCACGGTGTAGGCCCGTCCCTCCGACGCTATCGACTCATCGGGCTGCAGCGTGATGCCGCGCTTCTGCGCCGCGACGGTCAGCGCGTCGATGGCATCGAGCAGGATCCCGTAGGCATCCACATCACTGGGCCGGTACTTCAGCACGTGCAGCTCGCTGAGCTGGACGAAATCATCGACCATCTTGAGCGTGCGGCGCGCGTGGGCCTCGATCTTCGCGAACAGGTCGGGCGTGGTCCGGTACGTCTCTGTAGTACGCGCCATGTCCAGCAACGCAAGGATGGAGGCCTGCGGGGAGCGCATATCGTGCGACAGGCTCGTCATCATCGCTTCCCGATGTCCCGCGAGCGTCGCGGCGCGCGGTCCCGCCAGCGACAGCAGCCCGCGCGCAAGGCCCTCCAACGGCGACACGTAGTGCCCGCGGAACAGCGTCAGCACGCCCGCCAGCGCGGCAAGGATGAGCCCGCTCACCACCGTGATGACGACCAGCGTATCTTCGTGGCGCGCGATATGCGCGTCGAGCTGTGTGGTAGCCGGTACCAGCGTGGCGTCGCGGAATCGCGCGATGGCGTCGGTCCCCTGTCTGTAGGCGGCGACGAAGTCCGCAGGCTGCACCGTCTGATGCACCGTGCGCTCGCCCGCATCGATCAGTTGCCGCGCATACATGTAGGCGTTGTGGAAGTACTCGTCGGTCACGGCGTCCGCGCTCGCCTGCAACTGCCCGCGATACGACTTGGTAACCATGCGCAGCGCGATCAGGTCGCGCAGCTGCATGACGCGGCCTTCCATGATCGCGATGCGTTCCCGATCGTCGCGCGTCAGGTGGCGGCCCATGACCAGTGGTTCGATCAGCAGCGAACCGAACCGCACCGCGTACTCGCGCATGTCCGCGACGATGCGCGCGAGGTGCAGCGGCTGCGCGGCGTCGGCATTGAATTCGGCGATGATCAGCGTGCATTGATTCAGCATCAGCTGGAACGGCTCGTTCGCCGCAATCATCCCGTGAATCGCATCGAGTGTCGCGCCGTGGACGCGCTGCAGCCGCTCGTCGGCATGCAATCTGTCCATCGCGGCGCGGGCTGGCACCAGCCGCGTGCGCACGAGCGCCATCGATGCGGCAAGGCTCGCACAGCGCGTGCAGCTGGTGCGGTCGAGTACGTGCTGGATGTTGCGCAGGCGTTCGTTCGTCACACTCCGCGCGAGTGCAAGCTGCTCGCGCCGCTGCACGGCCTGCTCGGGCGAGAGGCGGCCCAGTAGCGCGGTGCTGGCCTGGCGTTCGATCGACGCGGCTTCATAGGTCTGCAGAAGCGAGACGAACAGCGTCATCGCCTCGCGCGCCTGACGCAGCCGCGTGTAGTGCGCCAGCTCGTTCTGGATCGACCACACGATCGGCAGGCTGGACAGGCCCAGCACCATGATCCCCAGCAGCCAGTAACTGCCGGGCGTAGGCAGGCGGATCACCGCGAGGCGTCGCCGAAATGCGGATCGGGCGGCGGCAGCTCGCCGGCATGCGTCTGCGCGATCTCTAGCCGATAGCCGTGATTGTAGAGAGAGACGACGCGCAGTCCGTTCTCGGCGCGCAGCCCGAAACGCACGCGCAGGTTGCTGATATGCGCGTCCAGCGTGCGGGACTGCACCGTGTGGTTGCGGCCCCATACGGCGACGTGCAGACGCTCGCGCGAGACGATTTGACCCGCGTTCTCGAACAGCTCCCACGCGAGCGCGAATTCGGTGGCGGTGAGGTGAATGTCCTGCATGCCGCGCCGCGCGGCGCCCGAAACGCGGTCGAGCACGAACGCGCCGATGGTGATGCTCGACTGCGGGTCGTGTCCCTTGCGGCGCGTGGCCGACTCGATGCGCGCCAGCAGTTCGTCGCGATCCACGGGCTTTCGCACGAAGTCGTCCGCGCCGGAGCGGAGCGCGGTGGCGACATCGCGCCCTTCGTTCTTCTGCGTAAGGATGATGACGGGCGTGGCGCGGTGATGCCGCATCCTGGCCCAGGCGAGCACATCGATGCCGGACATGTCGGGCAGCATCCAGTCGAGGATCAGCACGTCGAACTTCTCTGTCTGCAAAGTGCGAATGAACGCGCGGCCCGTGCTGAACGTCGCGACATCGTGATTCGCGCCGTTCAACCATCGCGAGATCATGCTTGCCTGCACGGCGTCGTCTTCCAGCAGAGCGATATAGAGCCTGCCCCGCATTGAGCCTCCAGTGAGTGTCGATGGTGTGCTGCGCGAGTTTAACCAGAGCGGATGCGATTCTCCACATCGCGACTGTATTAGATGGTCACAGGCGCGATGCTGAAACATCAAGGTGCGTCAAGAATGACGATCGCTCCCCTCGTGGCCCGCATAGTGAAGCGGGACGTTCGTCGACCCGCGACGAAAGCCTGTCGGCGAGACGTCCTGTCGAGCGAGAGGGGATTTGGGGCCATGGCGACATGGCCTCCTTTTTTGAGTCCATGTCGCCATGGCCTCCTTTCATCTGCCACTACAAGGGAAATACGAACATGAATGAGGGAATCGTGGACGATGCACTCTGGGCACGCATCGCGCCGATCGTGATGCCATTCAGCAAGCCTCAGGCAGCGCGCGGCGGACGCGAGCCGGTTTCGGATCGCGCGGCGATCACGGGCATCCTGTACGTGTTGCGGACCGGCATTCGCTGGAATGCGCTGCCGCGCGATCTCGGGGTGGGCTCCGGGGTCAGTTGCTGGCGCCGCCTGCGTTACTGGCAGAGCATCGGCGTCTGGAGCATGGTGCAGGAAGTGCTGGGCGACAGCCTGCCGCAGGACGAGCAGGTGGACTTCTCGCGCACGCGGCGCGGCCGCAGGCTGTCCGAGAAAGACGGGGCCGCTCTCGGCCCCGGCGGCAACGGCTAGCCATCCACCATCCATGACGGTACCGGCTTGGTTTCGAAGTCCCGGATCACGGTGCCCGCATGATTGGTATGTACCGTCAGCATCTGGAATACCTGGCCACCGGTACTCGCATCGCCAACGGAGATCAGCGCCGCGAACTCGAGTTCGCCGGCGCCCACCTTCTTGCGGCCGATCAGCATGGCGAGCCGAAGGATATGGAGCGGCACGAAGGTATCCGGCCGGTCCATCTGCTCGAGCGCGCGTTGCGCGAGCAACAGCGGCGCGCTCCCCAGCTCGGTGAAGCGACGCCGCAACGCCGCGCGCGAGTCCTTGCCCAGCAATGCGCCGTATCCCCAGTTTCCGGCGCGCGTACGCGCGCGGACGCCGGGCTGCCATAGCTCTCCCATCACAAGCCGGGTTTCATTCGGGTCCGAGGGGGGCTCGTCGCCGCGCAGGCGCCAGATCTTGGCGGCCTGTCCCAGCAGGTCGAGCGCATAGCCGATCTGGCCGAACACGCGCTGGTAGCCGACGATGCAATCGATGTCGTCGTCGCAGACGGCAACGGCGTCGCGCGGCACGCTGGGATGACGAAGCTGGAAGCGACTCGGAGAGCCGGGGTACTTGCCGGACCAGGCGCGGGGCCTGTCCTCGTGTTCCGGGGGTCGGATGGACATTGGGTGGGTACTGGAAAGATAAGGGCGCGCGGCGATTGTGCGGCCACGCCATGCCCCGCCGATCGTCGCCGACACTTCTTTGCCTTTGCGCGGATCGTTCCCCACCTCAATTTTTCTCAAGGTTGCGAGTTCGCGGCGCGCGCGCCCTAAGCTTTCCGCCGTGAACATGTAGGACATGGCTGCGATGCGTAACGAACACGGCTTCACGCTGATCGAACTGCTGGTGGGACTGATCGTCATGGCGATGCTCGCGGTCTTTGCCATGCCGAGGCTTGGCGCGCTGGTACAGGGCAACCGCGTCGACGCGATGGTGGGCGACGCCGCCGCGGAGGTGGCGTTTGCCCTCAGCGAGGCGGCGCGGCGCGGGCTGCCGGTGACGGTGTGCCCGGCGGCGGGCGCGGCCGATGCCTGCGATGCCGGTGGCGCCTGGAAGGACGACTGGATGATCTTCGTGGATGTGAATGGCGATGGCCGCTTCGATGCCGGCGACAAGCTTCTGCGGCGGCGCGGTGGCTGGGGGCATGGCGTATCCATCGGCGCGCATGCGACCTATGCGCGGCTGCCCCGCCTGACCGCCGACGTGGACGGCATGTTCACCGGCTTGCCCGCGAACGCGCGCCTGGTCTTCGACGTGCCGGCCGCGTTCACGGATATCACGCGATGCCTGCGTTTCAGCAACGTCGAGGCGGAGTCCGTGACGGTCAGGAGCGGCAAGGGAGCCTGCGCATGATGGCGCACGGTACACCGCGCATGGGCGGCTTCTCGCTGATCGAGGCGCTGATCGCACTGCTGCTCACGTCCATACTTGCCGTCGTCTTCATGCGCATGATGGGCGTGTCGCTGCTGCGCACGCAGGAGTCGCGCACGCGTGCCTATGCCATCCACCAGATGCAGAGCCTCGCGGCGGCGATATCGGCGAACCGGGCCTACTGGGCGAGCGGTTCGGCCACGCCCGTGGCCCTTCGCTTGCCCATGGCCAAGAGCGCGTCCGACTGTGCCGCGGGCGAGTGCGATCCGGCCCGGCTGGCGCGCTTCGACATGACGCGCTGGGGCAATGATCTTTCAAGGCGGCTCAGCGGCGTGGAAGGAAGCGCGTCGTGCGAACCCGTCAGCGGGCAAACGGTATGCACTATCACGGTGTCGTGGCGCGAGCGCGGCGCGTCGGCGGGCACGACGTCGTCGCAGTCCATGCGATTCGTGCCATGAAGCGCGCGGCAAGCCGGGGCCACTCGCTTGTGTCGATGCTGGTGGGCATGACGGTCGGCCTGATCGTCATGGGCGTGCTGTTCGGCATCTTCGTCAGCCTGAAGACATCGTATCGCGCGCAGACGCAACTGGCGCGGCTGACTGCCTCGGAAATGCGCGTCATGGATCGGCTTGCGCAGGTCGTGCAAACCGCGGGCTTCTACCCCTCCGATGAATACAACGGCGTTCCCCGCGCGCAGTTCAATGCGGTGGATGTGTGGAAGCAGGGACAGGCGATCGGGGGCGCCAGCGGCGCCAGCAGCGATGTCCTGCGCACGCGCCTTCGTATCGGCAGGAGCGAGACCGTCCGCGATTGTGGCGGTGACCAGCTTCCACAGGTCAATGTGGCATCCATGTACGTACAGACCGTTCGGGTCGGCGCAGCCGGAAAACTCGAATGCGAAGTGTCCGCAACCGTCGGCCCATACCGGCGCGTCTACACGCTGGCGGAAGCCGTTTCGCACTTCAGGGTTCGTTACGGATTGGACCGCGACGGGGACGAGAGCGTCGAGCGCTATCTCGATGCGACGGGGGTGGAAGGCGCCCGGGCCTGGAGCGAGGTCGTGACCGTGCGGTTCGATCTGAAGCTCGCACACGGACTCTCCAGCGGCGACGTCCCGCAGGAATTGACACAGGTGGTGAAGGTGACCAATCGTGAGTAGATCGATGCAACGCCGCGGCGGGGGTTTCGTGCTGCTGTTCGCGCTGTTCCTGACCATTGCGCTCGGCGCCCTTGGCGTCGCGATATTGCGCAACGTACCCGTGCGGGAACGCATCGCCGGCAATGTCACCGACAAGCAGCGCGCGTTGCGCGCCGCGGAGGATGCCATGCGATACGCCGAAATGTGGCTCGTGCGGGAGCAGGGCGATGCCGCGATGGCATGCGCGGGCGCGATCCACGCGGGCACCTCGCGACCGCGCGTCTGCACGAATGCACTCGCGTCCCCCGCCAGCCCGCCCTGGCCGGAACGGATCGAGTACCTGCCGCTACCCGGCAACCAGCCGGACGCGAATGCGCCATCGCGTAGCGCGATCCATATCGCCCAGGGTGGCACCTCGGCCGGTGGCACGCGGCGCCTGTTCAGAATCACGACCGTGGGCTACGGCCCGAATGGCGCCGTCGGCAACGGGGCCGTCGTCGTGTTGCGCAGTGCCTTCGCGCTGACCACGGGCGCCCGTAACCTTGGAGCACAGTAATGCGCAGCACAGTCATGCGGCATCGCCGGTCTTTCGTCTCGCTGGCCTGCCTCGCGTTGCTCGCCATCGGCAATACGGCCCGCGCGCAGGCGGGTGCCGCGGGCGCGAGCAGCGTGCAGTTCATCGACGACGACCTGACGGGAAAGGCCTCGCGCTACGACTGGATACCGCTGGCGGGTGCGTGCCTGACCGCGGGCGACGGTACCGGCGCGATTCCCGCCTGCCAGGGGCACGACTACTACCGGGGAAAGCAGCAGGTCGGCGGGACGAGCGGGCGATTACCCGATTCGCCCGGCGCGGGCGCGCTGCGTCTCACGAATGGCGATTACCGATCGCGCGGCAGCAACGGCGACGGCCAGCGTGGCGCGGTCCTGTCGAAGTTTACGTTTCCAAACCACGACGGCATCGAACTGGCGTTCACCACGGTGACGTATGGCGGCGACGGACATGATCGTACGGGCGCGGACGGCATCAGTTTTTTCCTCGCGGATGGCAGCCTTCCGCCGTCGATCGGCGCGCCCGGCGGAGCGCTCGGCTATAGCTGTGGGAACGGTTCCTCGGAGAACGATGGCGTGGCAGGCGCCTATCTTGGCATCGGCATCGACGAATACGGCAACTTCTCGAATTCCAGAGAGACGACAAATACGGGGGTCGGCCGCAGGCCGAACCACATCGTGGTACGCGGAGCGGGGGACACCAACTGGGCGGGGCTCGTCAGGCAGTTTCCGCAGACCTACTCGCTGGCCAACGATGGCCTTCGCAGTTCGCAGGTGCGTGATGCCTGCAAGACCGGCAAGGCCGGGGACAGCGGTCGCACGGCCTTGTCGAATTATCCGTTGCTGAAGTCGGTCTCGCTGCCCAGCGTCATGGCGAACCAGCAAGGCGTGGCGATGCCAACGCGCGGCAACGCGCAGCCCATTACCTACTCGCTGCGCCTGAGCCAGCACGGCAGCCTCAGTCTGCATTACAGCTACAACGGCGGCATCGCCAAGCCGCTTTTCGAGGATTACGACATCGCGTCGAAGAATGGCACACCCCCCGCCACGCTGCGCTTCGGCTTCGCGGCCAGTACCGGCCAAGGCAGCAACGTCCATGAAATCACGTGCTTCAAGGCCAGGCCGGCAACGCGCTCCGAAACCAGCGCCGCGCAGGGGACGGATCCCGCGCGGCGGACCGACGGCGGTCCGCAGTTCTATTTCACCGCGCATGACGAGCGTTACTGGACGGGGGCGCTGACCGCCTACGGCGTGACCGCGCGGCAGGACGGCCGCATCCAGCTCGAGGAGCGTCCGCGCTGGGATGCATCGTGCCGGCTCACCGGCGGCAAGTGCGACGGCGTGGTCGGGACCGCGGCCGGGGTCGTGCCGGGCGATCGGACCGTGCTGACCTGGAACGGCGCGCAGGGTGTTCCCTTCCGCTGGCATTCGCTGTCGGACGCGCAACGCGCCGCGCTGGGCCCGGTCAACGCGGGAGAGGCATCCGGCGAGCGGGCACTCGATTACCTGCGCGGTTCGCGCCAGGACGAAATCGGCAGGGCCGCGGGCGGCACGCTTCGCAAGCGGCAAGGCTTGCTCGGCGACATCAGCCATTCGAGCCCGAGCTGGGTCGGCGCCCCCGGCGCGTCCTATGATGGCCCATGGTGGGACCGGCGGCATGCCTCGGAGCAGGCAGGCGAGCCCGATGGCAGCTACGCGGCCTTCAAGGCGCGCCACGCGCAGCGGCAACACATGGTGTATGTCGGCGCCAATGACGGGCTCCTGCACGGGTTTCGCGCGGGAGGCGGCCAGCCCATCCAGAACGACGGCGTGGAAGCGCTCGCCTATATGCCGTCGCCCGTGGTCGACGTGGTGCGCGCACGCACGGAAAGCTACGACCTGACCTCGCCACAGTACGCGCACAACCTGTTCGTCGATGCGACGCCCGCTTCCGGCGATCTGTACTATGCCGGCGCATGGCATACGTGGCTCGTGGGCGGACTCGGCGGCGGCGCGCGCGTCGACGGACCCATCGCGGACGACACCACGTCCACCAGCGGGATGATCTATGCGCTCGACGTTACCGATCCATCCACCTTCCGCGAAGGCAACGCGGCCGCGGTGGTGCTTGGCGAATGGTCGTCGTCACGATTGAACGCGGACGGCATCTGCAACGTCACGCAGTGCGGCGGGCATCTCGGCATGGTGCACGGCAAGCCGCTGATCCGGCGGCTGCACAACGGCAAATGGGCGGTGCTGTTCGGCAACGGGTACAACAGCGCGCATGGATCCGCGGGGCTGTTTGTCATGATCGTGGATCCCGGAAAGGGGGCGGGCGCGGCAACGTTCCACTATCTCGATACGGGCCACGGGCGTGCCCAGGACCCGCTGAAGCTGCAGCGCAGGAATGGCATCGTCGAGGTCACGGCGGCAGACTTCGACGAGGACCACATCACCGACTTTGTCTATGCCGGCGACCTGTTCGGCAATGTCTGGCGCTTCGACCTGACCGACAGCGATCCCGGCAAATGGCGCGTCCGGGCGGCGCCGCTCTATGCGACGGGCGGTCAGCCCATCTCGACGAGCATCCTGGCGGCCGCCACGCCCGCGTCCGGATCGAAGCCCCGCGTGATGTTGATCTTCGGCACCGGCAGGCGCTACGAGCAGACGTTGTCCGCGGGCAGCGCATACTCGCCCGGGCAGCATGGCATGCATGGCGTCTGGGACGGCGACCTCGATAGCTGGAACACGGGCATTCACCCGGCCTTCCAGTACGCGTCGCGATCCATGTCGGGCACGCTGACCGCCGCGGATCTGCAGGTGCAGACCATCAGCCGGCTGGCCACCGTGCCGGGCGCGCCGGAATTGCGCGCGGTCAGTACGGAGCAGGTGTGCTGGAAGGCCGATGGGGCATGCCGCGTCGCGAGGTCGGGGTGGAGGCTCGAACTGACCGCGACGGACGAGCAGATCCTCCATGATCCCACCATGGTCGGCAGCATGGTGCTCTTCAACACGCGTATTCCGCCCGCTTCGGGTTCCACGGGCCAATTGTCGTGTACCAGGCCCGAGGCCATCGGCTATTCGATGGCCGTCCGCCTCGACAGCGGCGGCGCGAGCGCGCGCTCGTTCTTCGACGTGCCTGAACTCGGCGCGACGCCGGCGATCACGGTGAGTGGCATCAGCCTCGATGGCGCCGGTACGCCGACCACATTCACGATGAATGGCAAGACCTACATGGTGCAGCAGACGGAGAAGGGCGTCGGAAAGCTCAACGAGATCCATCCCGACCTCGGCGAGCGCAAAGGCAGACGCATCAACTGGGCGAGGCTGCGATGAGCGCGGACGACCGCGCGCGTGCCGGCCCTGTGCCGCGCGGCTTCACGCTGATCGAAATGCTCACCGTGGTGGTGATCCTCGGCGTGCTGACGGCCATCGCCATGCCGCTCTACCGCGAGCATGCCTCCGCGGCGCGCCGGGCCTATGCGCGGGCAACGCTGATGGATATCGCCGCGCGGCAGGCCCGTTATATGGCCCTGCAGGGCGTGTATGCGGACAAGGCGGGACAGCTGGGCCTGCCGGGAAGGTTCCCGCTCGACGTGCTCGACGGTCAGCCCGGCGGGCCATTGCCAGCCGGCGCGCGGCGGGTGGTGTGGTATCGCGTATCGATGACGTTGCGGAACAACGGCGAGGGCTACATTGCCAGCGCCCAACCCGTCGACGGACAGCGCGACGACCGGTGCGGCACCTTTACGCTCGACGACGCCGGCCGGCAATCGACCTTCGGCGGCAGCCTGCGTCCGTCGGAGTGCTGGTAGCCCGCGCGATTCTCAAAATTTCCCAATAACGCGAGATGCATTGCCCCTGCGTGATGTCATGAACATCGCCGATCGGCATTGGGCCGATCGTCCTTGTTCATTGCCTTTTTTTCTTTGGGGGTCATCATGTATTTCTCGCGTACCACTCGCTCGGTACAAACCGGCTTCACCATGATCGAACTGATGGTCGTGGTGGCCATCATCGGCGTGCTCGCCGCCATCGCCGTGCCGCAGTATCAGGACTACACCTCCCGTACGCAGATGACGCGCGCGCTCGGTGAACTGTCCGCCTACAAGACCGGTGTCGAAGATCACCTGCTGCGCGGGGAGACCGCGATCATCAGCAAGGACATCGGCTATGTGCAGTCGAACCTCACGGCGGTGTACGACCCGAACGCGGCGTCGCTGTGGAAGTACGACACGGCGACAAAGACCGGCACGCTGAAAGTGACGATGGGTCAGCGGGCAAACACCTCGGTCAATGGCGCGACCATCGAACTCAACCGGGCAGCGGACGGCACGTGGACCTGTGTCATCAAGCCCGCGACGATGGACGGCTGGAAGGACTCGTACAAGCCTTCGAACTGCACCTGATCTCCCGCACCACGGTGACACGGTTCGCGCCGTGTCACCCGTCTCCCCTTTCCCCTCTTTCCCACCTCTGAAAGTCGAAACCATGTTTGCAAGCCGTACACCCACGGCCCAGGCCGGCTTTACGCTGATCGAGCTGATGGTCGTGGTGGCCGTGATCGGCATTCTTGCCGCGATCGCCGTGCCGCAGTACCAGGAATACACCGCACGCACCCAGATGACACGCGCGGTGTCCGAACTCGCCGCCTACAAGACGGCGGTGGAAGATCACCTTGGCCGCGGCATCACCAGGCCCACGAGCATCGATCTCGGCTATGTGGATTCCACCCTTGCCGGTGCGATCAGGACGGACGGCCTGTGGACCTATACACCGTCGGCCAAGACCGGCTATCTGAGGATCAACCTGGGCGGACGCGCCAGCAACGTGATCCATGGCGCCGCCATCCGGCTCGACCGCAGCGCGGAAGGGGCGTGGCGGTGCACCGTTACGCCGCCGGCGAATGCCGTGGCATGGCGGGCGTCTTATGTGCCCGCCGATTGCACGGTCGCCGCGTCGCCTTGACCGCGTCGCCTTGATGAAGCGGCGCGGCATGGAAAAAGCCGGTAGCGAAACATCGCTACCGGCTTTTTTGTTGTCCGGATGGGGGGCTATCGCGCGTTGGCGAACTTCGGCTCCAGTTCGAGGTCGGCGTGCACGCGTGGCGTCAGGAACACCAGCAGCTCCTTCCGGTTCTTGACGCGTGCATCGTTCTTGAACAGGTAGCCGATCAGCGGCAGATCGCCCAGCAGTGGCACCTTGGTCTCCTGCTTGCGGTCGTCCTCCATGAAGATGCCGCCGATCATGACGGTACCGCCGTTGTCCACCAGCACCTGTGTGCGCACATGCTTGGTGTCGATCGCGATGCCGCTCGACGTTGCGATGCCGGGGCTGTCCTTGTTGACGTCCACATCGAGGATGACCTTGCCCTCGGGGGTGATCTGCGGCGTGACCTCGAGCTTGAGGTTGGCCTTCTTGAAGCTCACCGACGTGGCACCGCTCGACGTGGCCGACTGGTAGGGCAGCTCGGTACCCTGCTCGATCAACGCCTTGATATTGTCGGCCGTGACGACGCGCGGGCTCGAGATGATCTTGCCCTTGCCGTCGGCCTCGAGTGCGGAGATTTCGAGGGCAAGGAAGCGGCTCGCGTTTGCATTGAACAGGCTGAATGCCAGCGCGGCGGGGTTCGAGCCCAGCAACGCGCCCGCCGGAAAGCTGATGGCGGGCGCGCCCGTCGTCGCGTCGCCCCCTCCGCTACCGCCACCGCCGTTACCGGCACCGAATGTCGGCACGACGTTGCCATACTCGCTGCCATAGTTGGCACCGTTGGACCGCGCGGCAAAGCCGAGCTTCACGCCGAGGTTGCGGCTGAAGTCGTCGTTGGCCTCCACGATGCGCGCTTCGATCAGAACCTGGCGCACGGGGATATCGATCTTGGCGATAAACGCGCGCACCTCTTCGAGCTTGCTGGCCACGTCGGAGACGAACAGCTGGTTCGTGCGGATATCGGCCGTCAGCGCGCCGCGCTTCGACAGCATGCGCAGCGCGCCCTGCGCGCCGCCTTCTCCGACCAGCATCCGCCGTATATCGTCGGCGCGCTGGTAGTTCATGCGAAAGACCTCGCTGCGCAGCGGTTCGAGTTCGCTGACCTGATGCCGCGACTCGAACTCGAGCTTCTCCTTCTCCGCGAGTTCCATCTTCGGCGCGATCCAGATCACGTTGCCGTTGCGGCGGGAATCGAGCCCCTTCGCGTCGAGCACGATCTGTAGCGCCTGATCCCACGGCACATCGTTGAGCCGCAGCGTGAGGTTGCCCTGCACCGAGTCGCTGGTGATGATGTTGAGGCCCGTGAACTCGCCGAACACCTGTAGCAGGGAACGCACCGAGACATTCTGGAAGTTCAGCGTCATGCGCTGCCCCGCGAACGACGACGAGGCGGCATCCTTCCGCGCCGCGGTGGCGGTGATGCCCGGGGTTGCCGCCAGCGCCGCGGGCGTATCCAGCGTGACGATCAGCTTGTTGTCCTGGACCGCGGTGTGATACGGCACCGAGCGCTTGAGATCGAGCACGACGCGCGTGCGGCCGCCGGTCTCCACGACATCCGCGCCATTGAGGAGCCGGTTATCGTACTTGTAGCGCGCGCGGCCCGCGGCGAACCCCGTATCGTCGAAGTCGAACGCGATGCGCGCGGGTTTCTCGGTGATGAAGTCGAGCGGCTTGCCCACGATGGCGGACTGCATCTCGATGACAAACGTGGTCTGGCCGCTCTGTTCGGTGGACTCCACCTGCCTGACAAAATTGCTCTGTGCAAACGCCACGTGCGCGGCTAGCGCGGGAGTGAGCGCCGCGCCTGTTCCAAGCACGCGCCGCCAGCGACGGGATTTCATGATGAGGATGCCTCCAGCTTCAGACTAGTCATTTGTTCCTTCCAATCGGTTTCGCCTTCGAGAACCAACTCGCGCAGCGCGATCTCCTGATCGGTAATGCGCGTGACACGGCCATGGCGCAGGCCCATGTGTTGCCCCACGCCGACGTGGTGGAGCTGATCGCCGATGCGCAGAACGGCCACCTTCCTGCCGCCGCGTTCCAGCACGCCGACCATCTGGATGGACTCGAGCGGAAAGTCCTCGAGGGGCTCGCGGCGGCGCTCGGCTTCGGGATGAGAACTGGCCGAACGCGCGGGCGCGGCGAGGCGCGCGATCGCGAACGGATCGATATCGGTGGGGGAGACAGGCGCCTGCGCGGGCGTGGTCGGCAATGCGGCGAGCTCGGCCGGTTCTCCCGCGGAGGCACGTTTCGTGGTGTCGAGCCATTTGCGCAGCTTCTCTTCGTCCGAGGTCTGGCAGGCGGTCAGCGCGAACGTGGCGAGCACGCCGGCGCACAGCCTGCGGAAGCGCGGCACGAGGGAGCGGTGTGGATCGCCGGACATCATTGCTTGCCCTCCGCCTGCGCGGAACGTTCGCCCGATTCGAGCAGGCGATAGGCAATGACATCGGCCTCCATGGCCAGTGCGCCGGACTTGTTGTGCTGGATGGCGATATCGCGCATCGAGACGATGCGCGACATCGTGGCAAGGTCGCCGGAGAAGCCCGCGAGGTCCGCGAAACGGCCCGTCACGCGAATGCGGATCGGAATCTCCGCGAAGCTGCTCGCGATGCGCGCCACCTCGGGCTTGAACAGTTCGAACTGCAGGCCGCGCAGCAGACCCGCATGGTTGATATCCGCGAGCAGCGCGTCCATTTCCGTACGGCCCGGCAACTGCCGCTCCGCGGCGGCCACGCGCAGCGCGACTTCTTCCTTCCGTGCGCGCAGCGCGGGAAGATTCGCGATCTGGCGAATCCGTACGCGATACGATTCGCGCAGCGTCTCGTGCTCGGCGCGCATGCGCTGCAGCGCGTCCATGCCGTCGCCGATCAGCAGGAACCAGCCCGCGGCGAATGTCGCCAGGCCTGCGCACACCGACAGCGCGGCGCGCGGCGCCGCCTCCCAGCTGGCCGGGTCCCGCACATCGAGGTCGCGAAACTGGGCAATCAGTTCGCCAAGGTAAGCAGGGATCTTCATGAGCGTGTGTCGTCGGCGGTTTTCTGCGGGCCGTCGTGGGTGAACCGGACGGTGAAATCGAAGGTGGTACGGCGTGCGGGGCGCGCGCCGCCGGCGCCGTCGGTCGTGCTGGTGCGCGACTCCATCAGTTGCGGATCGCGAACGCCGGCCGTCCGGCCCATGTTCGCGAGCAATGCGGAGATCTCCTGGTTGGAGGCAGAGACGCCTGTCAGCGTCACGACGCCGGCTTTCTGCGCCAGCGTCGAGACGTAGACGGTGGGCGGCACGAAGTCCGTCAGCTGCGCAAGCAGCAGGGGCGCCTGCATGCGTTCGCGCTGCAGGACCGCGATGGCGCTCTGGCGCGCCAGAAGCACCTGCATTTCCTCCTCGAGCGTGCGGATTTCGCCGACCCGGTTGTCGATTTCGCGCAGTTCCTCGTTGAGGACGGTGTTGAGCCGGGCCACGTTGTCCGTCGCATGCGTCACCACGGTCTGCGCGGCGAGCAGTCCCACGATCGCGATGCCACAGGCGATGGCGAGCATGACGGCCGCCTCGCGGCGCTGGGCCTGTCGCAACTGATCGCGATAGGGCAGCAGATTGATGCTGTCCACGATGGGCAGTGCATTCATCGTCCCGCTGCCGGCGCCCATGGCGGTGGTCGGCGCCGCTAACGAAGGTGTGGCCGATGTCGGTTTCATGGGTGCGCGACTCCGCGAAGACCCAGGCCCGCGCCGACGATCTGCGCGGGCAGATCGCGCTCGAAGTAGCGCGGATTGACATGCCGGCCGATGGTCATGTGCGCGAATGGATCGAAGATCTCGGTGGCGATGCGCGTCTGCGCCTGCACGGCTTCGTCGAGACCCGGCAGCGATGCATGGCCGCCGCACAGCAGGATGTGATCGACGGCGCCGAGCGTGGAGCGCGCCGCGAAGCTGCTGATGGCGCTCTGGACTTCCATCGCCAGCAGTTCGAGGGACGGCTTGAGGATCTGCACGCGCCATTCGCGTGGCAGCGTGTTCTTTCGCTTGTGGATCTCCGCCTTGCGCATGTCCTGGCGAAATGCGCGCGCGCAGCTTTCGGTCAGCTGTTCGCCGGTGCTGTTGATCTGCTCCCGATGCACGGGCGTGGTGCCCTGATAGAACAGCGCGGCAGAGCGGGTGGCGCCGAGGTGGACGAGGACCTCGATGCCGGGCCGCGCCTGGCCGTCGGCGAGAACGCGGGCACGCGATGCCATCAGGCGATGGATCGACATTTCTTCCACTTCGATGGCGACCGGCTTGAGACCGGCCATTTCCGCGGCGAAGATGCGCTCTTCCACGGAGTCGCGCCGCGCGGCAACCACCTGCACCGTCAGGCTCTTGGTATCGCGGTTGTGCGCGATGACGCCGTGGTCGTAATTGATCGGCTCCGACGGCGGATAGAGCCGCTGCGCTTCGTGCTCGACCTCCACGCTGAATTCGTCGTGGCTGAGGTTGTCCGGCAGCGACACCGTGGAGCATTCGGTCAGCGAATGCGGCAGCGCGAGCGTGGCCGTGTTCGTATGGATGCGGGCCTTGCGCAACGCGCTGGCAAGCGCCTTCGCCACGGCATCGACCTGCACGAGGCTGCCGTTGACGACGGCGCCTTTCTCCAGCAGCTCGCTGGCACAACGGTGCAGCGTCATGGCGCGGCCGCCGCGCGCGGCCGATATCTCGACTACCTTGACGCTGGACGCGCCGATGTCAACGCCGACCATCGTATGGCGGCGCAAGGGGACCGGCAGGAATGACGACACGGATTAACCTCGCATGAGTAGGGCATCGAATCGGGTTCGAGCCTATGCGAAGGGTCGTGCGTGTCGGCGGGGCTTGGGACAACTTTAGATTGCCGCTGCCGAGCGGAATCTCAAGTTGTCAAAAGGGAAGGGGAGCGAGGCGGCGTTGCGCCGAGAATGGCGGCTGCTTTGCGGTCCCGACAGCGTTCTCCCGTCGTGCTGTCGGGACCTTTTTCGTCGTTACTGCCTGGGCGTTTCCGAGGAATCCGCGGGCGTGGTCGTCGACTTCACCGGGGCCGGCGCCGCCGGTGCGGACGCCGCGCCCGGCGCACCGCCGAACGCGCCCGCGGCGGGCGCCGCGTCGTCGTCCTCGTCCTCGTACGCGGGCAGCTTGCCACTGCCGCTTTCGATCAGGTACTGGCGCCGCTGCCTGTAGGCATCGCGCACGAACGCATACTTGTCGAGCGCCGCCTGCGAGAGCAGGTCGGTAGCACCCAGCAGGTTCGCGCGGGTGCTCACCACGTTCACGCCGAACAGCGAGTTACGCCACGCCGGGTCCAGATAGTGCGCGGGATCGAGATAGAAGCTCGCGCCAAGGCCGACGCCATCGCGGAACGAGCTCGGACCGAACAGCGGCAGCACGAGGTACGGACCCGAGGGCACGCCCCACACGCCGAGCGTCAGGCCGAAGTCCTGCGAATGCTTGCTCAGGCCCGCCGGCGTCGCGATATCGATCAGGCCGCCGATGCCGAGCACCGAGTTGATGGCTACGCGCATCAGCGTTTCCGCGGCTTCCACGCCCTTGCCCTGCAGCACATTGTTGGCAAAGTTGCCGACATCCGCGAGGTTCGAGAAGAAATTCGTCACCGCCGTGCGCGCCGGTTCCGGTGTCACCTTCTGGTAGCCCTTCGCGATCGGCACCGCGACGTACTGGTCCACGGTGTCGTTGACCTTGAAGACGACGCGGTTCATCGGTTCGAGCGGATCGTCCTTGTTGGCCTGTGGGCCGGAGGCACAGCCGGATGCGAGGAGCGCGGCGGCCGTCAGCGCGGCGGCAGCCAGCGGACGGGAGGTGGTGGGAAAGGATGCGAGACGGGCGGGCATGGAGTACACGAGGATCGGTGATTTTTTTGTTATGGGGTGCCGGTGCGCAAGAATCAAGCGTGCGCACACATCAACGGCATGATGCGGGTGCGGCAACACACGGTTCCTGCGCGGGAATGATCGCTGCGAACGGCGGTAGCGAACTATCGCCGGGTATTGCCTTGGTCGGGCCTTTGAGAACTATCGGCCGATTTTGCCAGTTGTGTAGCCACCATGACAGGCGGCATGGAGGGACCCTGCGGGTCCGTCGCCATGCGCCGACGGGGCCGCCCCATCAATATCGGCTGAAAAAACACCGCACCCGCGAGCGTGCAGACCAGCGCCAGCGCCAGCAGCTCGCCCATGCTCGCGGTACCGGGATGGTGCGAGAACCAGAGGCTGCCGAACGCCGTGGCCGTGGTCGCGGCGCTATAGAGCACCGCATGCGTCAGGCTCGACTGCAGCAGCTTGGTCTTGCCGTGGCGCCATGCGATCACATAGTAGATCTTGAACGCGACGCCGATGCCGAGCAGTAGCGGCAGCGCAATGATATTTGCAAAATTCAGTGCAATACCGAAAGCGGCGCAGAGCTCCAGCGTGACGATCGCCGAGACCAGCAGCGGGATCAGCGTGCGCAGCACGTCCCCGATACGGCGCAGGGTAATCCAGAGCAGTACAGCGATCGAGATGACCGCCCAGATGCCCGCGTGGGCGAACGCGGTCATGATCGTGTCGGCCGAACCCTGGATGGCGATGGGTCCGCCCGTGGCGCCCGGCGCGACGTGCAACACCGCTCCGGTAAAGCGGTCGAGTGTTGCCTGGCGGGCATCCTCGTCGCTGCGCGCGGCTGCGGGCATCTTCGGGCTGACGCTGACCAGCGCCTGTCCGTCCGGCGCCAGCCAGTCGCGCACGAGCTCCGGCGGCAGCGATTCGCGCGTGACCGGCGACGGCGACAGCGCGCGCTGGAGCTTGGCCAGTGCAAGCCGAAGCGGGAGGGCGATGGCGGCTTCCGCGCGATCGCGCGTGGCCGCGTCCGCGGCCGCGAGCTTGCCGAGCGCGCGACCCAGATGCGCGGCCGCTTCGGCGCCCGGACCCGGGTGATCCTCCGCGGCGAGCGCGAGCTGGCGAGACGCATTCTTCAACGAGGCCACGCGGCGCGCATCGTCGGCCGGCGCCGACGGCTGCTGCGTGAGCACCGGCATCAGCGACTTCGACATATCGGCGATGGCGGCCAGCTTGGGCCCCTGCTCGGGCGGGATAAAGGTATTGAGCGTGACCACGCGCGAGACTTCGGGCAACGCGGCCAGCCTGGCGGCGATAGCCTGCGCGGCGGGCAGCGTGGGCGCCAGCACGCTCACGTTGTCCGTGCCGGCCTGCGGGGAATCCTTGAGCGCGAGCAGCGTGGACATCGACTCCGAGTTCGGATCCTTCAGGTGCAGCGGATCGAAATCGAAGCGCAGATGCATCAGCAGCGGAATGCCGGCCACGATGATCGCGCCGGTGGCCAGCAATACCGACTTGCGATGCCGTTCGAAGAACGCGTCGGCCGGCGCAAGCCAGGCAAAGCCCGGCGCCTCGCGCTCGCCCGTGGGGCGCAGCACGCGGATCAGCGCCGGCAGCATCGTGAACGTGGTGGTGAACGCCACGATCATGCCCACGCCCGCGATCTTGCCGAGCTCGGCCACGCCGCGATAGTCGGTGGGCAGGAAGCAGAAGAAGGCCGCCGCCGTGGCGGCCGCGGCCAGCGTGAGCGGCGTGGCGACGTCGCGCGCAGCCAGTTCGAGCGACAGCGACAGGTCGCCGTGCTCGCAGCGTTCGGCCCGGTAGCGCACGCCATATTGGATGCCGAAGTCCACGCCGAGGCCCACGAACAGCACCGCGAACGCGACCGAGATCATGTTCAGCGCGCCGACCATGGCCAGGCCCAGCGCCGCCGTGATCAGCAGGCCGCAGATCAGGCTCGTCAGCACGGCCACGATCAGGCGGCCCGAGCGCAGCGCCATCCAGAGAATGCCGATGACGACGATCAGCGTCAGGATGCCGTTGAGTTCCGCGCCCTCGCTCACGGACGCGAACTCGTCGTCGGCCAGCGGCTGCGAACCCGTCAGGCGCACCTGCGCGTTGTAGCGCTCGGCCAGCTTGAGGTCCACGGCGGCCGCGCGGATCGCGTTGCTCGCCGCCGAACCGGCCTTGAGGTCGCTGAAGTTCAGCACCGGCGAGACCGTGATGAAGCTGAATGCGCGGCCCTGCGCGTCGGGCTTGAGTTCGTCATCGACGAGCCCCGCCCATGACAGCGCGGCCGGCTTCTTCTCGAGCACGCCGTCCACGGTCTTCGCGCTCTCGCCGAGCAGCTTCTCCATATCGGACAGCTTGACCTGCCCCAGTTGCAGCGGCAGCGCGAGCGTGGTCGTCAGCAGATCGGACAGGCCGCGCAGCGTGGGATCGTGCGCGAGGTTGTTCAGCAGCGGGCGCGCCTGCGTCAGCTTGCCGCCCATGTCCTGCACGGTGGCGGTATCGGCGAACAGCAGACCGTTGTGCTCGAAGAACGGGCCGCCGCCGGGCTGGCCCACGGCATGGAAGCGCTTGGTCTGCTCGCGCAGCTTGATCGCGAGTTCGTTGGCGGCGGCGTCGGCCAGTTCCTTGGCCGGGGCCTGCACGACCGCAAGGATCAGGTTGTCCCGTTGCGGAAATGCCGCACTGATGGCCTTGTCGTTGGTGGCCCACGGTGCGTCCGATTCAAGCAGGCGACTGATATCGGTATTGATCGCGAAGTTGCGCGCCACGTAGACGCCGCTTGCGGCGGTGAGCAGCAGCGATACCGCGAGCACGCCCCAGGCGTGACGGGTAGCGAACTTGACGGTACGGATAAGCAGCGGTCTCAGCATTGGGGGTCGGTTTGGGTGCGGCCGTATGGCGTGGCACGACGATGCGCGTGCGGCAGCCCGGAGTATAGCGGTTGCCGCTGACGTCACCTGCGGGTGGGGTATGGATCACCCTGTTGGCGCGCCGCCGATCCGCTATATACTGGTTTGCCTTCCGATCAGTCTTTTTTTGTTACTGCCTGATTCAACTGGATTCGAACGAGGTCGAACTAAGTTCGGTGTTTCGTTTCGAACCTGTACGTTTCTTACTCGTACTTAGTCGCCCATGAAGCTCTCCGGTTTCCATCCCGTCGCACTCGCTCCCATCGTGGCTCCCATCGCCGCCGTCATGGTGGTTTCCGTCGCCCACGCGCAGGCCGTCGATACCAAGGCCGCGCCGGACCGCCTCGTGCGCGCGGCCGTCGAGGGCGTGATTTCCCAGATTCAGTCCAACCCCGACACCCGCAGCGGCGATCTGTCCAAGATCACGGCCGTCGTGCAGAAGCAGTTCCTGCCGTACACGGACTTCGGGCGGACCACCCGCCTCGCCGTCGGCACCGCGTGGAAGACCGCGACGCCCGAGCAGCAGAAGACGCTGCAGGAACAGTTCACCCAGTTGCTCGTGCGTAGCTATGCGGTCTCGCTGTCGCAGCTCCGCGACCAGAATCCCAAGTTCCGCTACCAGCCGCCGCAGGCCGGCAGCAATGCCAACGACGCGGTCGTCGGCACGCGCGTGCTGAACAACGGCGACGAAATGCTGATCGACTACCGTCTGACGAAAACCGCCGACGGCTGGAAGATCTACGACATCAATATGATGGGCGCCTGGCTCATCGAGGTCTATCGCAAGCAGTTCTCCGATATCGTCGCGCGCGACGGCGTGGACGGACTCGTCAAGTACCTCACCAACCATAACGCACGCGGCGCCGCCTGAGGGCCGCGGCGGTCCTGTCATTCGTCGGGGCAGTCCCGACTATGGTGGGATCGCCGCCGCGTTTGTATCCGGGTTTGTATCGGTAGCGGCGCAGCGACCTGTCCCGGCGAGTTTTTTTTAAACGTTTTGTATCGCCGCCGATACCGGACACACGGCGAAACACAGCGCGTTTCCTCCCCCGCTATAACTCCCGTCACCTGACGGGAGCGCGCGAATCGTCCGACACTCTCCTCGTTGTTCTCCCGCCAGGTTGACCCTCAACCTCACATCGGGAGAACCCATGCCTAACAAGCGCGCCGCCCTCGCGGCTTCCCTCGCGGTCTCGATCGCCGCACTCGCCAACATCGCCCACGCCGAGGGCAAGAAAGCCACCGAGAAGTGTTATGGCGTGGCCCTCGCGGGACAGAACGACTGTGCCGCCGGCGCCGGGACCACGTGCGCGGCCACGTCCAAACGCGATTACCAGGGCGATGCCTGGAAGCTCGTCGAGAAGGGCACCTGCACCGAGATCAAGACGCCCAAGGGCCCGGGTTCGCTCACGCCGGTCAAGCGATGAACCGCTGGGCCGACCGCATCCTGCCGTCCGCGCTGCTGTTGCTGGTGGCGCGGCTGGGCATCGCGTCGGTGTTCTTTCTTTCGGGCCGGACCAAGGTGGAAGGCCTGCTGACGATCAAGGACACCACGTACGAGCTGTTTCGCGCCGAGTACGCGCTGCCGCTGATCCCGCCCGATCTCGCGGCGCAGCTGGCGACCGTGTCGGAGCATCTGTTCCCGATCCTGCTCGTGCTGGGGCTGTTCACGCGGCCGGCCGCGCTGGCGCTGCTCGGCATGACCGCCGTGATCGAGATCTTCGTCTATCCCGACGCATGGGCCACGCATCTGAGCTGGGCCGGGCTGCTGTTGCCGCTGATCGCGCGGGGCGGCGGACGGTGGTCGCTCGATGCAATGCTGTGGCGGCGCGCGCCGGATCTTCGCTGAGGCCATCGACATGCCACTTCCCAATACCGCGTTCTCCGGCTTTGGCCTCGGCCTGCGCAAGGAGCACTATCGCGATTTCCTCGACGGCGAGGTTCCGGTCGACTTCGTCGAGGTCATCTCCGAGAACTTCATGGTCGAGGGCGGGCAGCCTCGCCATATCCTGCGGCAGGTGCGCGCGCGCCATCCGGTGGCGTTGCATGGCGTGTCGATGTCGATCGGCTCGGCGGACGGGCTCGATCGCGACTACCTGCGCCGCCTGCGCGCGCTGGTGGACGAGGTCGAGCCGCTGTTCGTGTCCGACCATCTGTGCTGGACGCGCATCGACGGGTTTCAGTCGCACGACCTGCTGCCCGTGCCTTACACGGAGGAGGCACTCGGTGTCGTGTGCGCGAACATCGCCCAGGCACAGGATGCGCTCGGCCGCGCGATGCTGTTCGAGAATCCGTCGAGCTATATCGCGTTTCCGGGCGCGGCCATGACCGAATGGGAGTTTCTGGCGGAGATGTGCCGGCGGACGGGCTGCGACCTGCTGCTCGACGTCAACAATATCTACGTCAGCGCGGCCAACCATGGCTTCGATGCGCAGGCGTATCTCGCCGGCGTGCCCGCCGGGCGCGTGCGGCAGATCCATCTGGCCGGACACAGCGTCGGCAAGGACCTGCTGATCGACACGCACGATGCGCCCGTGTGCGCCGATGTGTGGGCGCTCTATGCGCGGGCCATGTCGCTGGTCGGGCCGGTGGCGACGATGATCGAGCGCGATGCGGAGGTGCCGCCGCTGGGGACGCTGCTCGACGAGCTCGCGCTGGCCCGCATGCACGCCAGCATGCCCGGCCGCCCGCACGCCACGTCCGACATGCAGGAGGCCGCATGACGCTCGCCGAACTCCAGCACGACTTCCGCGCGTGGCTCGTCGATGCATCGCCGGACGCGGCCGATCGCGTGATCGGCGCCGGGCATCCGGGCCTCGCGGTGTATCGGAACAACTATCGCGCGCAGAGGGCGGGATGCGCCGAGGTTGCGCACGCGAAGACGCGCAATCGCTTTTCGCCGCGGGAGGCCGCATGACGCTCGCCGAACTCCAGCACGACTTTCGCGCGTGGCTCGTCGATGCATCGCCGGACGCGGCCGATCGCGTGATCGGCGCCGGGCATCCGGGCCTCGCGGTGTATCAGAACAACTATCGCGCGCAACTGGTCGGTTGCCTCGAAGCCTCGTATCCGAAAACGCGCGATCGGCTCGGCCACGCGGCGTTCCTCCATACCGCGATCACGCATATCGACGCACGCCCTCCGCATGCCTGGACGCTCGATGCCTATGCCGACGGGTTTGGCGACACGCTTGCCACGCTGTTCCCCGACAACCCCGACCTCGAGGAACTCGCGTGGATCGAGCATGCGCTCTCCACGGCGTTCGTGGCGGCCGACGCCGCGCCGCTCGACGCCGCCGATCTGGCCGCACTCGACTGGGACCGTGCGCGCCTGTGCCTGTCGCCGGCCCTGCGCATGCGCGCGGTCACCACCAACGCCGAGCGTGTGTGGCACGACGCCACAGAGGCCGAGATGCTGCCCGAACCCGCGGCGCTGCTGGTCTGGCGACAGGACTACACATCGTGTCTGCGTCAGGTATCGATGCTCGAGTTCGAGGCGCTGGCGCAGTTGCGCCGCGACGGCAGCTTTGCCGCGCTCTGCGACATGCTGGCCGAACGGCTCGGCGAAGACGCGGGTGTCGCGCAGGCGGGCGCGTGGCTCGCCGGGTGGATCGGCAGCGCGCTGATCGTCACCACACCGCCGGAAGAGGAGCCCTCATGTCCGTGAACCCGACGCACCCGCTGCGCCGCGCCCGCACCGACCTGCTCGATATCGGATACCTGACCCGCCGGGGACGAGACCGGCCGCCCCGTGATCCTGCTGCACGGCTTCCCTTACGACGTCCGCGCGTTCGACGCCGTGACACCACGGCTCGCCGCGCAAGGCGCGCGCGTCATCGTGCCGTACCTGCGTGGCCACGGTCCCACACGATTCCACGACGCCGCCGCGCCCCGCATCGGCGAACGCGCGGCGCTGGGACAGGACGTGATCGACCTGATGGATGCACTGCATATTCCCGAGGCGGTATTCGCGGGCTTCGACGCAGGCGGCCGCGCGGCCAGCGCCGCCGCCGCGTTGCGCCCGACGCGCTGCGTGGGCCTGATCGCAGCGTCCGAAGACCGCGTGGCCGACCGCGCCGCGCTGCGCGCACCGCAGCCCCCGCGCACCGAGTGGGACCACTGGTATCGCTTCTATCTGCTGACCGAACGTGGCCGCGCGGGCCTTGCACGGCATCGGCGCGCGATCGCGCGCATGGTCTGGCGCGATCAACTCGTCCAGTACGACGACGATCTGTTCGACCGTTCCGCAAGGACGTTCGACAACCGCGACTTTATCGCCGTGACCGTGCAGGGCCTGCGCCACCAGTTCGGTGACGACGCGGGCCATGCCGACCAGGCGGATGCCGACCGCAAGATCGCGCAGGCACCCGCGCACGGCCGTCCGGCCTTCGCCATCGACACGCTGCCACAGAACGACCCATCCGCGTGGGTGGAAGCCGCGCTGCAATGCATGCGGCAAGGCAAATGGCGCACCTGACTCACCTCGAGCTTTTCCCCCACACAAGGAGACTTTCATGAGCACGACATCGCAACCCACGACCGAGGCGGTCGATTACCTTCGCGTGGACACCTACACCAGCGGCATCATCGGGCCGAGCCAGCCGATGCTGGGCCCGCTGGCCGATGGCGGCACGCTTGTCACCGGCACGCCGCCGGGCTGCTGGGGTCCGATGATCACGCCCGCGTTCGAAGGCGGACACGAGGTCACGCAGCCCGTGTACGTCGCCGGTGCCGAGGTCGGCGATGCGGTCGCGCTCGATATCCGGCGCATGCGTGTCACGTCGGCCGCGACGTCGTCCGGCGTCATGCGCTTCGTCGAAGGCCGCTACAACGGCGATCCGTTCGTCGCCAAGTTCTGCGGCCACTGCGGCACCGAGCATCCGGCATCGCATGTCGAGGGCATCGGCGAGGACGCGATCCGCTGCAATCACTGCGGCGCGGAAGTCAGCGCGTTCCGCTTCAGCCACGGCTACGTGATCGTGTTCGATGCGGAGAACGAGGTCAGCCTCACGGTCAACCAGCAGGTCGCGGACCGTCTTGCCGGCAAGGCATCGGAGATGTCCGCGCTGCCCGACCATGCGGCGCAGCACTCGATCCTCTCCCTGGCGCGCGCGGACATCCCGGGCGTGGCCGCACCGATGCGCCCGTTCCTCGGCAATATCGGCACCACGCCGTCGCGCGACCTGCCGGACTCGCACAACTGCGCGGACTTCGGCCAGCACCTGATCGGCGCGCCGCACCGCTTCGGCATGACCGAGGCACAACTGCATGCGGCCAAGACCGACGGCCATATGGACACGAACTCGGTGCGCGAAGGCTGCATCCTGATCTGCCCGGTCAAGGTGCCCGGCGCCGGCGTGTATATGGGCGATATGCACGCGCAGCAGGGCAACGGCGAAATCGCGGGCCATGCCACCGACGTGTCGGGCGAAACCGAGCTGACGGTCGAGGTCATCAAGCACCTGACGATCGACGGCCCGATCCTGTTACAGAACCTTGACGACCTGCCCCCGATGGCCCGCCCGATGACCGCCGCCCAGCGGCAAAAGGTCGCCGAGCTGGGCGAACGCTGGGGCCAGCGCGAGATCGAGCAAAGCGGGCCCATCACGTTTATCGGCAGCGGCGTGGACCTGAACGCCGCCACAAAGAACGGTCTGCAGCGCGCGGCAGACGTCACGGGCCTGCCCTACGACGAAGTGCTGAACCGCGCGACGATCAACGGCTCGATCGAAATCAGCCGCTTGCCCGGCACGGTCCGCGTCACGATCCTGTGCCCCATGCCCATCCTCGACCGCCTCGGCATCGGCCATCTGGTCCGGGAGAAATACCAGATCGGCTAACGCACCACGGGAGCATCACGCGTCGGGGCAAAACAAAAACGGCTGCGATCGCTCGCAGCCGTTCTTGTTTGCGCGGGATACGCCGTACGGGCTTAGTGCACCGTGGCGGCATCCTTGGCGGCGTTGCCTGCCTTGGGCTTCTTCTGCAGGCCGCCGATCTCGGCGAGCTTGATCTCGACGTGGCGCGAGAACACGTAGTCGGCCGGGCGTTGCTTGTCGAGGTTGATGTCCGGGGCCATCGGGCCCGAAGTCTTCACGCCGCGCAGGGTCACGCCCAGTGCCTTCAGCGGATGGGCGAAGGTGTCGGCCACGGCCGTCGCTTCGTAGCCGCTGTGGACCATGCAGTCCGCGCACTTTTCGTAGTTGCCGGTACCGTAGGCGTCCCAGTCGGTCTCTTCCATCAGTTCCTTGAAGGTCTTCACGTAACCTTCGCCGACCAGATAGCACGGACGCTGCCAGCCGAACACCGTACGCGCCGGGTTGCCCCACGGCGTGCAATGGTAGGTCTGGTTGCCGGCCAGGAAGTCGAGGAACATCGTCGACTGGCTGAATGCCCAGTTCTTGCCGGCATTGCCGCGCGACAGAATGTCGCGGAACAGCTGGCGGGTCTTGCCGCGGTTCAGGAAGTGCTGCTGATCCGGCGCGCGCTCGTAGGCGTAGCCCGGCGACACGGTGATGCCATCGACGCCCATTTCCTTCACGGTGTCGAAGAACTTCGCCACGCGGTCCGGCTTGGCGTCGTTGAACAGCGTGCAGTTGATGTTCACGCGGAAGCCACGCTTCTTGGCTTCGGCGATCGCGGAGACGCAGCGGTCGTACACGCCTTCCTGGTTCACCGAGTGATCGTGCATCTCGCGGTCGCCGTCGAGGTGGACTGACCAGACGAAGTACGGGCTCGGCTTGTAGTCGTCCATCTTCTTTTCCATCAGCAGCGCGTTCGTGCACAGGTACACGAAGCGCTTGCGCGCGATGATGCCCTGGACGATCTCGGGCATGTCGCGATGGAGCAGCGGCTCGCCGCCGGCGATCGAGACGACGGGGGCGCCGCACTCATCGACTGCCTCGAGGCATTCCGCCACGGACAGGCGCTGGTTCAGGATGGGGTCCGGATAGTCGATCTTGCCGCAGCCCGAGCAGGCGAGGTTGCAGCGGAACAGGGGCTCGAGCATCAGGGCGAGCGGGTAACGCTTCTGACCGGACAGATGCTTGCGTGCAATGTAGGCGCCCACGCGGGCGACCTGCAGGAACGGAATGGCCAAGGTGCTTCCTTCTGTGGTATTCAGGCTTGCGCTTCGGCTTGCCGGGTGTCGGCTAGCTGAGCGTCGCTGTCGTCTTCGGTGTCTCTGGCCGTCCTTGCGGCCAGCTTCGGGTCGGCCAGTTCGGCCGGCAGGCGGAATTCGGCATGCTCCTCGCGGCCTGTCATGGTCGATACTTCGACCGGCCCGAGGCGGCGCAGTGCCGCGATGACGTCTTCCACCATCTCCTCGGGCGCGGACGCCCCGGCGGTAATGCCGATCACGCGGGCGTCACGCACCCACGCGGGATCGAGTTCGCTGCCGTCGGCGATCAGATAGCTCGGCACGCCGCTTTCGGCACCGATTTCACGCAGACGGTTGGAGTTGGAACTGTTGGTGGCGCCAATCACCAGTATCACGTCCACATGCGCGGACAATTCTCGCACCGCACTCTGGCGGTTCTGCGTGGCATAGCAGATATCGCGCGTATCGGGCCCCACCAGGTTGGTGAAGCGCCGATGCAGCGCGGCGATGATATGACGGGTGTCGTCCACGGACAGCGTGGTCTGCGTGACGTAGGCCACGGGCGCATCCGCGGGAATGTCGAGCGTTCCGACTTCCGCCTCGTTCTGCACCAGGATCACGTTGCCCGGAATCTGGCCCATCGTGCCTTCCACCTCGGGGTGGCCGGCATGACCGATAAGAATCACGATGCGGCCGGCCGCCGCGTACTGGCGGCCTTGCGTATGGACCTTGATCACGAGGGGGCAGGTGGCATCGATCGCATGCAGCTCGCGCTCGCGCGCTTCCGCCACGACGGTCCGCGCCACGCCATGAGCGCTGAATATCGTCACGGCGCCGCCGGGGACCTCATCCAGCTCTTCCACGAATCGCGCACCCTTTTTCTTCAGGGTTTCGACCACATGCTTGTTGTGGACAATCTCGTGGCGAACGTAAACAGGGGAGCCGTGCTTGATCAGCGCACGGTCGACAATCTCGATCGCGCGCACGACTCCGGCACAGAAGCCCCTGGGCTGGGCAAGGATCACCTGCATAGAGACGGCCCCCCGACTCTTGTACGATTTTTCATCATCTAATTGGTATTTCTGCATCACTTTTCCGACGCACGGTGGTTACTATATACCGGTGCCGATTTTCTTGTTCGATACGTTGGTATGGGCCAACGTATTTGCAGGGCATTTTGATGACAGGGGAACTGAAATTAGCGATTCGATTCTGGTGACCGGCGCCTCCGGTTTTTTGGGCTCTTCTGTGATGCGTCAGGCACTTGACCGCGGATTCCGGGTGCGCGTGCTCGTACGCGCCTCGAGCCCGCGCACCAACGTCGAGGGCCTGCCCGTCGAACTGGTCGAGGGCGACCTGCGCGACGCCGCGTCCATGACCCGCGCGATGGACGGCGTGCGATACCTGTTCCACGTCGCCGCCGATTACCGCCTGTGGGCGCCGGATCCCGAGGAGATCGTGCGCAACAACCGCATCGGCACGGTCAACGTCATGGAAGCCGCCCGCACCGCCGGCGTCGAACGCATCGTCTACACGAGCAGCGTGGCGACCCTGCGCGTGGCCGGCGCCACGGCGCCCGTGGACGAGACCGCGCCGCTGGCTGCGGACGAGGCCATCGGCGCGTACAAGCGCAGCAAGGTCGTGGCCGAACGTGAAGTGGAGCGCATGATAGCCGAAGGTTTGCCCGCCGTGATCGTCAATCCGTCCACGCCGATCGGTCCGCGCGACGTCAAGCCGACGCCGACAGGCCGCGTGATCGTCGAGGCCGCCACCGGCAAGATCCCGGCGTTCGTCGATACGGGCCTGAACCTCGTCCATGTCGACGACGTGGCCACGGGCCACTTCCAGGCGCTCGAGCGCGGCCGCATCGGCGAGCGCTACATCCTCGGCGGCGAGGACGTGCTGCTGCGCCAGATGCTGCGCGATATCGCGGGCATGTCCAACCGGCGCGCGCCGACCATCGAGCTGCCGCGGTGGCCGCTGTATCCGATTGCCCGCGTGGCCGAAACCATCGCCCGCTTCACGGGCAAGGAGCCGTTCGTGACCGTGGACGCGCTGAAGATGTCCCGTTACCGGATGTTCTTCACGTCGGCCAAGGCCATGCGCGAACTCGGCTACGCGCCGCGTCCGTATCAGGACGGGCTGCGCGATGCGCTGGCCTGGTTCAGGCAGGCGGGGTATCTCGACAAGCGCTGAATGCCCGCGCTCGCGGCATGCGCTCACGGCCGGACGGGCGCCTGCGAGCGCCCCTTCCACTGGCCGCCGCGCTTGAGCCAGTAACGGCGCGCGGAATCGAGCGTCGCGCCCAGATAGAACAGGGCGGTCACGGGCAGCAACGGCGCCAGCCAGGCCGGCTGGCGGTATTCGCGCAGCATCGGCCGATAACTGGCCGCCATCAGGATCCACGCGAGCCAGGCCGGCCATAGCGCCGGACCGCCGCCCAGCGCCAGCACGGGCGGCGCAATATAGGTCAGCAGCATCCCGGCCGTCGCCCCGGCCAGCATCCACGGCGAGTAGTGCAGCTGCGTATAGGCGCTGCGCGCGATCATGTTCCAGAGGCTCGACCAGTCGTCGTACGGACGCAGCGACAGGCTGTCGTCGGCGAGATCCAGCCGGATCGAGCCGCCTTT
The DNA here is from genome assembly GCF_038440175.1 of Cupriavidus sp. OTU4054. Classification (NCBI taxonomy): domain Bacteria; kingdom Pseudomonadati; phylum Pseudomonadota; class Betaproteobacteria; order Burkholderiales; family Burkholderiaceae; genus Cupriavidus; species Cupriavidus sp. OTU4054. Next base: position 106,764 of record NZ_JASATF010000003.1, read on the forward strand.
CTTGATCTGCGCGGCCAGGCTGCAATCGTCGATCAATTCGCCGCGAATGGCCTCGAATCCGCCGATGCGTGCGAGCGCGTCGCGCCGGGCCAGCATGCAGCCTCCGGCCGCCGCCGCGACGTTGCTGTTCACGTCGGCAACTTTGCGGAACGGATAAAGTTTGGCGAAGTAGAAGACAAATGCCGGCACGATCATGCGTTCCCACCATGATTCGCAGCGCAGGCGTACCATCAGCGAGGTCAGGTCGCGGCGTTCGTCGATAGCGCGCGCGACCAGATCGCTCACCACATTCGGGCCGTGCCAGATATCGGCATCGGTCAGAAAGACGAAAGCCGCGTCCGGCATCGCCTTGTCGGCGGCGGCCAGCCCTTCGGACTGGGCCCAGACCTTGCCGCTCCAGCCCGCGGGCAGGTCCCGTGCGCCGATGACGGTCAGCGCATCGGCCCGGCCCAGCGTGACCGCGGCCGCGCGCGCGATATCGGCGGTCCCGTCGGTGCTGTGGTCGTCCACGACGACGAGGTGCAGCGGTCCCGGATAGCGCTGGCCCAGCACGCCGCCAACGGCTCGGCCGATCACGTCGGCCTCGTTGCGGGCGGGAATCACCGTGACCACGGGCGGCCAGGTTGCGGGGCGTGGCGACGGCGCGGGCTTGGACACACGCCAGAATCCCGCGCGCGCGAACACCAGCACGCACCAGATCACCAGTGTCAGCAGGGACAGGGCAAACATCATCTCGTTATCAGGGCAGGGGCAGGGACTTACTTCACGAAACGGCGTACGAGTCGTGCGATGCGCGGCACGAAGTCGGGCCGCAGCAGGCGCGCATCATACCCTGCCATGCGCCGCTCGTTCTCGACGAGGCACAGGTCGATCAGCGCGCCGGGCGTCAGCGACTCCGTCAACGCGCCCGACGCGTTCATCGGGAAGTTGGCGTCCTGGACGCTGTCGCCCGTATCGATGCCCTTGGCGATGCCGATGCGCTCGCGGATCAGGTGGATCCAGACCCGCCACACCTTGAGCGTATAGAACGGGCGGCGCCACCAGGGCAGGCTGCGCCGGTACCAGGCGGCCCAGTTCACGAAGAACAGGATATGACGGCCTTCTTCCTGGATCACAGGCTCGAACGTCTCGACCAGTTCCGCGGGGAAGAACCCCGACTGCTTGGCCGCGGCGAACAGGCCGAACGCGGCAAAGCTGTCGATGCACTCGCTGTAGCCCGTGGCCAGCCAGCCCCATTCGGGATCCGCGGGCACCGGATATTCGGGCTCCGGCTCCAGCGGGATGCCATAGGCCTCGACCAGCTTCGACAGCACGACCTTGTGGCGCGCTTCCTCGTCGCCATCCATCTCCAGCGCACTGCGCAGCAGCGGATCGCGCACGGTCCCGGCAAACGCATGCACGCGCACGGACGCGCGGCCTTCGGTCTGCACGGCGATATCCCAGATCGGCAGCGACGTCACGCGGCGCAGGGCGTCGGGCGCCAGCTTCGGCCAGTCGATGACGGCGGGTTTGTAGGGGTTGTGGGTCTGGAGCAGCATGTTGCTGAACAGGCGCAGATGCTCGGGAGATCCGATGCGGATCGGGCCCGGCGTCGGGTCGGTCCAGTTGCGCATCGCATGGTCGGCCTGATCGATGGCCTTGCGCGCGATGGTCGCGGCGACGGCGGCGGCGCGCGCCTCGGCAGTGGCTTCCCCATGGGGGTTTCCGTGGGTGTCCGGGAGACTGGCGACTCCGTCCTGTACAATCCCGTCCTCTGCAATCCTTCTCATCGGTTCTCCCGCTTTGCATGCGGGTGTCATTGTAACGATGGTGCGCGCGGTACGCAGCCGAGGTGCGCACCGTGTAGCAATTGCCGAAGCCGAGGGAAAAGCGGACGCAGGGGAAGGAAAGAGAAGGGGGAAGAGAAGGGGAAAGCGGCGCCCCTCAGGGCGCCGGGGCCGAGTGATGACGCGGGCCAGGGACCCGTGGCGGCCAGTCCTGCGAAATATCGGGCACCACGTCGCACTCGCCACGCACGATGTTCTCGATCGTCGCGCAAATGCCTTCGGTGCCACGCGGGCCAACGCAAACCAGGCCGCGCGGATGCTCGGCGTGGGCCGGAATGGCGTACACATGCATGCCTTCGCGGTACAGCGGATGCATGGTCAGCCGCTCGTTCAGCAGTTCGACAAAGCGGCGGGGACTCACAGTCTGCTTGTCCATCGCTCTCTCCCAATACCAATGCGCTCCCGCTCGCTCTGGGGGGAAGCGAGATGCCGGGCCGAGGAGTAAACAGCCTAGGGCAATCCGTGCAAAGTGGCAAAAACGCGCTGAAAAGCAATGGCGCGTTTCAAACCGGTGGGTGGAACGTGGCGCTCAGGGCCCGTTTCGGCAGCGTTTTGCGCCTCAGTGATGGCGCGAATGCCCGGCGGCGGTGCGCGGCACATCGAGCATGCCGTTGCCGCAGGCCCAGCAGGCCGCCTCGGCCTCGGCCATGGACGCATAATGCATCGACGACTCGATCGTGCTGTCGCAGTCGGCACCGCCGCAGTGCTCTTCGACGACGATGCGCCAGGAATAGCGTCCTGGCGGGTCCTCCATCACATGCATGACGAGCGTGCGGCGCTTGTCGCTGAGGGTTGTCGGGGCAGTGGGCGTGATATGGGGTTGCATGGCCATGGTGCGCTCCCGTGGCGTGCCGCGAGCCCCGGCGGGGCCGTCGGACTTTTACCATAGCACCGCTTTGCAGCAATGCCAGCCGCAAAGCGGCCGTGTGCCGGAGGCGCCCCGGCAGCTTTCGCGGGCGGCGCATTTCCAGTATCTTTGCCGCTCGGCGCCTGCCGCACCCGCGGCCATGTGCCCTTTTCCCTTTGCCAATGTCCGTACCGTCTTCCCTCGTCCGCGCGATCGACACCCTCGTTGCCCACTACGACGCCACCGTGCTGCCGGCGTGGACCGGCGCGGGTTGGGACGCCGACCGGCAACTCGCGCACGAGGCGCTCGACGGCGCCACCGGGGCGCCCCGGCCGGATCAACGCTTTCGCGCGATGGCCTGCGCGCGCCAGTTGTTCGTTTTCTCCCGGGCCGGCCACCTGGCCCACGCGCGCACGCTGTTCACGTCGCTGCGGCGGTATTTCGGCGCGGCAGGCGGCGCATGGCTCTACAGCGTCGGCCCGGACGGCCAGCCGCTCGACACCGCGCGCGACCTCTACACCCATGCGTTCGTGATCTTTGCGGCGGCGCACTACTATCGCGCCTCGTCGGACCCCGACGCGCTCGCGGTGCTGCGAGCCACCGTGGACGTGGTGGAAGACCGCTTTGCCAACGGCGCGGGCCTGTATCACGCCGCGCTGACGGCCGACTTCGGCGACAGCGGCGCCGGTGTGCTGCAGAACCCGGTCATGCACCTGACCGAGGCCTACCTCGCCGCGCTCGACGCCACGGGCGACCCATGGTTCGCCGGCCGGCTGCAGGCGCTGGCGCGGGCGGTTCACGTAACGTTCGTCGATCCGCTCAACGGTTGCATCGCCGAACTGCCGCAGGGCACCGCGGGCAACCGGATCGAGCCCGGGCATCAATTCGAGTGGTACTCGCTGGTGGCGATGGCACCGCAGGTCTTCGGCGACTCGCCGCTGCGGGAGACGCTCGACAAGGCCTTTGCGTTCGCACGCACGCACGGGGTGGCCGATGTCGATACGCTTGGCGTTTGCGCCGCGATCGATGGCAAAGGCCATCAGATCGATACGACGCAGCGCATCTGGGCCCAGACCGAATTCGCGCGGGCGCTGGGACTGCGCGGCACGATCGGTGGCGATGCCGGCGCGTTGGTGCAACTAGAAGCCTGGATCGCGAGTTTTCGGATTCGTTTCCTGCATCCGCTGGGCTGGCACGAGGTGTTGGCCGCCGACGGCAGCGTGCTGCGTGCCGAAATGCCGTCCACCACGCCGTATCACCTGCTGACCGCCTACGAGGCGTTGCGCGCGCTGCGCTGAAGTCGTGCCCCTTATCGCGCGCTCCTTATCGCGGGCCCTTAGTCGTCGCGGGACGCGCGCAGGTCGCTCTTCTGCAACAGCCGGAGCAGCGTCTCGGCCGGCTTGCTGAGCCGGCGCGCGGACAGCGAAATGAACTCCACATCGGGCAGCGCGGGCAGTTCCGCGTGGTTCACGGGCGGCACGAGGCCGCGCCCGGAGAGGTTCTGCGCCCGCACGGTAATCCCGAGCCCGCCGCGCGCGGCGGCGATGCAGCCCGAGTGACTGCTGCTGGAGCAGACGATATGCCAGCGCCAGCCGCTTTTGGCCAGCGCATCGAGCACCACGGAGCGCGTCACGCTCGGCTCGTGCACGAGGATCAGCGGCAGCGGCTGCCGCACGTCGATGACCGTCCCCGGCCGCGATAGCCATTCGAGCTGCCCGCGGAACAGCGGCACCCCACGGCGGTCGCCTTCGCGCCGCTTGCCGACCATCAGGTCCAGCGCGCCCGCATCCATGAGTTCGTAAAGCCGGCCCGTCATACCGATGGTGATCTCGAACTCGACGTCGGGATGCGCATCGCGGAATGCGGCCAGCACGTTGGGCAACGGGCCCTGCGCGAGGTCTTCTGAGGTGCCGAGGCGCACGCGCCCCTGGAGCTTCGGGGCGCTGAACTGGCCTTCGGCGCGCGCGATCGACTCGAGAATCAGCCGCGCATGGACCAGCAGCGCCTCGCCGTCCGGCGTCAGCGCCAGCGAATGGGTATCGCGCACGAAGAGCCGGCGGCCGACGCTCTGCTCCAGCCGGCGGATATGGTCGCTGACCGACGACTGGGACAGCCCGAGCTGGCGCCCCGCGTCGGTGAAGCTGCGCGCCGTGGCTACCGTGGAGAAGGTCTGGATCCAGACGGGATTGAGCATGGGGGCATTGTCATCGGAATTTCCGATTGCAGTCAATAACTCCAGAGGGGTTCCCGATGGGCGATGCCCTCGTTAACATTTCAGCATTCGCTACAAAACCATGCAATGACTGCCGTTTCACCCCCCACCACCGCCGGAACATCCGGGTCTTCGCAGAAGGCCATGCTCTGGATCGTCTTCGCGGGCTTCTTCATGCAGGCCCTCGATACGACGATTCTCAACACCGCACTCCCGTCCATCGCCCATAGCCTCAACGAGAAACCTCTCGCGCTGCAGCCGGTGATCGTTGCCTATACGCTGACGATGGCGATGCTGACACCGGCCTCGGGCTGGCTGGCCGACCGCTTCGGCACCCGGCGCGTGTACTTCGCCGCCATCCTGATCTTCGTGCTCGGCTCGGTGTTCTGCGCCACCGCCCATACGCTTACGGAACTGACGATCGCGCGCGTGCTGCAGGGCATCGGCGGATCGATGCTGCTGCCGATCGGGCGGCTCGCGGTGCTGCGCAATGTGCCGAGCGAGCAGTACATCGCGGCGCTGGCGTTCGTCTCGGTGGCCGGGCAGGTGGGTCCGATCTTCGGCCCCGTGCTGGGCGGCTGGCTCGTGGAGAGCGCGTCGTGGCACTGGATTTTCCTGATCAACGTGCCCGTGGGGCTGATCGGCCTGCTCGCGGTGCGCCGCTACCTGCCGGCCGGCGAGTCGGGCGTGGCGCCGCCTTTCGACTGGCTCGGCTGCGGCCTGCTGTCGCTATGCATGGTGTCGTTCTCGCTGGCGCTGGATGCTTCGCACGGTACCGGCGGCCCCGCGCTCGGTATCGCGCTGGCCGCGCTCAGCGTCGTGTCCGCGCTGCTCTATATTCCGCACGCCCGCCGTCATCGCACGCCGCTGTTTCGTCTTGCGCTGTTCCGCGAGCCGAATTTCACCACCGGGCTGATCGGCAATCTCGTCGCGCGGATCGGCTCCGGCGCGGTGCCGTTCCTGCTGCCGCTGCTGATGCAGCTGCAACTGGGCTACACGCCGTTCCATTCGGGGCTGATGCTGCTGCCGGTGGCGCTCGCGGGCGCGGTGGCCAAGCGCTGGATCGTGCCGCTCGTGAACCGCTTCGGCTACGGCAACTTCCTCGTGGTCAACACGCTGATCGTCGGCGGATCCATCGCGTCGTTCGCGGCGATGGCGCCGGGCTGGCCGCTTGCGGTGTCGATCCTGCAGCTGGCGACCTTCGGCGCGTCCAACTCGATGCAGTTCGCGGCGATGAACAGCGTGACGCTGAAGAACCTGTCGCGCGAGGATGCGGGCAGCGGCAACAGCTTGTTCTCGATGGTCCAGATGCTGGCCATCGGCCTGGGCGTGACCATCGGCGGCGGGCTCGTAAGCCTGTTTTCGGTCAAGCTCGGCGTGGCCGCGCCGGCCTACCGGCTGGCCTTCGTCAGCGTGGGCATCATCACGATGCTGTCGGCGCTCGTGTTCCGCCGGCTCGATATCGCCGAACTCACGCGGCCGCGCCGCGGCGCGATTACTCAGTGACGCCGTTTTCCCGCAGCAGCCGTTCGCATTCGTCCAGCATGTCGTGGGCGAATGCGGACTGGTAGTTCGGGTCCAGCGCTTCCATCATCTCGTGGGCCGCATACAGTCCGGCTTCCCGCGACAGCGTCTCCGCGAGCTGGCGCGCGAACTGGTCGCTGAGCTCGGACAGCAGCCGCCGCTCCGATAACGCCAGTTGCAGCTTGGACCGCGACAGCCACATGCCGGCCAGCGTCGCGCCCTGTGCGTCCGTCATCCATGTCCGGTGTTCGTAATAGGCCGAGAGGCGTTCCGCGGCCAGCGCGAACAGCAGGGCCTTGCGCGTGTTGAAGTCGATGCGCGGGGGAGGGGTCTGCGGAATCATGCGAGCGAGCCCTGGAAACGGGCCCGCAGCCACTGACCGATATCGGCAATCTCTTCCAGGCACACCGAATGCGGCATCGGATACGTATGCCATTCGGGCGCATGGCCCCGCGCGCGCACGAAGTCGCGCGCCTGCTCGCCGAGCGCAAGGGGGACGACATCGTCGCCCGTGCCATGGGCCGCGAAGATCGGCGTGTCCGCATTCGCGGCGGACGCCTCGGCCGTGACGAGGTCCGGCGAGGGGATATACGTCGATAGCGCGATGATCCCGGCCAGGCGCTCGGGATGCGTGAGGCCGGCCGTGTAGGCAATGGCGCCGCCCTGCGAGAAACCGGCCAGCACGATGCGCTCGGATGGGACCCCGCGCGCGTTCTCCCGCGCGATCAGCGCGCGAATCGCGTCGCGCGACTTGCGGATACCCGCTTCATCGCCGCGTCGGCCGACTTCGTCGAACGAGAGGATGTCGTACCAGGCCGGCATGACGTAGCCGCAGTTGGCGGTGACGGGCATGGCCGGGGCATGCGGAAACACGAAGCGGATATTGGGCGCGTCGCCGAGGCCCAGTTCGGGCACCACGGGCACGAAGTCGCTGCCGTCGGCGCCGAGGCCATGCATCCAGATGACGGTATAAGCGGGCGGTTGCGCCGCGGATTGCGACCGTTCGGGCGCGGATTCGAGTTCGATGGCGGGGAGCAGCGCAGCGGTCATGAGAGGAGGCCGGTTCCAGGGTCGGGGCGCGCGCGAGGGCCCATCGCCGGGAATCGGCCGGGCCGCGCGGAGGCGCACGGCCGCGAGTATCGCACAGGCTTCGGTCGCGCACGCTTCGGCGGCCGACGCTTGCCAGCCAGGCCCTCCGCCGCGTGGCGGACGTGCCTCAGGCCGCGGAAGGCACGATGGGCACGGTGGTCAGGCCCGGCGATACGCGCGCGGGCTGGGGCACCTGCGGGAGCTCTTCCGGCCGCTTGTCGGCGCGGGGTTCCGTGGCCGGCGCGGCGGCGCGGCGCTTGTCGGCGACGCCTTCCACACCGCTCGTCCCGACTTCCTCGAGGAACGAGATCATGTTGCGGTAGTAGTCCACCTGCATCTGCGCTTCCAGCAGGCGACGCTCGGCCTGAAAAAGCGTCAGCCTCATGTCTTGCAGTTCCTTCTCAGCGATCTTCTCGGGCGTCGGTGGACTGAACAGGTTAGCAAGCGAACGCATGGCAGATACCTCCAGGGGTGACGACTGCTGTTAATGCAAATGCCTTGCCATGACCATCAATATAGTCGACCTGAGGTGAGGTACACGATGGGTCACCATGCTCCGTGTGGGCTCGCCCACGCGGATGATTGCCTCTCGCCGCTCCCCGGTGTAGATTTTTTGCCGGCGCATAACGGGTGTTTCGGGGCATGCACTTTGTGCACGAAGCATCGATCACTTCTGCACGCGATTGTCATTTTTACGCGCGGGCATGCTCGCTTGTTGCCTCGCGCGCATGAATGACATGCACTCATGCCCCGGCGTTTCCCTCTGCGTTGTCGATTTCAGTGAGCGCAAAAACAACAGGTTGCGGCACCCTGCAACGTGCGTTTGGATGGTGTCGCGCACCACACATCGCATGGCAAACGCGCGTGCGAGGCGCAAGGGTAGAATGCTGCGCTTGTCTGCCCCGACCGCCCCGACTGTCCCGTCGTCGCCCCCTGTGTTCATTCCTCGCTCCGTCCGCGCCAGCCTGCTGACGGCCTCGGCCCTGCTGCTGTTCTGCCTGCTGCTGATCGCGGGGCCGAAGGCATTCGCCGCGCCGGTGCGCATTCTCGTCATCACCCCGAACACCCATCTGTTGCCCGCGGCGCAGGCGGCCTTCCGTGCGCGGTACGCGCAGGGCGACGGCATCGCGGACATCGACTTTGCCGCCACGGCGTCCGAGGCCGCGACGCGCATCGCGCGCGCCGATGTCGTCCAGACGTGGTACGTGCCGGGTGCGATGCAGCGCACGCTGGCCCCGGCGATGCGCGCCGCACAGGCGCGCGGCGCGCTGTTGCTGGCCACGCCTGCCGCGGACGCGGAAGCGGCGTGGGGCGTGGCGCTCGATGCCGCGCGCAACGATGCCGCGCGCCAGTACTGGGAGGCCGGTGGCGCGGACAACCTCGCCGCGTTCTTCGCTTATGCGGCGGCGCAGCGTGGCGCGGCGATCGACGTGCCCGCGGTGCGGCCGGCGCCGGCGGCGGGCATCTATCATCCGCGCGCCGCGCAGCCGTTCGACAGCCTGCCCGCGTATCTCGCCTGGTACCGGAGCGAGAGAGGCGGAGATGAAAGAGGCGGAGATGAAAGAGGGGGCGGGGTAGGGGCGCGGTCGCCGCTCGTCGCGCTGGCGTTCTATGCGACCAGCTATCGCCAGCGCGATCTTGCGCATATCGATGCGCTGATCGCGGCGCTCGAGCGGCAGGGCATCGGGGTGGTGCCGGTGTTCGGCTGGCCCCTGTCGAGTCTCGACGCGTATCTGACGACCGATGGCGCATCGTCGCCGATCTCGCTGCTGCTGTCGCTGAACCTGACCATTCCCCGCGCGCAGGACAAGGACTGGCTTGCCGCGCATCGCATCCGGATCATCAACCTTGTTGCCACGCGCGACAGCCGCGCAACCTGGGCCGCCGATGTGCGCGGCATCCCGGGCGACCGCGTGCCGCTGCTGGTCACCGCGCCCGAACGCGCCGGTGCCACCGAGCCGATGCTGTTCGCCACGCAGGAAGACGTGGAAGGCGCACGCGCGAGTGTCGCCGTGCCCGAGCGCGTGGAGGCCATCGTGGCGCGCGTGCGGCAATGGCTGTCGCTGCGCGCCAGGCCGGCCGCGGACCGGCATGTGGCTATCCTCTATTACAACAACCCGCCCGGCCGCGGCAATATCGGCGCGAGCTATCTGGCGACGCTGCCCTCGCTGGCCGCGATGCTCGAGCGGTTGCGCGCGGCGGGCTACCGTACGGGCACCGCGCTGCCCGACACCGCGACGCTCACGCGCCTGCTCGAGGCCAACGGCCGCAACGTGGAGACGTGGTCGCCGGGAGAGCTCGACGCAATGGTGCGCGCGGGGCACGTGACGCTGCTGCCCGTGTCGCAATACCGCAAATGGTTCGATGCGCTGCCGCCGGCGTTCCGCGAGGCGGTGACGCGCGCATGGGGACCACCGGAACGCAACCCGCTGATGATGACGCGCGTGGCCGCGCGGGGCTCGCTGGGCATTGACGGCAAGACCGTGACGGAAGGCGAGCCGGCATTCGTCATTCCCGGTCTGCGCTTCGGCAACCTCTTCGTCGGCCCGCAGCCGCTGCGCTCGACGTTCGCGCGCGCGCAGGACACCTCGCACGATCTGCTCACGCCGCCTCCGCATTCGTATATCGCCGCGTATCTCTGGTATCGCCATGCCTTCGGTGCCGATGCCGTCGTGCACGTCGGCCGCCACGGCACGCTCGAATGGCTGCCGGGCAAGCAGGTGGGTTTGTCGGGCGACGACAGCGCGGAGGTGCTGCTCGGCGGTGTGCCGAATGCCTACGTCTACATCCAGGACGGCGGCGGCGAGGCCATCCAGGCCAAGCGCCGCAGTGCCGCGGTGCTCGTCAGCCATCTGTCGCCGCTGCTTGCCAACGCGGGCCAGCCGCCGGCGCTTGCGCAGCTCGATCAAGCCATCGAGCAGGAAGCCGCCACGCGCGATGCCTCGCCGGAACTTGCGCGCCAGTACCGCGCGCAGGCGATTGCCGAGGTGCGCGCGCTCGGACTCGACCGGCAGCTCGGGCTCGATCCGGGCGCGCCGTGGGAGTCGATCGAGCCGACGATCCATGCGTTTCTGCATCGCGTGGAGGCGGAGCCCGTGCCGCTCGGCATTCACGCGCTGGGCCAGATGCCGCCGCTGCGCGAGCAGGAGGATGCGTTGGCCACGATGCTGGCCGCGCGGCTGCGTCCGGCGCAGGTCCGCGCGCTCGGGATGCCGCGTGTTCGGGAATGGGCCGCGGATCTCGTCGCCGGCCGCGAGCCGTCGCTCGATGCGCCCTCCGCCCCTTCCGCCCCTTCCGCCCCTTCCGCCTCATTCCACGACGCCGGTCCCGCGGCGCCCCCGGCGGCGGCCGACCGATCGCTCGCCGACGCCGCGCGCGCGGCCATTGCGGCCGGCCGTGGATGGCTCGCCGACCTGCGCGTATCGCCCGCAAGCGAACTCGACGGGCTGCTCACCGTGCTCGACGGCGAATACCTGCCCAGCGGCCCGCTCGGCGACCCCGTGCGCACCCCCGACTCGCTGCCCACGGGCCGCAACCTGCACGCATTCGACGGCGCCCAGATCCCCACGCGCGCGGCATGGGCGCTCGGCAAGACCATGGCGGAACAGACGCTCGCCCGCTATCGGCAGGAACACGGGGCGCCGCCCGAGTCCGTCTCCATGGTCCTCTGGTACGGCGAGACCGAACGGCATCAGGGCGCAATGGAAGCCGAAGCGATGTACCTGATGGGCGTGACGCCCGTCTGGAATGCGCGCGGCATCGTCGAAGACGTGAAGCTGATTCCCGACGCGGAACTGGGCCGTCCGCGCGTGAACGTGGTGCTGACCATCTCGGGCATCTATCGCGACGGGTTTGGCGACAAGGTCGCGCTGCTCGACAAGGCCGCGCGGCTGGCCGCCGCGGCGGGCGACAACGCCATCAGCCGGCACGACCGGGCAGTGACGGACGCCCTGATCGCGCGCGGTACCGACGCCACGCAGGCCGCGCGTCTCGCTCGCGCCCGTGTGTTCGCGGCAAGTCCGGGCAATTACGCCATCGGCGTGCAACAGATGGTCGAGCAGAGCCGCGACGCGCAGCCGCCGGCCGGCGATGCGCAGCCCGGCACGCAGGGACCGCGCAACGCACTGGCCGAGCTCTATCTGCACGCGATGAACCACGCCTACTCGGCCGATGGCTGGGGCGAGAGCGCACCGGGCGCGCTGGCCAGCCATCTGCGGTCGAACCAGGCCGTGCTGTTCTCGCGCGCAAGCACGCTCTATGGCGCGCTCGACAACGACGATACCTATCAGTACGCGGGCGGCCTCGTCGCGGCCACGCGCTCGGTAACGGGACAGGCCCCGCCGCTGTGGCTGCACAACCTGCGCACGGCCGGCGAGACGCGCACCGTTGACGCGCGCACGTGGCTGGCCACCGAGCTCAATGCGCGCCACTGGAATCCGAAATGGATCGCCGCGATGCAACGCTCGGGCTACGCGGGCGCCCGCGAGATCCAGCGCGAGATCGAGCACCTCTACGGTTTCCAGGCGACCGTCCCCGAACAGATGTCGGGCACGTTCTGGCAACGCACCTACGACGTGTACGTGGCCGACAGCCTGCACCTGGGCATGGACCGATTCTTCCGCACGGCCAATCCCCATGCCATGCAGGCCATGCTGGCGCGCCTCATCGAAGTGGACCGGCAGGGCAGTTACCGTTTCAGCGACGCCGAGCGAGCCGAGCTGCTGCGCCGCTATGCGGCGTCGGTGCGGCGCGACGGACTGTCGTGCACCGCGAACACGTGCGGCAATCCGGTACTGATGGCGCATATCGCGCGCGCGTCGCAGGCGGCGCATGTGGATGCCGCCCTGCTGCGCGACATGGGGCGGCAGTTCGCGGACGCGAAGGTGGCGGATGCGCGGACGCTTCTCTCGGCCCGCTCGGCCCGCTCGGTGCCCTCGGCGCCATCACGCCCTTCACCGGTAACCCCCATGCATGTCAGCCGTGACCCCGCCGCGCGGCCCGCGCGGGAGGCACCGGCCGCGCCCGCCCAGGCCGAGCCGATTCACGGCATCCGGCTCGAACCGGTAACAGGCACCACGCCGTCGCTCGCGCCCGCGTCCACGCCTTGGCGCCTCGGTGCCGCCGCGTTCACGCTGCTCGCGTTTCTGGCCGGCGCGGCCGCCGCGTGGCGCCGCGCCACACACCGAGCCCCTCGGGCCTGATCCGGGCGCAGGGGTACAGACCGGGCGCGCGCTGCCGATATTGCCCCATGGACCTGTCTTCCACAGGGACCAAAAAAATCTAGACAAAGAACGGGGAAAAGTATCATGCGTGCGCGCAATGCAACGAATTGGGGCGCGATAGCGGCCATGACGCTGAGCGCGGCGCTTGCCGCCTGCGGTGGCGGCGGCGGCGACGACGGCGGCGCGGCACAGACGAGCACACCGGCCACGACGTCCGGACCCGTCGCACCCAGCGCGCCTGCCACGCCGGCGTTGGTGGTGGCGGCCGCCTGCGGCGGCTGCGCGGCCGTGGACGCCAATACCTATGCCGGCAGCGGCACGGGCGTCTGGCAAGCCAGCAACACGTCGCTGGCGGCGGTCGATTTGCCCGTCAGCATCGCGGGCCTCAATGGCCAGGACGTGTCGCTCGTCTTTACCAACGACGGCGCGGTGGCGCAGGCCATGCCCGCGATCTCGCTGACGGCGTCCCGCTTTCCGGCCGCATTGCAGAGCCTCGAGCTCGACGGTGGCGCACAGGATGCGGAGGCCACGCGGCGCGCGATCTCGGACTTCAACCACAATGGCTGGGCGACGCTCGTCGGCGACAAGCGCCCGCAGTCGTCGGCCATCGCACCGCAGGCGCCGAACTTTACCGCGCTGACGAATTCGCGCACCTGGTATCACGCGGACAACAGCGCGCGTACCGCGACGCTGCGCAAGCAGATCGCCACGACCGACGGCACCACCGTGAACTTCTGGGTGGAGAACGGCGAGGAAGGCGCGGGCAGGATCGACTCGACGACCCTCGACAGCCTGGCCGCCGCGTATGCGGGTGCCGGCGGCATCTACGACATGCTCAAGTCCGTCGGCGGCGTCATGTGGGGGGCGCAGCAGTTCTCGACGCTGATCGACGGCAGCGGCCAGCCGATCGACATCGTGATCCTGAACTTCGATCGCAACAACAAGCCGTACGACCTCGTGGGCTACTTCTACGCGCGCAACAACTTCAAGCGCGCAAGCCAGCCGTTCAGCAACGAATCGATCTCGCTCTACCTCGATTCGGAGACGCTCTATCTCGCGGGCGCGGCGGGCATGCAGCAGATGCGCATGACCATGGCGCACGAAGGCATGCACATGCAGAACTTCTATCGCCGTGGCGTGCAGCAGTCGAGCGTCTACATGTACGACACGTGGCTCGAGGAAGCCACCGCGATGATGATGGAGGACTTCGCGAGCTTCACGATCGATCCCACGTACAACGCGATCCGCGACGTCCGCTTCCGCGACTATGTGGCCTATGGCGCGGGATCGTACAACTGCAACCTCACGGTCTGGCGTCCGTTCGACGCCAGGGTGTGCGACAGCTACTCGGTATCGGGTTCGTTCGGCGGCTTCCTGAACCGTCAGCTCGGGCTGGCGTTCTACCGAAACCTGCTCACCAACTTCAGTACCACGGCCTCCGTGGGCGTGCTCGACGCGGCCATCCGTTCGGTGCAGCCCGGTTCGGGCTTCCTGCAGCAGTTCGCGGCCTGGAGCGCCACCGCGGCGTCGCTGATGCCCGCGAGCGCGAGCCCGGCCGGCTATGGCTACCCGGTGCGCGCCGATGGCGGCTTCGTGCTGCCGCAGATCGATCCCGCGTCTTACGCCAGCCTGCGCACGCTGACCACGGCCGTGCCGCAGACGCTGCAGGCCTATGCAAGCCTGCCGATCGTGCGGCAGGCCGTGCGCGGCACCTATCGCGAGACCGTACGCGTGCCTGCCGGTACCCATCTGTCGATCGTCGTGCACGATTGATCTCCCTCCGGTCCCCTCTTCGCGCGAGAGGGGACGCGGCGGCTCTGCTATGCTGGTCGTCCTTGCGAAAAACCTTCGCGGCACAACCTTTCGACCGGCATGCAAACCAACAAAATCCCGGCAACGATCGTCACCGGCTTCCTCGGCAGCGGCAAGACGACGCTGCTGCGCCATATCCTCGACAACGCCAACGGCCGCCGCATCGCGGTCATCGTCAACGAGTTCGGCGAACTCGGCATCGACGGCGAAATCCTCAAGGGCTGCGGCATCGGCTGCGACGACGCGGGCGAGCCCACGGGGCAACTCTACGAACTGGCCAACGGCTGCCTGTGCTGCACCGTGCAGGAAGAGTTCTACCCGGTGATGGAGCAATTGCTCGAGCGCCGCGAGCAGATCGATCACGTGCTGATCGAGACGTCCGGCCTGGCGCTCCCCAAGCCGCTCGTGCAGGCCTTCCACTGGCCGAGCATCCGCAATGCGTTCACGGTGGACGCCGTGGTGACCGTGGTCGATGGCCCGGCCGCCGCCGCCGGCCAGTTCGCGGCGAATCCGGTTGCCGTGGACGCGCAGCGCCGCGCCGATCCGAACCTCGACCACGAGTCGCCGCTGCATGAACTGTTCGAAGATCAGCTCGGCAGCGCGGACCTCGTCATCCTGAACAAGACCGACCTGATGGACGACGCGCAGCGCGCGCAGGTGGAGGCGCTCGTGCGTCCCGAGATTCCGGCCGAGGTCAAGATCGTGCCGGCACAGGGGGGCCGCATCGACGTGGACCTGCTGCTCGGCCTGAACCGCGCGTCGGAGGACACCATCCACCTGCGCGTGGACCATCATGGCGACGGGGACGACGCCGATCATCATCACGACGAGTTCGACTCGGTGGTGGTGGAGGCCGGCGATGTCGATCGGGATCGGCTCGTGGCGGCGCTCGGCCAGCTCGTGCAGTCGCATACGATCTATCGCATCAAGGGTTTCGTGGCGCTGCCGGGCAAGCCGATGCGGCTGGTCGTGCATGGCGTGGGCCAGCGTTTCGACAGCTATTTCGACCGTGCATGGCGCCCCGGCGAGAGCCGCCGCACGCGCGTGGTGCTGATCGGGCAGGACCTCGACCACGCGACGCTGCAATCGCAACTGACGGCCGCGCTGGCAAACGCCTGACCCCATGCACCTGCTGTCTACCCGGCCGGGCGGCTTTGTCGAGGACAACGCCATCGTCCTGCGCATCGAGCAGACACCGGGGGACATCGTCGTGCTCAGCGCCGCCGACACCACGCTGTCGCTGCTCGCGAGCGTGGTGCCGCGCCTCGGTGCCGATTTTCCCTCGGTGCGTCTGGCCAACCAGATGTACCTGCGCCAGCCCGCGTCGCTCGACCTCTATGTCGACGAGGTCTTGCGGCATGCGCGCGTGGTCGTGGTCGATCATCTGGGCGGGGCCAGCGACTGGGCCTACGGGCTCGAGCGCTTGCCCGAACTCGCCCGCGCGCGCAATCAGCTGCTGGTCATGGGCTCCGGCGACCTTGCCGAGGACGAGAACCTGGCGCGCCATGGCAATGCGCCGGCCGCGCTGAGCCACCTGCTCTGGCACTACCTGCGCGAGGGTGGCGCGGGCAATGCCGAGCAGTTCTTTCGCTGCATCGGCCATCATGCCTTCGGCCTCGGCGAGCCCGCGCTGCCGCCGCAGGTGTTGCCGCAGGCGGCGCTCTATCACCGCGATCATGGCGTGGCCACGCTCGCGGACTGGGAGCACGAATGGTGCGCGCGCGGCTTGGCGGAAGCGCCGGTCGTGGCCGTGCTGTTCTATCGCTCCCATCTGCAGGCAGGCAACACGGAAGTATTCGATGCGCTGTGCGCGGCGTTGATGGACGCCGGCATGCGGCCGCTGCCCGTTGCGCTGACCTCGCTCAAGGAACCGATCTGCCGCGACGTGCTGCAACGGCTCTGCGATGCGCATGCGGTGTCGGTCGTGCTCAACACCACCGCGTTCTCGGCCGGCACGCCCGACGGCGGGGAGGGCGATGGCGTGGTCATCGCCAACGACGCGCCGGTGCTGCAGGTCATTCTTTCCGGCGGCAATCGCGAAGACTGGCTGGCCGACACCCAGGGGCTGGGCACGCGCGATATCGCCATGCATGTCGCGTTGCCCGAGGTCGATGGACGCATCATCACGCGGGCCATCAGCTTCAAGGGCCTCGCGTATCGCTGTCCGCATACCGAGGCCGATGTCGTGCGTTACCAGGCGGACGCCGAGCGCGTGGCGTTCGTCGCCGAACTCGCGCGGCGCTGGTGCCGGTTGCGCGCGCTGCCCAATGCGGAGAAGCGTGTCGCGCTGATCATGGCCAACTATCCGGCCAGCGAGGGGCGCATCGGTAATGGGGTGGGGCTCGATACGCCCGCGTCGGTCGTGCGCATTCTCTCGCTGCTGGCGGCCGAGGGCTATACGGTGGAGGCATTGCCTGCCGATGGCGATGCGCTGATGCACGCGCTGACGCAGGGCGTGACCAACGACCTCGATCAGCATGCGGTGCGGCCCGCGTTCCAGAGCCTGGCGATGGATCGCTACCGTGCGTGGTTCGCGTCGCTGCCGGCCGAGAACCGTCATGCCGTGATCGCCCGCTGGGGCGAGCCCGAGCAGGACCCCATGGTGCGCGCGGGGCGGTTCATGATCGCGGGCGTGCGCAGCGGGCATCTGTTTATCGGTATCCAGCCCGCGCGGGCCTATGGTGTGGACGACTACGCGAGCTATCACGACGCGGAGCTCGCGCCACCGCATGGCTACCTCGCGTTCTATCTGTGGCTGCGCGAGGTGTTCGCGATCGATGCGGTGGTGCATGTGGGCAAGCACGGCAACCTCGAATGGCTGCCGGGCAAGAGCGTGGCCCTCTCCGCGGCGTGCTGGCCCGATGCGATTCTCGGGCCGTTGCCGCATCTGTATCCGTTTATCGTCAACGATCCGGGCGAGGGCGCGCAGGCCAAGCGCCGCGCGCAGGCGGTGATCATCGACCATCTGATGCCGCCGCTGACGCGGGCCGAGAATTATGGGCCGCTGCAGGATCTGGAGCGGCAGGTGGACGAGTACTACGAAGCGCTGACCGTCGACCCGCGGCGCGCGAAACTGTTGCGTCGCTCGATCCTCGATACGATCGTGAACCAGCAGTTGCATCGCGAACTCGGTTTCGAGGCGCCTTCCGGTGGCGACGAGGAAGACGCGCTGCTCAACCGGACCGATGCGTGGCTGTGCGAACTCAAGGAGTCCCAGAT
Source organism: Cupriavidus sp. OTU4054 (assembly GCF_038440175.1). Classification (NCBI taxonomy): domain Bacteria; kingdom Pseudomonadati; phylum Pseudomonadota; class Betaproteobacteria; order Burkholderiales; family Burkholderiaceae; genus Cupriavidus; species Cupriavidus sp. OTU4054. Next base: position 124,515 of record NZ_JASATF010000003.1, read on the forward strand.
CCGCGACGGGCTCCACGTATTCGGCGCCTCGCCGCACGGCACGCAGCGGCGCGACACGCTGGCGGCGCTGGCCCGCTTTCCGGCGGGCGACGGTGTCGGCTTGCTCCACGCACTGGCAAAGGACCTGGCCCTCGACTTCGACCCGCTCGACGCGGACTGGGCCGCACCGTGGCACGGGCCCCGGCCCGCGTTGCTGACGGGCGTCGATGCCGGGCCATGGCGACATCATGGCGACACGCGCGAGCGGCTGGAGTTGCTGGCGCTGGCGTTGCTGGAAGACATGTTGGGGGACGCGTTGGCGGGTGCGCCGGAGAGCGATAGCGCGATGGCGCGCACGGACCTGCCCAACACGCGCCGCGCGCTGCACCACATCGCCAGCGAGCTCCTCCCGCGCCTCGACGCCTGCGGCGATCAGGAACTGTTGCAGCTGAAACGCGGCCTGAACGGCCAGTTCGTTCCCCCGGGCCCGAGCGGCGCGCCCTCACGCGGTCGCCCCGACGTGCTGCCGACCGGCCGCAATTTCTACTCGGTGGACACGCGCGCCGTGCCCACGCGCACCGCGTGGACGCTTGGCGTGCGTTCCGCGGACCAGCTCGTCGAGCGCCACCTGCAGGAGCATGGCGAGTACCCGAACGCGGTTGGCCTGTCCGTATGGGGCACGGCGACCATGCGCACCGGCGGCGACGATATCGCGCAGGCCATGGCGCTGCTCGGTGTGCGTCCCAAATGGGCCCCCGGCAGCCATCGCGTGGTCGACTTCGAGATCCTGCCCGTCTCGACCTTCAACCGCCCGCGCATCGACGTCACGCTACGCGTATCGGGCTTCTTCCGCGATGCCTTCCCGGGCCTCGTGCAACTGTTCGATGCCGCCGTGCACGCGGTGGCGGCGCTCGACGAGAGCGAGGACGTGAACCCCATCCGCGCGCGCGTGCTGGCCGAACGTGCGCGGCTCCAGGCCGAGGGCGTCGACGACGCCACGGCAAGCGAGCGTGCGACCTGGCGCGTGTTCGGCGCAAGACCGGGCGACTACGGCACGGGCCTCCAGCCGCTGATCGACAGCCGCCGCTGGCAGGACGACGCGGACCTGTCGCATGCCTATCTGCATGCGGGCGGCTATGCCTATGGCCAGCGCGCCGACGGCATCGATGCACGGGAGAGTTTTGCCACGCGGCTCGCGGAGATCGACGCGGTGATCCAGAATCAGGACAACCGCGAGCACGATATCCTCGACGCCAACGACTACTACCAGTTCCAGGGCGGCATGGTTGCCGCCGTACGGCATCTCGGCGGCACGCAGCCCGCGATCTATCATGGCGATCACGCCAACCCCTCCGCGCCACGGGTGCGCACGCTCGGCGAGGAGATTGCACGCGTCATCCGCACGCGCGTGGTCAACCCCAAGTGGATCGACGGGGTCAAGCGCCATGGCTACAAGGGCGCGTTCGAGATGGCCGCCACCGTCGATTACCTGTTCGGCTACGATGCCACCGCGCGCGTGGTCGCCGATCATCAGTACGCGCTGGTGGCCGACGCCTATGTCAACGACGATGCCACGCGCGACTGGATCGCACGGCATAATCCGCGCGCGTTGCAGGGCATCTGCGAACGCCTGCTCGAAGCGATCGAGCGTGGGCTGTGGCAGGAGCCCGGCGACCAGCGCGCGCGTATCGAAGCGCATCTGCTCGACAACGAGCAACGGCTCGAAGGACATTCATGACCGCCTCGGCAAGACCGATCTTTCCTTTCTCCGCACTGGTTGGCCAGGAGCGTCTGCAGCTCGCGCTGCTGCTCGCGGCCGTGGACCCCGGCATCGGCGGCGTGCTCGTGACGGGGCCGCGCGGCACCGCCAAGTCGACGGCCGCGCGCGCGCTGGCCGAGCTGTTGCCCCATGGCCATTTCGTGACGTTGCCGCTGGGCGCAAGCGAAGAGCAACTGACGGGTACGCTCGATCTCGGACATGTGTTGCAGGAGGGGCAGGTGCGGTTTGCGCCGGGGCTGCTCGCGCGCGCGCACGAGGGTGTGCTGTATGTGGACGAGGTCAACCTGCTGCCCGATCCGCTCGTCGATCAATTGCTCGACGTCGCGGCGAGCGGGGTCAATGTGGTCGAACGCGATGGGGTCTCGCATCAGCATGAGGCGCGGTTCGTGCTTGTCGGCACGATGAATCCGGAGGAGGGCGACCTGCGGCCGCAGTTGCTCGATCGTTTCGGCCTGGCGCTGGCCATCGGCAATTACGACGATCCCGTGGCGCGGCAGGCCATCGTGCGGGCGCGGCTGGCGTTCGATGCGGATCCGCAGGGGTTTCGCGCGAGCGTCGCGGCGCGCCAGCGCGATCTCGCGGCGCGTGTGGCCGATGCCCGCGCGGGGCTGCGATCGCTGGCGTTCGACGATGCGGTGCACGCGCGCGTGAGCGTGCTGTGTATCGCCGCCGCGGTGGACGGCGTGCGCGCGGACCTCGTCATGCTGCGCGCGGCCCGTGCGCTGGCGGCGTGGGAGCGCGCGCCGGCGCTGACCACGGCGCATGTGGACGCGGTGGCGGACCTTGTGCTCTACCACCGCCGGCAGGCGTCGCAGGGGGGCTCGCCAGACGAGCGTGGCACGGCCGAGTCGTCGCCGGGCTCGCCATCGGACCCGCCATCGGACCCGACGTCGGGCGCGCCGGAGGCGCAGCCGGGCAGCGATGAATGGGGCGCACTGCCACCGCCAACGGAGCAGGCCACCCCCGTAGCCCACGTCAAACCGCTGAAGCCCTTCGGAAAGCTACCGCCAAAAAAAGCCTAGGCCACCGGCGCGATACGCCCGCCAGACAGGGCGGCGCCCGGTGGCATGCCCCTCGCGGTGGCAGCGCACGCGGCCTGCAGCCTGGCACACGCGTGCACTGGCCGCGCACGCTCGCGCGCAAGGGCCGGGATGCGCTTGACGCATCGCACCTCCGTTACCGCGACGCGGACGCGCGTGCGGGCGTGCTGCATTGTTTCGCGCTGGATTGCTCGGGCTCGATGCTGCAGGCAAGGCAGCTCGCATTTGCCAAGGGCGTATTGCTCAGACTGCTGGAGCGCGCGTACCAGTCGCGCGGCGACGTGGCACTGGTGTGCTTCGCCGCGAGCCGCGCCGAAGTCCGGCTGCAACCGTCCCGCGCGCGTCCGTGGAACGAGTCCTGGCTCCGCCCGATTCGCGGGGGCGGGGGCACACCGTTGACGCTGGGCATGGCCCGCGCCGACCAGGTATTGGCCGGCCACGCCCGGCGCGCGCCTGCCCAGCAACGATTGCTATGGGTGCTGACCGACGGCCGCACTAACGACGCACCGCCTCGCCCGGCGTGGGCCGACCATATCGTGGTGGTCGATATGGAGCGCCACGCGTTGCCGCTGGGACGGTGCCGATTGCTCGCGGAGAGATGGGGCGCGGAGTATATGCCCGCGCCTTGAGGGTGGCCTGTTTCCGCTTCAACGCGAAGCAAAGAATCCCTGCACGGCCTCCACCGCCGCCTCCACCGCCGCCCGCCCCACATCCAGATGCGTGACCCACCGCTGCTGCGTGGCGCCATAAGCAGACGTCACCCCGAGCCCAAGCTCCGCCACATGCGCCGCCAGTGCCGCCGCATGCTCGGCCGGCACCGTCACGAACACGATGTTCGTGTCCGGCATCACCACCTTCAATGCCGGCACCTTCGCGAATCCTTCCGCCAGCCGCCGCGCATTCTCGTGATCGTCCGCGAGCCGTGCCACATGGTGCTCGAGCGCATGGAGCCCCGCCGCGGCCAGAATGCCCGCCTGCCGCATCCCGCCGCCCAGCATCTTCCGCAGGCGCCGCCCCTTGCCGATCAGCTCGGCCGAGCCCACGAGCACCGAGCCGACCGGCGCCCCGAGCCCCTTCGACAGGCAGACCGACACCGAATCGAACGGCCGCGCCAGCACATCGGCCGCGACGCCCGAGGCCACCGCCGCATTGAACAGCCGCGCCCCATCGAGGTGGCACGCGAGCCCACGTTCACGCGCCAGCGTCGTGGCCTCGACCACATAGGTCTGCGGCAGAATCCGCCCACCGATCGTGTTCTCGAGCGCCAGCAGCCGCGTCCGCGCAAAATGCGGATCGTCGGGCTTGATCGCCGCCGCGATATCGTCCAGCGCCAGCGTGCCGTCCGGCTGGTTCGCGATCGGCTGCGGCTGGATGCTCCCGAGCACCGCCGCGCCACCCGCTTCCCAGCGATAGCAGTGCGCCATCTGCCCGACGATATATTCGTCGCCCCGCCCGCAATGCGCCATCAGCGCAACGAGGTTGGACTGCGTACCGGTCGGCACGAACAATGCCGCTGCCTTGCCCAGCATCTCCGCGGCACGCGCTTCGAGCCGCGTCACGGTCGGATCGTCCCCGAACACGTCGTCGCCGACCACCGCCTCGGCAATGGCCGCGCGCATCGTCGGCGTGGGGCGGGTCACGGTATCGCTGCGGAAATCGTATCGAATCGGGGTGCTCATGGCTGGGGTCCTCGTCGGCCGGTTGGCGTGCAAAAACGCGCGTGAAAACAGCAATGATGGCACGCCCGGGCGTCGCTTGCCGCACCGCATCGACGGTTCGCCGCATTGCAAGAACGATCGCGCTAAAGATTGCCCGCTCATCTGCCGTTAGGACAGCGATCGAACGACGAAAGCCCCGCGGGATCCCCCACGCGAGGGCGCAAGAGGAGCGGGAGCACCCATGGCTTTGACGAACTTGAGCATTCGCGCACGCATAGGCATCGCCTTTGGCGTGGTATTGATCGTGATGGCGGTCATCATGGCCGTGGCGCTGGGACGCGTGACGCAGCTCGAGGCGCGGCTGGCGGCGAAGCCGGCGGCCGCCGAGACCGTGGCCACCGCGGACGACGACAGTACACGCGCTATCGTCTACGGCCTCGGCGTGTTCGCGCTGCTGGCGAGCGTGGTGGCCGGCATCGGCATCGTGCGCGGCATCGAGTCGCCGCTCTCGGAGGCGGTCTTTATCGCGGAAACGGTCGCGGCCGGCGACCTGAGCAAGGAATTCGAGACCGATCGCGGCGGCGAGTTCGGCCGGCTGCTCGGCGGCCTGGGCGAGATGGAGGACATGCTGACGGACCTCGTCACGCGCATCAAGGCCGCAACGGATGCGATCTCGGTGGCATCGCACGAGATTGCCGCCGGAAATACCGATCTGTCCCAGCGTACCGAGGAGCAAGCCGCCACGCTCGAGGAAACCGCATCGAGCATGGGTGAACTGACGTCGATGGTGAAGCTCAATACGGACCGCGCGCGCACGGCCAACACGCTCGCGGGCGAGGCGTCGGGCATCGCTGAACGCGGTGGCGCGCTGGTTGGCAGCGTGGTGGAGACCATGGAGGCCATCAACACGAGCTCGCGCAAGGTCACCGATATCATCGCCGTGATCGAGGGCATCGCGTTCCAGACCAACATCCTCGCGCTGAACGCCGCCGTGGAAGCGGCCCGCGCGGGCGAGCAGGGCCGCGGGTTCGCGGTCGTGGCGGGCGAGGTGCGCACGCTCGCGCAGCGCAGCGCCGCCGCGGCCAAGGAGATCAACGTGCTGATCAGCGATTCGGCGCGGCAGGTGGAGAGCGGCTCGGCGCTGGTCGGGCAGGCCGGCGAGACCATGAAGGAGATCGTCCAGGCCGTGCGCCGCGTGACGCAGATCCTCGCGGAGATCGCCACTGCGTCCGATCACCAGAGCACGGGCATCGCGCAGGTGAACGAGGCTGTGGCGCAGATGGATACGGTCACGCAGCAGAACGCCGCGCTCGTGGAGCAGGCCGCCGCGGCGTCGGCGGCGCTGGCCGACCAGGCGCAACAGCTGCAAAGCGTGGTGGGCGAGTTCAAGCTCGACGACGAGCCGGCCTCCCCCCGCCCCGCCGCGCGGCCGGCCCAACGTCCGGCGCTCGCGCACGCCTGACCAGGTTAGCCTCCCGAGGCGGGGTCACGCAGGTCATCCGACCGCAGATAGGGAATCACCGGCGCCCAGAACGCCGCGAGCCAGTCCGGATGGGTCGCGGCGTTGTGGGGCAGGTCCTCGAACGTCACCAGCCGGCTGGCGCACCGCGCCACGCGCGCGAGCTGCTGGCCGTGGCTATAGGGAATGGTCGCGTCGATCCGGCTATGCAGCAGCATCAGCGGCATCCGCAGCCGGCAGACCCGCGCCGCGTTATCCCACGGGTCCGGCAGCATCCACGCCATCCACCCCGGTACGCGTCCCGTCGCTACCGCCGCGGCACGCGCCGACGAGAATCCCGCGCCGATGATCGCGCCCACCGGTGCCGGCTGCAGCCGGTGCAGCACGTCGAGCAGAATCCCGGACCCCAGCGAGTAGCCCAATACGTAATGCCGCACCGCCCGCGGGGTGGCCGCCCGGAAATGCGCATAGGCGGTCTTCGCATCCTCCCGCAGATTGCGCACCGTGGGCCGCCCGGTGCTCGAGCCGTAGCCGCTGTAATCGAAGACGAACGACGAAATCCCCGCCGCATGGAGCAGCGCCTGCACGGGCGCCCAGTCCGACAGGCACTCCGAATTGCCATGGAACACGCAAAGCGCCGGCGCATCCGGTGCCGTGGCCTGCACAAAACAGCCATGCAGCGTGCGATCGCCGCTCGCGAACTTGAGAGAGACGGAAGGCGCCCCCATCTGTTCAGGCGTGACGGCATGGTCCGGGCAGGTATTGAACGCGGCCCGCTCGACCGAGCGGAACAGCAGTTGCCGGCCCACGGCAGCGGCCGCCAGCAAGGCCAGCAGCGCCGCGGCGCGCCCCGCTGGCAGTCGTGAGGCCGTGCGGGCTGGCGGATTCGGGTCGATCGCGGTCATGGATATCGGGGGCAGTGGCGCCAGGAGTTTGGCGGCCACCAGACTGGGCCGCAGGCCGATGCTATCGCATCGATAGAAACTATTTAGGCCGGCATCGCAAAAAACACCTTGCTTATCTATCTAGTAGTAGATATTATTCGATCCATGGTCACGACGCAGTCAGCGTCACAAACCAGCAGCACAGCAGTCAGTACCGGGAGTCGGTCTTTTTTTTAACGCTGGATCTCTACCTACCAGTAGATGTAGCGAAAAACGAAAAAGACCGCAACACAGACATCGGGCCCGATCGAGCGTCAACCTCGTAGCGCCCAAACGAAACGGAGCTAGATCATGAACGCCAAGACTATCCTTACCGCCGCCGCCCTTGCCGCCGCTTTCATCGGTGGTGCCGCCCAAGCCGCACAAGGCTCGCGTGACCCGTACCTCGACGGCGCCCGCACCATCAGCGAACCGCGTAGCACGTTCACCGACGGTGCCCGCATCAGCAACCGCGATGGCTTCACCGACGGTGCCCGCACCGCCGACCCGTACCTCGACGGCGCCCGCGTCGGCAAGGCTGACCCCTTCACCGACGGTGCTCGCATCGTCGCCGGTCTGGACCGCGTGGGTGTCTCCGCCGAACCGAGCCGCAAGGTTGACCCGTACACCGACGGCGCCCGCGATATCAACCGCCCGCGCAACCCGTACTACGACGGTGCCCGCACGACCGATGTCTACACCGACGGTGCCCGCACCGTAGCCGGCCTGGATCGTACCGGCGTCTCCGCTGAACCGTCGCGTCAGTTCGATGTGTTCACGGATGGCGCGAATGCCTGACGGCAAGCTTTGATGGCAGGTGACATATCCGGTCTCCTGCCTGATACGCCGAAGCCGTCAGGACGCTTCCGGCGCGCGGACCCTCTCTCCCCGCGCGGCGGTGTTTCCTGACGATTGCGGCAGATCCGGCAGGAGCCTCATGAGGGCTCCTGCTTCAGTTGTAAGAACCAGAAGAAGAAAGGAGTTTCATCATGAGTATCCGGAACAGTGCCTTGATCCTCGGCGGGTGGGTAGCCCTCAGCCTGATCAGTGGCTCGGCCGTCATGCTGGTGGCGCAAACGCTGCCTGCATAAGCCCCCTGTGCCCCATCGGGCAGATTCGGGAAATTCCCGGTTGAGTATCTATCTTCGTGTAGATAAACTTCCGGCATACGCAACTCTGGACGCGGTGTCCGCCTCCTCGGGAATATGAAAACGCAACCTGTTCGCGAGCAACTGCTCGAGCACACGCTGGTACTGATTCGCCGCCGCGGTTTCAACGGCTTCAGCTACCGCGATCTGGCCGAACTGGTCGGGGTCAAGACCTCGAGCATTCACTATTACTTCCCGTCGAAGGACGATCTGGTCCTGGAGGCCGTGAAGACGTACAGCGCGCGCATTACCGAGCGCATGCGGAACATCGACCCGGAACTGCCGTTGCTGGACCAGGCCCGCCAATACCTGGAACCGATTCGCGCAACCTGCGGCTCGGACCAGATCTGCCTGGCGGGCATGTTGTCCACGGAAGTCCTGAGCCTGCCCGAGTGCGTGCACAAGGTGCTCAAGGACTTCTACGCGGTCAACGAGGCCTGGCTGACGAAACTGCTCGAAAAAGGCCAGGAACAACGCGACATGCCGTACCCGGTGCCGCCGGCCATGCTGGCGCAGGTGGTCTACGGTGCGCTGCAAAGCGGCCTGATCGCGGCGCGCCTGTTCGGCAACCAGGAACGCGTGGAAGCCGCGGCCCACACGCTGCTCGGCGCGCTGGAAAACGTCAAGTGCCCGAATCAGCTGGCGGCGGAAGCCGCCGCGGCCGCCGCAGTGGTCTGATCGCCGCCGTACCCGCAAGACAAGAAACCCCGCTTCGCGGGGTTTTTTTATTGGCGGTCCTTATTGCTGGCTGAAGCGCGCGACCCTCTCGCACACCCAGTGCGGATCGTCATGGGGGAGGTCGTGGCCGGCCCACGGGTGCTGGTGGTGGGCGACCTGCCATGCGGCTTCGAGTTGCCGGGTGCAGATGGGGTTGACGAGGCGGTCTGCCGCCGAGGACAGCAGCAGGGTAGGGCAGGCGGGGCGCGCCGGTTGCGCCTGGTAGCGGGCGGCCGCCATCAGCTGTTGCCACGCGGCACGGCGGGGTACCGGGGCGGACCGCGCGATGGCGACCCATTCGGCGAGGTCCGCGTCGCGGGTGTCGAGCCGTTCGCAGGTCAGCCGGTGGATCGTGCGCTCGCAGCGCACGCGGTCGTCCCAGTGGCGGGCCATCCCGAGCAGTGCGGCCCACGTGTCGGGGCGCAGCCGTTCGGTGACGCCGCTGAACGGGCGCAGGCTCGTATTGACGAGCACGAGGCCCGCGATCTCGTCGGGATATTGCTGGGCCCAGTCCGTGGCGACCATGGCGCCGAGCGACATGGCGAGGACACGATAGGGCGCCTTATAGGGAGCCGTATGAGGCGGCAGCATCGCCTGCCGCGCGGCGGCCCGCACATGTTCGCGTATGCCGCCCACGGTCGCGGGCACGGGCACCCCGCGCTGGGCGCCATTGCCGGGCAGGTCGATCGTGACCGGTCGCCCCAGGCCGTGAGATTCCCACAGCGCCGGCAGCGTGCCCCAGTGGCGCGCCTCACGCGTCAGTCCACGCAGGAAGATCCAGGTCGTCATGGCGCGGGCGGTCCTTCCCAATGCCGGCGCGCCTGCTCGTCCAGCAGCGCGCGCCGTTCGCCCTGCGGCAGCCACCGCTCTGGCGAGAACGCGATGCGGCCGAGAAAGTCGAACAGGCTCACATGCCGCCGAAGCACGCGCGCGGTGCGATGCGCCTTGATCGGGTTGAAGATGCCCGCGCGCGAGAACAGCTGCCGCGGATTCTTCTTGATCCAGAGCCACGACCCGAGCTCGAGCGTCATCGGCAGAAATAGATGCCGCGCGGGCGTGCGGTCATACGCGTAATCCCAGAGGTCGCCGTGCAGCAGATACTGGTGGCTCTGCGGCTCGAACGCATAGCCGTGGTGCGGATGGGCCTGCTCGAACATCGTCTTGAGCAGATACATCTCCGGCAGATGCGGCATATGCGCGTGCGTGCGCGCATACGGAAACCAGATGCTGTCGCGCCAGCCATAGCCCGAGTGGCAATCCACCGCGAAGCTCAGTGGCCGCGACAGCAATTCTTTTTCGACGACGCCAAGCAGTGCCGCGCTCTCCGGCTCCATCGGCGCGCCCGCGCGTCCGCGAAACCACGGCAGCCACGGGCCGATGCGCTGGCCTCCCGCGAGAAACGGCACGCGGGCATCGGCGTTCTGCGGGGCATTGCGCATGAGGTCCACGCCATTCGGATTGGCTCGCCGGCCGGTCCACATGCCGCCCGGGTTGACGATCGGCATGAACACGAGCCGCACGGCCTGCAGTTCGCGATGCAGCAGTTCGTCCCATTGCAGGCGGCACAGCAGCGCGCGCATATAGTCGAGCACCAGTTGCGTGCCGATGCGTTCGAGCCCGTGAATGCCGCCGAAGATGCCGATGGCTGGCGCGTCGGGCGAGTCGGAGCCGAGCGCGGCCACATGCACGCCGAATGCGCGATCGCCGACGGCCACGCTGCAGACCTCGCGCACCTCGAACCACGATGCGCCCAGCTCCAGCAGTGTCATCAGTTGGTCATACTCGGGAAAGCCGGCGGGGCCCGTCGCGGTCATGAGGAGATCATCGGGCAGTCATGATTCGTGCGTTGGCGTGCGATCGCGCAATCCGTTCACTATAGGCGTCCCCGCGGCGGGTGTGGGCAGCACCACGCAATCGAGCAGGGCCGTGACGAGACGCGTGGCGCGCCGCGCCTGCAGGCAGTACAGATATTCGTGGATGACAGGCGATGGCCCCGCGAACGGAATCGCGCGTAGCGACGGATCGCGCGGCACCTCGCCCACGGGCATCACGCTGACGCCGAGGTTGTGGCGAATGGCCTCGCAGATGGCCTCGCGGCTGCCGATTACCGTATGCGGCGGCAGTTCGAGGCTGGCGGCGGCCAGCGCGGTCTCGGTGGCCTCGCGGGTCATGGAGCCGCGCTCGCGCACGAGCAGGTGGTGGCGTGCGAGTTCGGCGATGTCGATGCGTGCCTCGCGTGCCAGCGCATGATCGGGATGCGCGACCACGACGGTCGGGTCTGCGGCGAGCATCACGCGCGTCAGCCGGTCGTCGTCCACCGCATGGGAAGACACCGCGGCGTCGATGCGATAGTCGAACAGCGCGTCGAGCACGGTCTTGGAGTTGCCGGTCTCGAGCGTGACGCCGATATCGGGATAACGCTGGCGGAACGCGGCGATGCTGCGCAGGATGTAGAACGGCCCGGTGGCACCGATGCGCAGCTTGCCGAAGCGCAGGCTGCCGGCATTGCGGAGCAGGAAATCGGCGTCGCCTTCCTGCTGCATCATCTGTTCGGCAAGCGGCATCAGCGCGATGCCGACATCGCTGAGATCGACGCGGCTCGCGCGGCGGTGGAACAACTCGACACCGTAGATTTCTTCCAGTTGGCGGATGCGGCCCGTGACGGTGGGTTGGCTGATGCGGAGCTGCCTGGCAGCGGTGGTGATGCTGCCCTGGCGCGCGACTTCGAAGAAGGTCACCAGCAGGTCACCAAGCATGTAGGGTCTGATCGAGGCGGGACGACCAGCGAGAGTAACGTGCGATTGTGACAATCTGGAGACGACATGATGCCCCGCGCTTCATGAAAGAAGCGCGGGGCGTCGGACATCGGCGGTGACGCCTAGCCGCCCATCGCCGGATCGGACACGCCGTCCTTGCCGTTCTCGAGCCGGCCCGCAAAGCGCCGCGTGAAGCCGCCCTGCGCGGTGGTCACCGTGAAGTCATACCAGTTGCCCTGCGCGGCCAGTGCCCAGTTCCTGTCCACGCTCTTGCCCGCCGGCACCGCGACGGTCTCGGGGCTGAAGCCGGGGTAGGCGTTCGGCGTGATCGTGAACGTGCACGCCGTGGCGCCGCGATTGATCAGCGTGAGGTAGACGTTGGCGTTGGCTTCGTCGTAGCAGACGCGGATTTCCGGCGCGGAAGCGCCCGACCCCGTTGCCGTGCTCGCATCGCCCGAGAACGAACGATGGAAACCGTTGGGGCCGACCACCCACAGGTCGTAGCGGCCGTTCAGCAGCGTGAACACGTCCCACCTGGCGTCGATCTCCTTGCCCGGGTCCACCGCATAGCGGCGCGGCACGTCCGCGAGGTGCAGCTTGTCGTAGACGTGGAATACCGCCGCCTGCGTGCCGTCGTTCTTGAACTTGAGCCACATCGCGCGATTGACCGGGTCTTCCAGGCCGCTCACGTGCAGCGTGTAGGGCAGCTTGCGCGATGGCCGCGTGCCGGCGGCCTGCTTCGGCAGCACCTGTGCGGCCACCGTCGGCTGCGCGATCTGCGGCAGCGCTTCCTGCGCGGTGCGCAGGTTGTCCGCATCGGCCTTCTGCATGGTCGGCAGCGTGGGCAGCGCGTTGGCATTGGGGTTCACGAAGTCGAACGCGCTGGTCAGGTCGCCCATTACCGCGCGGCGGTACGCGCTGATATTGCTCTCCACCACGCCGAAGCGGGCTTCGAGGAAGCGCAGCACCGACGTATGGTCGAACACCTGCGAATTGACCCAGCCGCCGCGGCTCCACGGCGATACCACGTACATGGGCACGCGCGGGCCGGGACCGTAGGGCTGCTTCGTCGTGTGGTACTCGCCATCCGTGCTCATCGTGGCGGCGCCGATCGGCTGGCCGCTGGCGTCGAGCGCGGGCACGGCCGGGGGCGGCACGTGGTCGTAGAAGCCGTCGTTCTCGTCGAAGTTGATGAACAGCACGGTACGCGCCCAGATATCGGGGTTGGCCGTCAGCGCGTCGAGTACCTGCTGCGTGTACCAGGCCCCCTGCACGGGGCTCGAGGGCCCGGGGTGCTCCGAGTACGTGGCCGGGGCCACGATCCACGACACCTGCGGCAGCTGGCCCGCGGCGATATCGTCGCGCAGCGCCTGCAAAAAGCCGCCGTCGGGCATCGTGTTGCCAATGCCCTTGTAGAGCGGGCTCACGGCCTCGTCGGCGGTCGTGTACGCGGGATACGGCGCGCCGTTGATCTGGTTGCCGCGCGCGGCGTTGGCGGCGCGATATTGCTGGAAACCCGCGAGCGGGTTGTCCGTGAAGTTGTCCGGCATGTTCTGGTAAACCTTCCAGCTCACGCCCGCTTCCTGCAGGCGCTCCGGATAGGTCTTCCAGGTGTAGTTGATATTCGTGGCTTCGAGCGAGTCGCCGCTGTTGTCGATGACGGGGCCGCCATGCGCGCCGGTCGGATCGTTCGTGCCGGTCCAGTGGAACAGGCGGTTGGTGTTGGTGCCGCCGTGGAAGCTGCAGTGGTATGCGTCGCAGATCGTGAAGGCGTTGGCCAGCGCGTACTGGAAGCCCGCTTCCGCTTCGGTGTAGTACCCCATCGATTGCGGCTGCTTGAACGTAGGCCAGCGGTTCATGCGGCCGAGGTCCCATGCGTTCTGCGCGTCGGGGAAGCTGTGCGGCGTGCCGTTGACGCGCTGCGCGTTGCCCTTGCTGCTGTCGAGGTGATACGGCGTGAGGGTGCGCGTGACGCCCGTGCTGGCGTTGATGTACGTCTGCTGAAAAACGTTGAGACCGCCGGCGAGCGGAATCGGGAAGCGGTCACCGAAGCCGCGCACGCCCTTGAGGGCGCCGAAGTAATTGTCGAAGGAACGGTTCTCCTGCATGAGGACAACCACGTATTCCACGTCGCGGATGGACTTCGTGGCGTTGTTGGCGGGAATGGCCATTGCGCGGCGGATGGCTGGCGGGAAGGCGGCGAGGGCGGCCGTGGCGGCGACGCCGGAGCCTGCCATCTTCAGAAAGTTGCGTCGGCTGTTCGAGTTCATGGCGAGTCGATGAGGTTGCTTGCCGGTAGGCGTTTGGGGGGGCGATGCGGGCCTCAGGGCGCGCACTTCATCTGGGGCGTGACGGTGCCCGGTGGCGTGGTGCCGCCACCGGCGGGCGGCGTGGTGGGATTGCTGCCGTTATCGGCATCGCTGCCGCCGCAGGCGGCGAGCGCGGCGCAGAGCGCCAGGGCGGCCAGCGGCGCGAACGGGCGCGCGCGGGTCAGGGTACGAAGGACGAAGGTCATGGTGGGGTTCTCTCTTGCGGAGGACGGGACGTACGCTGCAGATCGTAGGAAGGGGCGTTTTCGCCGCAATGACATTCGGCGCAAGAATGCCGATGTCGGTATTGACGCTTTTGTGTGTCGTGTTTGTGACGTGGACGACATGTGATCGATGCATCGCAGCGTCGGGTTTTGTGCGAAAAACCGCGGCAGATACCAAACAGGTGCTGCGACGCAGCAATGGCTGTGCTATGGTTTTTAGACTTCGCCCTCTACTCAAGGCCTGCGCGGCACGAGTGCGGATCGGCTATGGTCTTGCCCTACGATCTGAGAACCCGCGCTGGCACTGGCTTTGCGGGTGACAAAGGGGTCTGGAATGCGGGTTCGCGCCGCCAGGTGGTGCACACGTCATGCGCTCCAGCCCTGCTTGTAAACACGCCCTTTGGTCACCAATGTGGCTGTAGAAGGGACGTTTGCAGGGAGCTGCTTGGAAATGGATGCTGATTCACCTTATGTCTGGCACTACACGGTAGGCACGCCGCTGGCGGCCATCGCGCGTTCGGGGCAGCTCGTGCCCGGCGCCGGGGGCGCGTGCGGACACGCGGCCGAACCGTGCCAGAAGATCCTGTGGTTCTCGCGGAACCAGCAATGGGATCCGTCGGCGAGCAAGGACGACAAGCTGCGCGCGGACGCGCGCGGCCTGAGCCGCGCGGCGCTGCATGCGCGCTTCGGTCTCTACCGGTTCGGATTACGGGCCGACGACCGCCGGCTGTTACCGTGGCCGACCGTCACGCGGGTGGCGGACATGGATGTACCCGACGCGATGACGATGGTCGCGAGTGGGCTGCGCTGTGGCGCGGCACCCACGGACTGGATCGGGACGCTCACCGATGTCCCCGTGAGCGACCTTGTGTTCGAGGCATGGAATGGCCGCGGCTGGATCGCCGCGGACCTGTACGAGCTGGCGGCCCAGCTCGCCTGATACGGTTGTTTGAGTTTTAGCGGCTGAATCTAGCGGCTGAACCCGCGCGCGGCGATCGGCCAGACGGCCTCCACCACTCCCGCGCGCACGCAGACGAGGTCGTCGTAAAGGTTCAGCGTCGGGTCGCAATGGCCCGGCACGAGCAGCACGCGGCTGCCGAGCGCCGGCAGCGCATCGATCCCACCCCCCTCCGCCACGGGCTTCACGATGCCATGCTCGTCGTTGGCCGCGGTGTACACCAGCGTTTGCGAGGGCGCGTTTGCCTGCTCGCTCCACACCCACGGCAGGCCCGAATCCACGGCCATCGACTTGAGCCCGGCGTCGAGGATCACGCGGTCGCCCGCGGCCACGCTCATTACCGTGCTCGCGATAAACAGGCCGTGCGCGAAGCGCATCGTGCCCGTAAAGGCGTTGCTGGCGTAGTCGGCGTCCATGAACACGTACGAACCGGGCTGGATCTCGGTATAGACCCCGCTCTGCAGGTCGAACTCCACGCTGCCGCTGCCGCCACCGGTGACCACTTCGCATTCCACGCCGGCCGCGCGCAGTTCGGCGACCACGGCGGCCGTGCGGGCGGCCGCGCTGGCCGCCGCATCGCGGCGCTCGTTCCAGTCGCGAAGATGCTGGATGCCGCCGTGATAGGCCTGCAGCCCGCGCATATGCAGGCGCTCGAAGGTGGCGATACGCTGGGCCAGGCGCAGCGCCGCGGGCGCGTCGGGCACGCCGCAGCGGCCCTGGCCCACGTCGATTTCCACGAAGACATCGAGCCGGCTGTCGGCGCGGTCGCATGCCGCCGCGAGCACGTCGATCTGCGCGACGTCGTCCACGCATACGCTCAGGCGCGCATGCCGCGCGAGCTTCGCGAGCAGATCGGCCTTGGCGGGGTTTGCGGGGTTCAGCGCGACCTCGTTGCTGATATGGATGTCCGTGACGCCCGCGGCGACGAACGGCAGCGCCTCGCTGACCTTCTGGCAGCACACGCCCACCGCGCCGCGCGCGATCTGCGCGAGCGAGATGTCGGGGCATTTGTGGGCCTTGGCGTGCGGGCGCAGCTTGATGCCGGCGGCATCGGCCGCGGCCTGCATGCGATCGAGGTTGGCCTCGAAGGCGTCGAGGTCCAGCACCAGCGAAGGAGTGTCGATATCGGCGACGGACTGGCCCGGGCAGGCCGCGGCGGGAAGAGTCAGGGACACGGCTTCGTAGGTGTCGCGGGAGGCGGAGCGCATGGGCGTGGCAGTGGCATGGAGGAGCGAGGAGCGTAGCATGGGTGCCTGCAAGTGTGGAGAGGGACGCCTGGCGCGGGCGGCCTCCCGCCGCCTTCGGGGGCCGGCCCGCCTTGCGCCGGCGCGCCTGTTGACTACGATGAGGGGATGTCCGCGCAGACGACGACAAGGGGACGCGATGGCACAGACGGACTTCAGGGGCCTGCACGTATCGCCCGCGAGCGCGCATTCGCTCGAGCGGTACGAGGCCGCGCTCAACCTGCTGCATGGGTATTACGGCGATCCGCTGTCCGTGATCGACGGCGCGCTGGTCGACGATCCCGACTTCGCGATGGGCCACGCACTGCGTGCCGGCCTGATGGTGACGTCCGGCGACGGGACCGCGGAGCCGATGCTGCGGCAGAGCGTGGAAGCGGGCGAGGCGCTGGGCGCGCGCGCCAACGAGCGCGAACGCCGGCATTTCGCGGCGGCGCGGGCCTGGCTCGACGGACGGTTCTCGCAGGCCGTGCAGGCCTACGGCGATATCGCCGTCGATTATCCGCACGATATCCTTGCGATTCAGGTCGCGCATATCGGCGATTTCCTGCTGGGCCAGTCGAGCATGCTGCGCGATCGCATCGCGCAGGTGCTGCCGCACTGGAATGCGAACGTGCCCGGCTACAGCTATCTGCTGGGCATGCATGCGTTCGGGCTCGAGGAGATGCAGCGGTACGAGGATGCCGAGGCGCGCGGGCGCGAGGCCGTGGCGCTCAACCCGCGCGATCCGTGGGCGATCCACGCGGTGGCGCATGTCATGGAGATGCAGGGGCGCCTCGACGCCGGCGTCGATTGGCTGACCGCGCGCCGCGAGGACTGGGCCGAGGACAACATGCTCGCCGTCCACAACTGGTGGCACCTCGCGTTGCTGTTGCTCGAACGCGAGCAGCACGATGCGGTGCTCGCGCTCTACGACGATCATGTCGCGCGGCCCGCGCCGGCGGTCGCGCTCGACCTCGTGGATGCCGCCGCGCTGCTGTGGCGGCTGCATCTGCGCGGCGTGGACGTGGGCAACCGCTGGATCGACGTGGCCGACGACTGGCAGTCGCGGGGCGCGGCTGGATACTATGCGTTCAACGACGTGCATGCGATCATGGCGTGTCTCGGAGCCGGGCGCATCGACGATGTGGCGGCCCTGCACGCTGCCATGCAGGAGGCGGCGGCACAGGGCGGCGCGGGCAATGCGCACCACGCGGGCAACACCAACAGCACGATGACGGCCGAGGTCGGGCTGCCCGTGGCCGAGGCGTTGATCGCGTTCGATCGCGGCGATCATGACAAGGCGATTGCGCGGTTGATGCCAGTGCGGCAGATCTGCCATCGCTTCGGCGGCAGTCACGCGCAGCGCGACGTCTTCACGCTGACGCTGATCGAGGCGGCGCTGCGCGGCGGCCGCGCGAATCTTGCCGATGCCTTGCTGGCCGAGCGTGCCGCGCTCAAGGCGATGAATCCCGCGCTCGGCACGATGATGCGGCGCGCGCGGACGTTGCGCGAGCCCGGTGGATTGTCCTCGGCGACGCCCGACAGTATTGCGCACCCGCCGCCGGAGTCGCCGCGGTTTGATGCCTGAAGTTTGACGCCTGAAGTCTTTCGACAAGGAGTGTTCGCATGCACCATCCCCGTCGTTTGTTGCTGTCGCTCGCGTTCGCCGTCAGCCTGCCGGCTTTCGCGCATCATGGCTGGTCCACCTATGACGATACCAGGCCGCTGACCGTGACCGGCAAGGTCGTCGAAAGCCACTACAGCAATCCGCACGCCACGATTACCGTCGAAGCGAGTGGCAAGCGATGGTTCGCGGTGCTCGCGCCCGTCTCGCGCATGGAGTCGCGCGGCGCCACCGCCGACAAGGTCGCCGTCGGCCGCGAAGTCACGATGGTGGGCTACGCCAGCAAGGAGAAGGCCGACGAGATGCGGGTCGAGCGCATCACGCTCGACGGCAAGACGGTCGAGTTGCGCTGACGGTGGCGACCCCGGTCGCTGTCACCGAGTGGGCCGCCCAGCTTGCGGCGCTGCCCGTATCGGCCACGCTGCGTGCGTCCGCGTGGGCCTATCCGATCGTCGAGATTTTTCATCTCGCTGGCATGGCGCTGCTGTTCGGCTCGATCGTCGTCGTCGATATGCGGCTGGCGGGGTTCGGCCGGCAGTTGCCGGTCACCGTGCTGCTGCGCCATGCGCTGCCGCTATCGGTCGTCGGCTTCCTGCTGATCGCCGCGAGCGGCGTGCTGCTGTTTCTTGCGCATGCCGACGACCTGGTCGGCAACCGCGCATTCGTCGTCAAGACCCTGCTTGTGCTGCTCGGGCTGGCCAATGCGGCGTGGTTCCATATGGGGCCGTATCGCGAGCTGCTGCGGCCCGGCAGCCGCTGGGAAGCCGGTGGAACGCCTCCGGCGGGCGCGCGGCTCTGTGCGTGGATCTCGCTCGTGACGTGGGGGCTCGTGATTTGCGCGGGACGGTTGATTGCTTATATGTAGTCTCTGCCGTCAAGTGCAGAATCGCAGAAGTTTGATGTAACGCAAACGTGTGCGTGGAAGGTCTCAAGGTTCGGGGCGAGGCGTCGTTAAGCCGGTACCGACTGATCGATCGAATCTGACAACTCCATGCAAAACGTAAGCATCCGCCACGGCCTGCTGGCAACGCTGGCGATTTTCGGCCTTATGCTCGTTCTTGGCGCCGCCCTCGGCGTGCTCGAACTGCGCGAGTCGAAGTCCTCCCTCGAACGCGCGCATCTGGTGGCTTCCCGCGCGCTGCTGCTCAACGACGCCTACAAGGACATGATGCGGGCGCGCTCGGCGCTCACGCGCGCCTACAGCTCCAGCAAGGAGAACGGCAAGGTCAGCGACGAGGCGCTCGGCATGGCGGACAAGTTCATCGCCAAGTCGAAGGAGGAGCTCGACGCGTTCGAGAAGGCCGATACCTTCGCGGGGCAGGATGCGAGCACGCGCGAGGACATCATTGCCGTGGCCCGCGGGCATATCGATGCGGGGCAGCGCGCGGTGGCGGCGCTGCGCAAGGATGACACCGCGGGCTATACCGCGATCAACGAGAAGGACATCGTCGGCTTCGGCACGAAGCATTCGGCCGGTGTCGAGCGGTTCCAGCAACTGGCGTTGCGCCTCAATGACGAGGAACTGGCGCGCAGCCAGACGCGTTATCAGCGCGTGATCGTGCTTGTGATCCTCGGGCTGACGCTGTCGGCCGCGCTGATCGTGGCCGTGCATCTGGCGCTGCGCAGCCTCGTGGTGGCGCCGCTGACCAAGGCATCGGACCTGCTGATGCGCGTGGCCGAGGGCGATCTGACGATTACCGTGCCCAGGGCCGGCACCAACGAGATCGGGCAGGTGCTCGACGCGCTCGCGCGCATGCAGCATGGGCTGACGGAGACGGTGCTCAAAGTGCGGGCGAGCTCCGATGCGGTGACGATCGGCGCGCGCGAGATCGCGGCGGGGAATACGGACCTGTCGTCGCGTACGGAGCAGCAATCGTCGGCGCTGGAGGAAACGGCGGCGAGCATGGAGCAGCTGACCTCGACCGTGAGCAACAACGCCGACAGCGCCTCGCGCGCGAGCGAACTGGCCAGCAGCGCGGCCCAGCTGGCCACGCGGGGCGGGGAGGTGGTGCGCGGCGTGGTGCAGACGATGAGCGAGATCAACACGAGCTCGCAGAAGATCGTGGACATTATCGGCGTGATCGACGGCATCGCCTTCCAGACCAACATCCTGGCGCTGAACGCCGCGGTGGAAGCCGCGCGGGCCGGCGAACAGGGCCGCGGATTCGCCGTGGTCGCCGGCGAAGTCCGCGCGCTCGCACAGCGCAGCGCCGGTGCCGCGAAGGAAATCAAGGCACTGATCGATTCGTCGGTCGGCAAGGTCGACGCCGGCAGCGTGCAGGTGGAGCAGGCCGGCAGCACGATCGGCGAGATCGTCTCCGAGGTCCGCCGCCTGGCCGACCTCGTGAACGAAATCTCGGCGGCATCGGGCGAGCAGTCGTCGGGCATCGCACAGGTGAGCTCGGCGGTGTCGCAGATGGAACAGGTCAACCAGCAGAACGCCGCACTGGTCGAACAGGCCGCGGCCGCGGCCGATTCGCTGGAAGCCCAGGCCAACCAGCTGTCGTCGGCGGTGATGACTTTCAAGCTGGCGGCGTAGGGGCTTGTTGAGGACGCGGCGGCGGCCGTCTCATATGCGCCAAAACGATGACTCGTATGAGCAGGGGATGCCACGTGGGTAGGGGGAATGGATCCACAGGCCGAACTCCGCGCGGTTCCGTTCGCCCAGCGCAGTTGCCTGTAGCGCGTCCTTAGAAACTCGCCGCGAAACCGAACGACACGCCGGAGACGTTGTTGCCGAACACGTACCGCACCACGGCGCGGATGCGGGTCACGAAGACTTCGTGGGCGCTCGTGTCCAGTTCCAGTCCCGTGCCGACCGTGGTCAGGTAGTTGAAGCCCAGTGCGCCGGCCTGGTTGCCAAAGTACTGCGAGTGGGAGAGCTCCAGCACATAGCGGACCGGGCGGTCGAGGGCGCGGAGGCCGGTGGGGGCGCGCCAGCGTGCGTAAAGGCTGGCGGTCTGCGCGGCCGAGGACG
Source organism: Cupriavidus sp. OTU4054 (assembly GCF_038440175.1). NCBI lineage: Bacteria > Pseudomonadati > Pseudomonadota > Betaproteobacteria > Burkholderiales > Burkholderiaceae > Cupriavidus > Cupriavidus sp. OTU4054. Next base: position 145,290 of record NZ_JASATF010000003.1, read on the forward strand.
CGCCGATGCCATACGATGTCCCGAAGCTGCGCAGATAGATGTTCGTGTAGCGCAGTTCCAGATCGAGATCGTTCTCGCCGCGGTGGCTCTCCCAATCCAGCATCACCGATCCGCCTATCCCATAGGCGTTCATCGATCCATCCTCGAGAAACATGATGTCGCGGTCGGTCTTCTGTTCGACCGCGAACTTGGCCACCGAGATATCGCTTGCGACGCGTCCGATCGATGCGTTGAGGATGGGCCGGAACACCAGCTCCTTGCTCTCGGTCAGCGGAAAATCCCAGCCCACCCCGACGGTGCCCGCGAACGTGTTCCATTTGGTCGGCACGCGGCGCGTTTCCTGGCCATTCGAGGCGACAAAGGTCGGGTCGTACCGGTTGTAGGCTACCGAGCCCTCGAGGTATAGCGGGAACGACTTGCTGAGCGTAAAGCCGCCGCCGAGCTGCCAGAGCGTGATATCGGGATTATCGGTACTGGTATTGCTGATGGACAGCGAACTGGACGCCAGATCGGGCACGACCGCGAACGACATCAGCGTCAGCACCGCATTCGCCTGCTTCTGGACGTTGGCGCCGACGATGCCGAACGTCTGCGCGCGCGACGGCGCCGGCGAAGCGAGCAGGCTCATCGTCAGCAGGATGGTCAGGAGGACTCGCATGTGCACGTTCTTGTCGCGCATGGGTGGATTGATCTTCCGTCATCCGCTCCCGAGATTGAAGTGAATCTTTTCCTCGGCGCAGGAAATATCTTCGACGCCGGTGACGACGTTCAAGCCGGCGGCGCAGCGCGCTTAACCCTTGCCGACATCCGAAACGATGGCGATGAAGTTGTCGATCATTGCGCTGCGCGCGCTACGAAGCGAGACCGCGGCAACGGGGTAGGTGATGGGGGTGCCGTCCTCGTGGACCAGATCGACGTATGCGATGCCCTGCAGCTGGAACGCTCGCATGTACGGGGAGCTCTATCACGCCAAGGGGGTGGCGGCGGAACTCCGCAATGCGCTGCTGTCGCAGACGAGCGCGGCTCAGGCCCGCCAGCATCTGTCCTGGCTGTTCCATGGCATCTAGCCGGCGCGCTTTCGCAGCCTCGCCTTGACCTTTTTTGTCGCTCTGTATATCGTAAGATATGTTTTACGATATTCGGAGCGACGCATGCGTCACCTTCATCAGCATTTTCATGCCCACCTGCACAAACTGCGCGCGCACATGATGCATCGCCATGGCGGCGGGTTCTGGAGCAGCGGCGGCCGCCCCGAATGGGACGGCGGCGACGGGGCGGACGGATTTGGCTCGGACGACGGCTGGCGGCGCGGGCGGAAGTTCAGCGCCGAAGACCTCCAGCTGCTGCTGCTGTCGCTGCTCGAGGAAAAGCCTTCGCATGGGTACGAGCTGATCAAGGCGCTCGAGACCCGGACCGGTGGGTTCTACAAGCCGAGTCCCGGCGTGGTCTACCCCGCGCTGACGTTTCTCGAGGACCTCGGGTATGCGAGCGTCGATGCGGAGGGCAACAAGAAGCTGTATCGGATTACCGAGACCGGCGTTGCCTATCTGGAAACGCATCGCGAACGCGTGGCATTGATGGTTGGCAAGCTGCGGCACGTGGCCAAGAAGATGGACTGGATGCGGCGCGCGATGACGGGCATGCCGCAGCAGGATCCCGAGCAGGGCGGCTGGCTGCCGGAGTTCGTTGAGGCGCGCATGCGGCTCAAGCGCGCGCTGGCGCTGGCGACCGACGCCGCGCCGGACGAGCAGCGGCGGATTATCGCCATCCTCGATCGTGCCGCGCGCGAGATCGAGAACAAGGGCTGAGCCTGCCATATCGACACCACTGGATACCCCTATATGAATGCTCCACGCGATCTGACCGTTCAACGTGTTCGCCATACGCTTCGCATGCGCCAGCTTCAGGTGCTGCGCGTCCGGAAAATATCGTCGCAACTGCTGCGCGTAACGCTCGGCGGTCCCGACCTTGCCGACTTCGTGTCCGCATCGTTCGACGACCATATCAAGGTGTTTTTCCCGGCGGCGGGGCAGGAGAAGCCCGTGCTGCCGGAGGTGGGACCCGAGGGGATCACGTTCCCCGAAGGGGCAACGCGCCCGCAGGCGCGCGACTACACGCCGCGTCGCTACGACCCGGTGGCCCAGGAACTCGATATCGAGTTCGTGCTGCACGGCGACGGGCCCGCTTCCACATGGGCCGCGCAGGCGCGGCCGGGCCAGTACCTCGGCGTCGGCGGTCCGCGCGGTTCGTTCGTGATTCCGCGCGAGTTCGACTGGCATCTGCTGATCGGCGACGACACCGCGCTGCCCGCGATCGGGCGGCGCCTGGAAGAGCTCGGGACCGATGCGCGCGCGGTGGTCGTGCTCGAAGTGTCCGACGCGGGGTCGCATATCCCGCTCGTGACGGGACCGAATATCGAGGTGCATTGGGTCCATCGCGAGGATCGTCCCGAAGGCAGCATGCTGCTGCCCACGCTGCGCTGGGTCAGCCTGCCCGAAGGCGATGGCTACGTGTGGGCCGCGGGCGAGGGCGCGGCCATGCGCGAGGTGCGCAAGTACCTCGTGGAAGAGCGTGGCGTCGACAAGTCGCGCATTCGAGCATCGGCCTACTGGAAGCGCGGCAATGCCGCCGTGCACGAGACGATCGACGATTGAGCGAATGAGCGTTTGAGCGACTGAGCAATTGCAGCGCAATGCGGAAGGCGGGCGGCTACACTGCAAGCACGCCCATCCTCCGGAGATGCCATGTCGCTGCCTCGCGCCCGCCTGTCTGCCGTCGTCATCGCCCTCGGTTTGCCATTGGCCGCCTGCGCGCCGGACTCGGTCCGCAACTTCGAGGCCAAAGGGTTCAACCAGTACGTGGACCGTATCCAGAACACCTGTGCCGACGCCACGCTCGGCACGCATCCTGTCGGCGAGTGGCTGCGCACGGGCAGCGACGAGAGCGATAGCGAGTACGTCTACTGGCTCGACCAGACGTCGCGGCTGTACTACCAGCGCATCAGCGTGCCCGAGTATCGCGCATCGATCGCGGGCGCGATGGGCGGCGACCAGGTCAATGCCGATGCGCTCAACTGCATCGTGCGGCTGCTGCCGCCCGATCGTCCGTATCGTCCCTCGGGCGTGTCGTGGTGAGATCGCGATAAAAGTGTGAAAGAGGGAGTTGTGCAAACGCGCGCCGCTGCGTAATATCGGTTCCCGGTGGTCGAGACAACAGCCACCGACGTCGCTCGGACGGTTCCGGGCGCTTACGTAAAAGGACTCCTCCATGGCCGCCGATTCTTCCGGCAAGCGCCGCTTTGCGCGCATCGATCGTCTCCCCCCGTACGTCTTCAATATCACCGCCGAGCTCAAGATGGCCGCCCGCCGCCGTGGCGAGGACATCATCGACATGAGCATGGGCAACCCCGATGGCGCGACACCGCCGCATATCGTGGCGAAGCTCGTCGACGCGGCCCAGCGGCCGGACACGCATGGCTACTCGGCATCGAAGGGCATTCCGCGGCTGCGCCGCGCGATCTCGCACTGGTATCGCGACCGGTATGGCGTGGATATCGATCCCGATACCGAGGCCATCGCCACAATTGGCTCGAAGGAAGGGCTTGCGCATCTGATGCTCGCCACGCTCGATCGCGGCGATACGGTGCTGGTGCCGGACCCGAGCTATCCGATCCATATCTACGGCGCCGTCATCGCGGGCGCGGATATTCGCTCGGTGCCGATGACGGCGGACATCGATTTCTTTGCCGAACTCGAGCGCGCGATTCGCGGCAGCTATCCGAAGCCGAAGATGATCGTGCTGGGTTTTCCGTCGAACCCGACCGCGGCCTGCGTGGAGCTGGATTTCTTCGAGCGCGTGATCGCGCTGGCGCGCAAGCACGATATCTTCGTCGTGCACGACCTCGCGTATGCGGACATCGTGTTCGATGGATGGAAGGCGCCTTCGATCATGCAGGTGCCTGGGGCCAAGGACATTGCGGTGGAGTTCTTCACGCTGTCCAAGAGCTACAACATGGCGGGCTGGCGTATCGGCTTTATGGTCGGCAATCCGGATCTCGTGAACGCGCTGACGCGCATCAAGAGCTATCACGATTACGGCACGTTCACGCCATTGCAGGTGGCGGCGATCAGCGCGCTCGAGGGCGATCAGCAGTGCGTGAAGGAGATTGCCGCGCAGTACCAGTCGCGGCGCGATGTGCTGGCGCGCGGGTTGATCGAGGCGGGCTGGCCTGTGGAGATTCCCAAGGCGTCGATGTATATCTGGGCGCGGATTCCCGAGCCGTATCGCGCGCTCGGTTCGCTCGAGTTCGCCAAGCAGTTGCTGGCGAAGGCCAAGGTGTCGGTGTCGCCGGGGATTGGCTTTGGCGACTATGGCGACGAGCATGTGCGATTCGCGCTGATCGAGAACGAGTCGCGGATTCGTCAGGCGGTGCGGGGTATCAAGGCGATGTTTCGTGCGGATGGGTTGATCAAGCCGGTCGCGGCTTGACCGGTGCGATGCGCGCCCCTCTCCGGCGGGAGAGGGGCATTTTTCGCTTAACGCTGGCCGGTCAGGCTGCCGACGAGGTTGGTGACGGGGGCCAGCGGGTTCGTGCCGCCGGTGCCGCCGCCCACGCCGCCGGTTAGGCCGCCGACGAGATTCGTGACGGGTGCCAGCGGGTTCGTGCCGCCCGTGCCGCCACCCACGCCGCCCGTGAGGCCACCGACGAGATTCGTGACGGGTGCCAGCGGGTTCGTGCCGCCCGTGCCGCCGCCCACGCCGCCCGTGAGGCCACCGACGAGATTCGTGACCGGGGCCAGCGGGTTCGTGCCGCCGGTGCCGCCGCCCAGTCCGCCCGTCAGCCCGCCCGTGAGGCCGCTGACGAGGTTGGTGACGGGTGCCAGCGGGTTCGTGCCGCCCGTGCCGCCGCCCAGTCCGCCCGTCAGCCCGCCCGTGAGGCCGCTGACGAGGCTGGTGACCGGTGCCAGGGGGTTCGTGCCGCCGGTGCCGCCGCCTAGTCCACCCGTGAGGCCGCCCGTCAGGCCGCTGACGAGGTTGGTGATCGGGGCCAGCGGGTTCGTGCCCGGTGTCCCACCCGCGGGAATCAGCGCGCCGCCCAGCGCCGCCACCGCGGTGCCCGTCGTCTGCACGATGCCGCCGACCTCGCTCACCACCGGTGCCTGCGTCTGCTTGAGCGTGCCGCCCACATTGTTCACCGCGCCGCCCAGCGTTACGAGCAGGTTGTTCACGGTAGGCCCAAGACCCGTGGCGCCGCCGATGGTCTGCGTGGCGTTGCCGAGCGTGGCCGTCAGCGGCACGATGGCGCGGTTTGCCGTGGTCAATACCTGATTGACCGGATCGGCCGCAAGTTGCGGCGTGAGGTTGCCGACGAGGTCGCCGGTCTGGCTGACGACGGAGCCCACCGGCGCGGTCACCGCGGCGAGCGGTCCCGTGCCGAGACCGCCGACCGTGCTGCCGACACTGCTGACCGCGGTGCCGACCTCTTTCAGCACGGTGGGACCCGCGGCGCCTGTCGGACCCGTGGCACCCGTTTCCCCTTGAGGACCTTGCGGACCTTGCGGACCGGTGGCGCCGTCGCTGCCGGCCGGGCCGGTGGGACCGGTCGCGCCGGTCTGGCCCTGCGGACCTTGCGGGCCCGTGGCACCCGTCGCGCCCGTGGGACCTGTCGCACCGGTAGCGCCCGTCGCCCCCGTCGCGCCGGTCGCACCCGTAGCACCTGTAGCACCTGTAGCACCGGCGGACCCCGTGGCGCCGGTCGCACCGGCCGAGCCCGTGGCGCCCGTCGCGCCGGTGGCACCCGTCGCCCCCGTCGCTCCCGTCGCGCCGGTCGGGCCCGCGATGCCTTCAGGCCCCATGGGGCCGGTATGGTGATGGGAGCAGCCGCCCATCAGCATCAGGCCCACCAATACCAGGCCGAGCAAGTAATTGTTGTTGCGCACGATGACCTCTCCTTTGTGATGTTCTGCGAGTGCAGCGACTCACCACCGCAACGGCCATGCCCAGTGCGCGCGCGGCCCTGTCAGGGCATCCGCGACGTTGCCGGGTACCGCCACGGCATTGGGTTTGCGGGAAGGAGGGTGCGATTGAGACGTCCGTTCGAACGTGCGCGGGAGCACGCGGGGCCGTTACGGCATCGTTACCTCGTAACGTCGGCCGTAACGTTCGCCGTAACGCGAGATTAAAACTGACGGCGCATCAGACCGTGTTGGTGATGCGATCCGAGGCGGGCGCGGTCAAGCCGTCCACGAGTTCGCTCTGGCCGACCATACGATTGCGGCCCGTCAGCTTGGCGCGATAGAGCGCCGCATCGGCGCGCGCCGACAGTTGCGCGAGCGATTCGCCGGCGCGCCACGTCGCCACGCCGCCGCTGACCGTGTAGTGCACGGTGCCGAACAGCGTATCGACGGCATTGGCCGCCGCGCGCGCGCGAACCCGTTCCGCGACATGCCGCGCTTCGGCCTCGCCCGTCGCCGGCAGCAGGATCACGAACTCCTCGCCGCCCAGCCTCGCGAGCCGGTCGCTGGCGCGAATCTCCTCCCCAGCCACGCGCGCGAACTCGCGCAGCACCGTATCGCCCGCGGCGTGTCCCCACGTATCGTTGACGGACTTGAAGCGGTCGATATCGATGATCACGAGCGCGGGCGTGGGGCCGCCGCGCATGGCCCGCGCGAGTTCGCGCGCGGCTTCGTCCTCGTACGCCTTGCGCGAGGCCACGCCGGTCAGCGTATCGGTATTGGCGATGGCTTCCAGCCGCCGCACGAGGCTGTCGTGGATCATCAGCACCGCGCCCATCGTCAGCGCGGGCATCACCAGCGCGCCGAGCGTCAGGAACGCGACGTTGAGGCCCGGTGCCGTGATGCCGTCGCCGAGCATCGCCATCGCGGCCATGGCGCCGCGCGCGGCATGCGCCAGCGCGAAGCCGAGCGCGAACGTCGCGGTGGTCAGGAAATGGCTCGCGGTACGATTGCGCGGGCGGCGCGTGAGCAGCGTGATGCCGACGCCCGCGCAGAGCAGCGCATGGAAGGCGGAGACGAGCGCGACGCGGGCCGCGAAGTCATCGACGACATAACGCAGCGCGGCAATGCTCACCGCGACGCCGGCCGTGCCGGCGATCAGCATGCGCCATGGCGGCCGGCCGCCGCAGAACAGCACGGTGCCCGCGTAGAACATGCAGATGGCCCAGGCGAGCGCGGCATTGGCGACCACGACCGACAGCACGTCGGAAATATTGCCGCGTAGCGCGAACAGGACGAGCGCGACGGTGGCAACGAGGTTCGCATGGCACCACTCCTGCACGCCGGGCAGGCCGCAGCGGCGCAGCGACAAGACAATGGCCAGCATCATTGCGCTGAGCGCCGCGGTAATGACCAGCAGGGCGATCGGAGCCGACATCGGCGAGGCGTCCTCCATCAAAAGCTCAATGATACGCCTCGCAAAAGCAACGCCCCGCACGGGGCGGGGCGTCGTGGGCCAGGAGGGCGGGCAGGGTCAGTCGATGCGCGCGCCCGAACTCACCACCACCGGCTTCCAGCGCTTGTTCTCGCTGAGCACGAACTTGCCGAACGCCTCGGGCGAGAGCCGCATCGCATCGGCACCCTGCTGCGCGAGCTTGTTCTTGACCTCGGCCTTCCCGAGCGCGGTGACCACGGCGCCGTTGAGCTTGGCGAGCACGTCCTTGGGCACCCCCTTGGCCGCGAACAGGCCGAACCACGCGCCGGTTTCCACGCCGGAGACGCCAGCTTCGGCCATCGTCGGCACATCGGGCAGCGTGCCGGTGCGCTGCGGCGATGCCACCGCGAGCGCGCGCAGCGTGCCGCTACGGATATGCGAGATCACGGACGGCAGCGTCGCGAACATGAACTGCACGCGGCCGGCCAGCAGATCGTTGAGCGCATCGGCGCCCTTGTAGGGCACGTGCGTGGTCTGCACGCCCGCGCGCTCGTTGAACAGCACGCCCGACAGATGCGCGGCGGTGCCGACGCCGGTGGAACTGAAGTTGGTCGAGTTCGGATGCGCCTTCGCGTAGGCGATGAGGTCCTTCACCGATTTCACCGGCAGCGTGGGCGGTACCACGAGCACGTTGGGCACGTCGGCCATCGGGGCCACCGGCGTGAGTTCGGTCAGCGGGTTGACCTTGAGCTTGCTGTAGAGCGACGGGTTGATCGCGATGGGGCCCACCGACGTGGCCAGCAGCGTGTAGCCGTCGGGCTCGGTGCGGCTCACGATCTCGGTGCCGATATTGCCGCCCGCGCCGGGACGGTTCTCCACCACCACGGACTGGCCCAGCGTCTGCGACATCTCGGCGGCGACTTCGCGCGCGAGGATGTCGGTGGTGCCTCCGGCCGTGAATGCCACGACCATGCGGATGGGTTTGGTGGGGAAATTCGTCGTCTGGGCCGACGCGGTCGCTGCGGCGCAGCAAAGCAGCATGCCGGCCGCGATGGGCCGGAAGATCTGAAGCATGAGTCGTCTCCGATGTTCGTAGTGTTCTACCGACCATCTTAGGGAAACGCGCCCGCTCAGCTATGAAAAAAGAGAAACGCTGCGTTCATGCCTCGCTGCCACTTCTAGCGCGGCCGCTTGAAGTGCTGCTCCATCGTCGCGCAGCGCGCGAGGTACTCGAGCAATTGCGCCGTGGCGGCCGGCAGGCTGTCGCGATCGCGCACGCACACGTGGAATTCGCGCACGGCCCATTCGTCGTTGAGCGTCAGCAGCGACAGGCCCATCATCGACAGGTAGTTCTTGGCAATGCCTTCTGGCACCACCGCGATACCGAGCCCTTCGCGCACCATGCGGCAACGCGCCTCGAAGTTCGAGACCTGCGTCTTGATCGTGAGCGGACGCGAGATCGTGCCCGACACCAGCGTCAGGAACGCATCGAACGTATGGCGCGGGAAATAGCCGAGGAAGTCGTAGTCGAGCGCTTCCTCGAGCCGTAGCGATCCCTTGGCCTCGAGCGGATGGCCGCGCGGCACGACGAGCCCGACGCGATCCTTTCGGTACGGCAGCGAGAACACCCCCGGGCTCGGGCTTCGCGCGTGATAGATGCCGATATCGGCGTCGCCATTGGACACCATGCGCGGGATATCGAAGCTGAACGCCTCCATCAGGTCGATGCGCGCTTCGGGGACCTGCTTGAGAAAGCCGCTGATATCGGTGGGCAGGAACTGCAGCACCGTCGAGCGATTCGAGGCCAGGCGAATCTTCGCGGTGCCGTCGGTGGAGAACGTGGCGAGCGCGTCCTGCGCCAGTTGCACGCTGCGCACGATGGCCTTGGCGCGCTGATACAGCATCGCGCCGGCCGGCGTCGGCTCCACGCCGCGGCCGTGGCGGCGCAGCAGCGCGGTGCCCGCGCGGCGCTCCAGTTCGGCGATGCGCTTGCTGGCCGCGGAGGTTACGAGGTTCTCGCGTTCGGCCGCGCGCGACAGGCTTTTTTCCTCGACGGCGGCAATCAGGATGAGTAGCGACGGAATGTCCATGGGCGCAGTATGCACCGCACGGCGCGTCCTCTGGAATCCCCGCGATATTTCGGGAGGTTTCTCCAAAAGTCAAAGCTGGCCACGCCGGCGAGCCTACGATGATAACCATTCCAGACTGTCGACGGGCGCCAGAGACGCCCGCATCCCGAGGAGCACAACTCATGATCATCGAAGATTTCGCCGCCTATGTCGGGCGGGAAGCGTCGTCGCGCCTGCCGGACGCCGCACTGCACCATGCCCGCCGCGCCGTCATCGACTGGTTCGCCGCGCTGCTCGCCGGCGTCCAGATCGCGCCGGGCCAGCAACTGGTGGCCGCGCACCGCGAAGAGCTCGGCGTGGGCCGCTCGACCGTCATCGGCCATGGCACGCACGCGTTTCCCGCGCTGGCCGCATGGATCAATGGCAGCGCATCGCACGCGGCCGAGTTCGACGACATCTTCCGCGATGCCGTCTATCACCCCGGCTGCCCGACCATCGCGGCCGCGCTGGCGCTGGCCGAACAGGTCGATGCCACGGGCATCGATTTCCTGCGCGCGGTGATCGCCGGCTATGAAGTGTCCACACGCATCGGCGCGGCCATCCAGCCCGCGCACTATCGCTTCTTCCATACCACCGGCACGGTCGGCTGCTTCGGCGCCGCGGCCGCGGGCGCGCTGCTCGTCGCCCCGGGCAATGCGCGTGTGGCCGCCGATGCGATGGCCACGGCCGCGACGTTCGCCTCGGGCCTGCAACAGGCATTCCGCTCCGACGCGATGACCAAGGCGCTGCACGCGGGCCATGCCGCGCAGGTCGGCGTGCAGGCGGCGCAGGCCGCCGCGCACGGTGTCAACGGCGTGTACAACATTCTGGAAGGCGATGCCGGCTTCGGCGCGGCGCTGTGCGGCAAGCCGGACTGGAGCAACGTGACGCAGGGCCTCGGCACCGACTACAACGTCACGCGCATCACGCAGAAGAATCACGGCTGCTGCGGCCATACGTTCGCGGCGATCGATGCCGCCCAGCAACTCGTGCGCGATCACGCGCTCGACCCGGCGCGCATCGCGGCCGTCCGCGTGGCGACGTACCAGGTGGCGCTCGATGTGACCGGCAACTTCAATCCGACCACGGCATTCGAGGCGCGCTTCAGCCTGCCGTACGTCGTGTCGCACGGCATTCTGCGCGGCGCGGTGCGGCTCGACGCGTTCCTGCCCGAACGCATGGCCGATGCGCAGATTCGCCAGTTGATGACCAAGGTGTCGCTGACCGCCGATCCGGAACTGACCGCGGCGTTTCCGCGCCAGCGTGCCGCGCGCGTGGAGATCGAAATGGCCAATGGCGCGCGCCATAACTACTTCGCGCCGTATCGCAAGGGCGACCCCGAGTCGCCGCTCGACGACGCGACACTGGCCGACAAGTTCATGGAGCTCGCCGCGCCGGTACTCGGCGCCGGCCCGGCCGCGCGGCTGCTCGACACGCTGTGGCAACTCGACGAGCGGCCCATGCGCGCGCTTGGCCTCTCCCGGCTCAAGGCCGGCTGATCTTCGCCCACGCGATTCCGCTTACGACCGATTTCCTCATGACCTCGACTTCCCGACCCGCCGGCGCCGCGCTGGCCAAGGCCCTTTTTACGCCGCAGCGTGTCGCGCTGGTGGGCGCTTCCGCCGACGAAAGCAAGAACACCGCCCGCCCGATGCGCTTCATGCGCAAGCACGGCTATCGCGGCACGATCTATCCCATCAATGCCGGCCGCGCGGAGGTCATGGGCCTGCAGGCCTATCCGCGCGTCGCCGATCTGCCGGCCGCCATCGACCACGCGTTCGTGATGGTGCCGGGCCGGCAGGTGCCAGAAGTGCTCGAACAATGCGCGGCACAGGGCGCGCGCGTGGTGACGGTGTTCTCCGACGGTTTTGCCGAACTCGGCGGCGACGGCGTGGCCGCGCAGGAAGCGCTGGCGGCGCGGGCGCGCGAGCTGGGCGTGCGGCTGCTGGGGCCGAACAGCATCGGCGTGGTGGATGTGCACAGCGGCGCGATTCTCTCCGTCAACGCCGTGCTGGAGATGGATGAACTGCGCGCTGGCGGTATCAGCGTGGTATCGCAGAGCGGCTCGATGCTCGGCGCGCTGCTGTCGCGCGGGGCCGCGCGCGGACTCGGCTTTGCCAAGCTCGTATCGGTCGGCAACGAATGCGATATCGGCGTGGGCGAGCTCGTGGATATGCTCGTCGATGACGACGCCACCGAGGTCATCCTGCTGTTCCTCGAAACCATTCGCGACGCCGCGGTGCTCGGTCCCGCGCTGCGCCGCGCACGGGCTGCCGGCAAGCCCGTGCTGGCCTACAAGCTCGGCCGTTCCGCGCAGGGCGAGGCGCTCGCGCAATCGCATACCGGTGCGCTCGCGGGCAACGATGCCGCCGTCGACGCGTTCCTGCGCAAGCACGGCGCCATGCGCGTGGAGTTTCTCGAAGCGCTGTTCGAACTCGCGCCGCTCGCACGCCGTTATGCGAAGACGGTGCCCGTGCTCGATCGCCATCCGCGCATCGCGGTCGTGACGACGACGGGTGGTGGGGCCGCCACGGTAGTCGATCGGCTCGGGCTGGCCGATGTGGAGGCCGTGGCGCCGCCCGATGCCTTTGTCGCGCAAATGGCCGCGCGAGGCGTGAAGATTCGCCAGACCCCGATCATCGATCTCACGCTGGCCGCGACGAGCGCGCAATACCAGGACCTCGTCGAGCAGATGCTCGAGAGCGACTGGTGCGATGCGGTGCTGTGCGTGGCGGGTTCGTCCGCGCAATTCCACCCGCAGCTGGCCGTGCGGCCGATCGTCGAGGCTTCGGCGGTGTCCGCGCGCACGGGCAAGCCGCTGCTGGCGTTCCTCGCGCCGGAGGCGACCCAGTCGCTCGACCTGCTTCAGCAGGCTGGCGTGCCCGCGTTCCGCACGCCGGAGAGTTGCGCCGACGCGCTGGCCTGCCTGTTCCGCGCCGCGAAGTCCCGCGACGACGCCATCGCGGAACCGGCACCGATCGCATGGCCGGCGGGGCTGCCCACGCAGGGCGACCTGTCCGAGTTCGAAGCCGCGAAGGTGTTTGCGGCGGCGGGCGTGCCCATCGCACCGATGGCGCTCGTCACCGATGCATCGCTGGCCCATGCGGTGCCGTATCCGGTGGTGGCCAAGATCTGTTCGCGCGATATCCTGCACAAGACCGAAGTCGGCGGCGTGAAGGTGGGGGTGCGCGACAACGCGGAACTCGCGAGCGCCGCCGACCAGCTGTATGCGAACGTACGCGGGGCGGCACCGGACGCGCGGATCGACGGCATTCTCGTGCAGCGCATGGAAAGCCGGTTGCTGGAACTGATGCTCGGCTATCGCAACGATCCGCTCGTCGGCCCGATCGTGATGCTGAGCGCCGGCGGCGTGACGGCCGAACTCCACCGCGACGTGAGCCTGCGTCCCGCGCCGGTCTCGCTGGCCGAGGCCAGCGAGATGATCGGCGAGGTCCGCTCGACACAGCTGATTCGCGGTTTCCGCGGCCTGCCGCGCGGCGACGTGGATGCGCTGGCGAAGACCATCGTCGCGTTCTCGAACCTCTGCGCCGTGACGGACGTGAAGATCGAGGACGCCGAGGTCAACCCGCTGTTCGTGCGGGCTGACGGGGTGGTCGGCGTCGATTGCGTAGTGCGATTAGGCGTGGGGCGATCAGGCGTGGTGTGATCAGGCCGAGGCGTCCTGCCCGAGGATTGCCAGCCCGTCGATCTGCACGCGCTGGCCCGGGGTGAGGAAGCCCGCCACCTGCACGATGCTGACCACGGTGCGGCCCGGGACCAGAAACCGGTGCAGCACCTCGGTCGCCGTCTGGGCCGACTCGCCGGGGCAGAGGAAGACGTTGAGCTTGACGATGTCCGCCATCGCGGCGCCGCCCGCTTGCGCGACTGTCGCCACGCGGGTCAGCGCGCCTTCGAGTTGCGCCGCCAGTCCGTCGGCCTCGGGTGCCGCCTGCGCGGCAATGTGGAGCGCGTTGCCGGCGCGCCAGCCCGGCGAGAACGGCGTTGCGCCCGTCTCGCCCGCGATGCTCACCGGCTCGCCGGCCTCGGTGGACGCGACGGCATCGATCTCGAGCAGCAGGCCTTCGTAAAGCAGGTCCACGCCGATCACGGTGATGGCCGGCTTCGGTCCCGCGAACCGGCGCGCCGCTTCGGCAACGATCGATTCGCCGAGCCGTTGCGATGCATGTAGCGACGCGTCGGCGTCATGCCGGTACGCGATCTTCAGCGAGCAGACCTTGTCCCAGTCCGTCCGCGCGTCGCGCAGCACGTGTTCGATGTACTCGAGCGTGTTGCGCGTCTGGGCCTCGACATCGCCGGCCGCGATGGTCCGCCCCTGCCGGTCCGCGGAAATCTGGCCGCCCACATACACGGTCGTACCGACGCGCCAGCCTTGCGAGAACGGCGTGGGGATGCTCCAGTCCCACGCGTGCGCGGGCATGATGCGCTGCTTGTCCTGGCCGAGTTCGGCGATGCCATCCACCGCGATCAGTGCCCGGTCCGGCCCGACGCCCTGCGTGCGCAACGCCGTGGCGGCCGGTCCCGGATCGGCCAGATGCAGGAGGCGTACCGCGGTCATGCGTTCCCAGTACGCCGTGACGTCGGTGCCATCGCCGTCGAACAGGTAGTACGTATGCAGCTTGGTGAGGTCGGCCATCGCGCCGCCGGCTTCTTCCAGTCGCGCGACCAGGCTGCGAAACACCTGGTCGGTCTGGTCCGCGATGTCCAATGGATGCGCGGAGGCGAGCGGAAGCTGCAGGCCGACGTAGACGGTCTGGCCGACGCGCCGCAGCGGGGGAATGTGTGGATTCGACGTGGGCATGTCCATGTTCTTCTCCTGATTCGTTCAAAGATCGAGCACGACTCGCGTGTGGGGCCGCCCGCGCGATACGCAGGGCATCATGCAGCGGTTGGCGCCGCGCTCCGCCGCGCCGAGCAGCAGATCACGATGGTCGATGTCGCCCGACAGCACGCGCACCTCGCAGGTCCCGCATACCCCCTCGCGGCAACTGCTGGGAAGATCGACGCCGTTGGCATGCAGGACATCCAGCGCGGTCTCGGTCGCGGGCACGGCCAGCACCTTGCCGGACGACGCGAGTTCGAGTTCGAAGGGCTCGTTCGGCGCCGCGTCGTCCCGGTCGGCCGCAAACCATTCGAAATGCACGCGCGATGTCGCCGTGTCCGGCGTTGCCGCCTGCACCGCGCGCATCAGGCCCGCGGGTCCGCAGCAATACAGATGGACATTCGAGGGCGACGCCGCGACGAGGCCGACGATGTCCCGCACGGGAAGGATCGGCGCCTCGCTGAAGTAGGTCGTGACGCGGTCGGGATACCGCGCGCTCAGCCGCGTGTGAAACGCCGCATGCTCGGCCGATCTCGCGCAGTAGTGCAATTCCCACGACTGGCCGGCGCGGTCCAGCGTCGCGATCATCGCCACGAACGGCGTAATGCCGATACCCCCGGCAATCAGCACCGTGTGCGCCGCGCTCGCGACCAGCGGGAAGTGGTTGCGTGGCGGCGAGATGCCGAGCGGACTGTCGACCTCCATGCCGTCATGGAGGCTCGCGGAACCACCGCGGCCGCCGCGTTCGTGCTTGACCGCGATGCTGTAGTGATCGGCATCGTCGATCGGCCCGCAGAGCGAGTACTGCCGCACGAGGCCGGCGGGCGTATGCACGTCGATATGCGCGCCCGCGGAGAAGGCCGGCAGCGGCCGGCCATCCACGGCGCGCAGGTCGAACTGCACGATGTCGGTGGCGACCTCGCGCATCGCCGCGACCTTGACCAGGCGAAGCTCGTCGGTGGCCTGACTCATGATGACGCCTCCTTCAGTAGCTGCGCGCGAGGTCGACGAGGTTCGTCAGCGGCTCGCCGTGGAAATGGCGGCGGATATTGTTGAAGAAGATATCGAGCGTGTGCGGAATGTAATGCTCGATATCGTCCGACAGCACGTGGGGCGTGATGACGAGGTTGGGCGTCTCCCAGTAGGGCCAGTCGGCGGGCGGTGGCTCCGGGTAGGTCACGTCGATCATGGCACCGCCAAGCTTGCCCGTGCGCAGCGCGCTGTCCAGCGCCGCGGGGTCGATCAACCCGCCGCGGGACATATTGATGAGCCCGGCGCCGTCGCGCATGCGCGCGATTTCCTCGGCACCGATCAGGAAGCGCGTCTCTTCCGTCAGCGCGGTGTTCAGCAGCACGAAGTCCGCCTGGGGCAACAGGTCGCGCAAGGCGCCGGGCAGATGCATGCTGTCCACGCTCTCGTGCGGAGCCCCGCTGCGGCGAATGCCCATCACGTGCATGCCGAACTGCTTGGCCAGCGTGGCGATGCCGCCGCCGATCGCACCGACGCCGACGATAAGCACCGTCTTGCCGTTCAGTGCCGACGTGAATTGCCGGTCCCATGCGTGCCGCCGGTGGTTCCACATCAGCGCGGGCATGCGCGCGTTGAGCATGAGCAGCGCCATCAGCCCCGATTGCGCGGCCTTGGGCAGATGGGCACCGCTGTTGGTCAGTACCTGCAGGCCGGACGGAACCCAGTCCAGCGGCAGCAGGTAATCGACGCCCGCGCCCAGCACCTGCAGCAGCTTGAGGCGCTTGCCGTCGTCGCGCAGCGTCTTGTGCGGGAAGCGGTAGGTGATCATCGCGTCCGCGGTTTCCATCGCATCGTGATAGATATCCTGATCGTGACCCCACGTCGTGCGGATGCGCGCGGCGACGTCGGGGTGCCGGCCAAGCGCGGCTTCGTACTGGTCCGTGTGCACCGTGAACACGGGCATCATCGCGCGCGAGTTCTCGATATGGATGTGGAGCGGATCCGCGCTGGAATAGTCGCGGCTTGCGGTCGTGGATGGCATGGGGGCGTCTCGTTGTCTTACGCGGCGTCGCGGAGTTCGCGCGACGATTCGGTGTCGGGGCCGATGACGCGGTCCAGCACGTGGTTCGCGATACGGTGCACGATGTACTCCTCGAGGGAGAGCCGGCCCGGAACATAGGCACCGGTGCGCATGGCCTTCTGCACGTTCGGATTGATGCCGAGGTCCTCGATGACGATCTTCGAATATTTCTCGTAGTACGCCGGACCGACGATCTCGCTGAAATCGTCGCGCGCCACGGTGCTGCGCGGGAACGTCCAGTTCTCGTAGATGCGCAGCTTCTCCGGACCCTCGGGCAGGTACTGGCGGAATTTCATGTACGACGACGTGACGATGATCTGGAGCGTCGGCTGGACCCAGATATGGAACAGGCAGTTCGCCTTCTCGGGGTCGATGCCGGGAATCTCGGGCAGGCCCGAGTACGCGACGATGCTGCGCTTGCTGTACATCGCCTCCCACGCACCATGGGTTTTCTCGAACTGCCAGTTCTGCGGGTTTTTCGGATCGACGTGGCTGCGATGGATCGTCGGCACGTGATAGTTCTCGAATGCGTTCTCGAGCCACACCTTCCAGTTGCAGTCGACGACGTACTCGTCGCGATGGGTCCACTGCATGTCCTCGAGCCGGTGGCTCGCCATATAGGCCGGCAGGTCGCCGAGGTAGTCGAGCAGCGGCGGCGCTTCCGCGTTGAACGTGATGAAGAGAAATCCGGCCCAGGTCTCGGAGCGGATGGACCGCAGGCCATGGTCGGCGGCCTTGAACCCGGCCACGCCGGCCATCGGCGGCGGCGTGCCGGGCGTGCCGATCAGCTTGCCGCTCGGGGCATAGGTCCAGCTGTGATACGGGCAGGTAAAGGCGCGGCACTTGCCCGCGCCCTCGGTGATGATCGCGCCGCGATGCCGGCACAGCGCGGAGTGCACGCGGACGTCGTTGTTCTCGTCGCGCACCACGATCAGCGGCTGGCCGAGCACCTCGATCGAGTAGTAGCTGCCCGGCTCGGCGACCTGTTCGACGCGGCCGACGCACAGCCAGTCCTTGCGGAACATGGTGTCGACTTCGCGCTGATACCACTCGGGGGACGTGTAGCACCAGCCCGGCAGCGGCGACCCCTCATGCAGAGGGCGGCGCTGCGCGACGTAGTGCGCGGGGGAAAACATGTTTTCGATCATCGTTGTCTCGGTTGTGACTACCTAGAAAACTAGTCAACTAGTTTAGAGGGCAGAGTACGCAATGGGCGGGCGATCGTCAAGGTCAGTTGTTCGAGATATCCGCGGCCGCCATGACCTTGCCCCACTTCTGGTTCTCGCGCTGCAGGAACGACTGGAACTGTTCCGGGCTGCCGCCGACCGGCTGGGCGCCCAGCGCCTTGAGCTTTTCGATGGCTTCCGGCGATTTCAGCCCCTCCGCGACCGCGGCCGACAGCTTCGCCGCCACGGCGGGCGGAATGCCGGCCGGCGCCACCACGCCATACCAGGACGTCACCTCGAAACCCTTGAGGCCCGCTTCGCTCACGGTCGGCACGTTGGGCAGCAGCGGGCTGCGCTGGTCGGCGGCGATACCGAGCGCGCGGACCTTCCCGGTCTGGACCTGCGGCGCCGCGGCGAGGATTTCCACGGACATCATCGATACCTGTCCGCCCATGACATCGGTCAGCGCGGGCCCGGTGCCCTTGTACGGGATATGGACGAGGTCGACGCCCGCCATCTGGTTGAACATCGCGCCCGCCACGTGGTGCGGCGTGCCCGGTCCGGACGATGCGAAATTCAGCTTCTTCGGGTTGGCTTTTGCATAGGCGATGAATTCCGCGAGCGTTTTCGGGGGCAGGGCGGGGTCCACGACCAGCACGTGCGGCACGGAGGCGACGAGGGTAATGGGCGTGAAATCCTTGATCGGGTCATAACCGACCTTCTGGTAAATCGGATTGATCGACAGCGAGCTGGTGGATCCCATCAGCAGCGTATAGCCGTCGTTGGGCGACTGCGCGGCCATCTTGGTCCCGATGGCACCGCCGGCGCCCGCGATATTCTCGACCACCACCGATTGGCGCGTGGCGTCGCCGATGATCTTGGCGGTCAGGCGGCCGAGGACATCGACCGCGCCGCCCGGCGGAAAGGGCACGATGAACCGGATGGGCTTGTCCGGATATTGGGCGTGCGCCAGAGGAGAAAGCAGCGCGGCAGCTGCAACGGCCAGACCTAGCAACGTACGACGGGATGACATGAGGTTTCTCCTCGGTGTGGGGGCGAATCGTCATCCTAGATCAATCGTTAAACTAGTCAACTAGAATGTTTGTTGGCACAAAAAGGGGGCAAAAGGCACATGAATCTCGCATGCATGAGAGGCATGCGCTAAACTGGGTAACTACTTTATTAGAGGTCTGGCGCTATCGATGCGGCAGAGATGCAGGTGACGACTGGCAGTGAATTGAAGATTCCAGAGAGTTCCGCGGTGGCGACGCTCGTGTACAACGAGATCAAGCAACGCATTATCAGCCTGCGTTATGCGCCCGGCGAAAAGCTTTCGGAAGCAAGACTCGCCGACGAACTCGGTTGCGGCCGCTCTCCGATCCGGACGGCATTCGCGCAGCTCAGGAACGACGACTGGATCGCGGTCAGTCCGCAGAGCGGGACCTATGTCCGGTCGCTGACCGAAGAGGAGATCCACGAGATCTTCGAATACCGTTTTCTGCTGGAGTCCTACGTCACGCGCCAGGCCGCCACGCGCATGTCCGACGACACCATCCGGCGACTGCGCGCGGCGTTCCGCCGGTTCGCGTCGGACGACGCCAGCTTCGAGAGCCAGTCGTTCGATGAATTCAACGAACTGGACGCGACGTTCCACTCGACGATCTACCGCACGGCCGGTAACGGCCTGATGACGGACAGCCTGCTGAACCTGCTGGACAAGCTGCGGTGGCTGAAGAAGATGACGCCGTCGCCGCCGTTGCGCATGAAGGATGCGGTGGCCGAACTGGAGAGCATCCTCGATGCGATCGAGGCGCGCGATGCGGATCTGGCCGAGGCCCGGATGCGTGAGCACATCGGTAACGCGGCGGACTTTGCCGAGGCTTATCGCACGCGCATGGCCAATGTCGCGTGAGCGGCTGCGGCTGCACGGTGCGCTTCAGAAGAACCCGACAAACCGCTCCATGATCGGCGACAGCATGCCCGCGCGGTGCGCCATCAGCACGCGGCTGTCCGCGTCCGGGCCGATCAGCGGCAGATAGGCCACGCCCGGAATGCCCGTGCGCGCATAGATCTCGGGCAGCACGGCGACGCCCGCGCCGCTGGCGACGAGGCCGATGATCGTCGTGGCCTCGCGCGCTTCCTGCACGGTGCGCGGCGCAAAGCCCGCGCGGTTGCAGAGCGTGGTCACGTGGTCGAACAGGCCGCAGCCGAGGCCGCGCGGAAACAGCAGGAACGCCTCGTTCGACAACTCCGCGATGTCCAGCGCATGATCCGCCTCGCCCGCATGGCGCCTATCGCGTGCGAGCGGGTGCCAGAGCGGTACCACCACGACGAGCCGGTCGCTCAGCACTTCCCTCACGGCGATGGACGTGGGCGGACGGAATTGGGGCGAAGGCCGCAGAAAGCCGATGTCGATCTCTCCCTCTTCGATCTGCTGCAACTGCTGGCCCGTGGACATATGCACGAGCTCGAGCATCGCATTGCGGTGGGCTTCGCGAAAGCGCTGGAACGCGCGGGGAAACGTGTCGTGCATCGGCACGGACGCGGTAAAGGCGACGCGGATCTCGCCGGCTTCTCCACTGGCCACCTGCTTTACGACATCGCGAGCCTGGTCGAGGTTGGCCAGCGCCGCGCGCGCCTTTTCCAGGAACAGGCTGCCGGCCGGCGTCAGCGCGACCTTGTGCCGCGTGCGTTCGAGCAGCGGACTGCCGAGCTCCTCTTCGAGGGCCTTGATCTGGATGGAGAGCGGCGGCTGGCTGATATGCAGCTTGCGGGCGGCTTCACTGAAACTGAGGGCCTCGGCGACCGCAACGAAGTAGCGCAGTTGGCGGAAATCCATGATGGGGGCGGTTTTCCGGCTTCGTGATAGCGAATTGAAATAACCGGCAGGTTGAAAACATATTAGACACTATCACGATCGGTGCCGAGAATGCGTGCACAAGCACAACAACGGGGCACAGATCATGAATTCCAAGCACACCTCGCGCGGCCGCCGGACCGTCGTGGCCGGCCTGATGGGTGGCGTCATCGCAGCGCTGGCTTTCACCGGCATGGCCGCTCATGCGCAGGATGCCTATCCCAACCATCCGATTCGCCTGATCGTGCCCTACGCGGCCGGTGGCGCCGTCGATATCGTGGCCCGCGCCGTGGGCCACAAGATGAGCGAGTCGCTCAAGCAGCCGATCATCGTGGACAACCGTCCGGGCGCGAGTACCAATATCGGGCTCGACATGGCCGCGAAGGCGCCGGCCGACGGGTACACGATCCTGATGGCCTCCAACAGCCTGGCCACCAATGCCGCGCTGTTCAGCAAGCTGTCGTTCAATCCCGCGACGGACTTCGCACCGGTGGCGCGTATCGGCGAGGCATCGCTCGTGATCGTGGTGCCGGCGAAGTCGAAGATCCAGTCGCTGAAGGATCTGATCGCGCAGGCCAAGGCGCAGCCGGGCAAGCTTGCCTACGCATCGGCCGGTAATGGCAGCTCGGGCCATCTCGCGGGCGAGCAGTTCAAGGAAGTGGCCGGCATCGACGTGCTGCACGTACCGTACAAGGGCGGTTCGCCCGCGATCACCGACCTGCTCGGCGAGCGCATCAACTTCATGCCGATCAACCCGCTCGAAGTCATCACGCATATCAAGGCCGGCACGCTGCGGCCGCTGGCCGTGGCGAGCGCCAGGCGTTCCGCGCAACTGCCCAACGTGCCGACGTCGCGCGAGGAAGGGCTGCCGAACTTCAATGCGTCCGTGTGGTGGGGCCTGATCGCCCCGGCCAGGACGCCCGCGCCGATCGTGAAGCAGCTGAACGCCGCGGCCAATGCGGCGCTGGCCGATGCCGAGGTGCGCAAGCAGCTCGAGCAACTGGGGGTGACGATCGTGTCCGGTACGCCCGAAGCGTTCGGCCAGTTCATCCGCAGCGAGACCACGACGTGGGCCGGCGTGATCCACAAGGCCAACATCACGGCCGATTGATTCTTTACCGATCTCAAGCATGACCGACACTCAAGCCAAGCCTTCCATCCTCGTTGTGAGCGCGCACGCCGCGGACTTTGTCTGGCGCGCGGGCGGCGCCGTGGCGCTCTATGCGGAACGCGGTTATCACGTGCGCATCGTCTGCCTGTCGTTCGGCGAGCGCGGCGAATCCGCCAAGATGTGGCGCCAGCCCGGTATGACGATGGACCGCGTCAAGGCGGCGCGCCGCGAGGAAGCCGAGCGCGCGGCCGAGATCCTCGGCGGCACGCTCGAATGCTTCGACCTCGGCGACTATCCGATGCGCGTGCCCGACGAAGCGCTGCTGCGGCTGGCCGATATCTATCGCGAGATCCGCCCCGAGTTCGTGCTGAGCCATTCGCGCGAGGACATCTACAACTTCGACCATCCGCTGGCGACGCACGTCGCACAAGAAGCGCGCGTCATCGCGCAGGCGCACGGCTACAAGCCCGACGTGCCCGTGATCGGCGCGCCGCCGGTGTTCCTGTTCGAGCCGCATCAGCCCGAGCAGTGCAACTGGAAGCCCGATCTGCTGCTCGACATCTCCCCGGTCTGGGAGAAGAAGCAGCGCGCGTTCACGACGATGGCCGCGCAGGAACACCTGTGGGAGTACTACACGCGTGTCGCGCTGCAGCGCGGCGCGCAGGCGACGCGCAATTCCGATCGCAAGATCCAGTATGGCGAAGGCTATGCGCGCGTGTTTCCGATGGTGAGCGAGGTGCTGGCATGAGGACGATTGCCTACCGCAACATCCTGCGCGCCGAGGCGCGCCATATCGATACGCTGGGCAAGCTGGGCGTGGCGACCGTGCACGAGGCGCAGCGGCGCACGGGGCTGATGAAGCCCTATATGCGGCCGATTCAGTCCGGCGTGGCGATTGCCGGCAGCGCCGTCACCGCGCTCATGCATCCGGGCGACAACTGGATGATTCACGTGGCCGTGGAGATGATCCAGCCCGGAGACGTGCTCGTGGTCGCGCTGACCAGCGATTGCACGGACGGGCTGTTCGGCGATCTGCTGGCCACGTCGCTGAAGGCGCGCGGTGCGCGCGGGCTGATCATCGAGGGTGGGGTGCGCGATGTCTCCGTGCTGAACCAGATGGGCTTTCCGGTGTGGTCGCGGGCGATTTCGGCCCAGGGCGCGGTCAAGGAAACCGTGGGCGCGGTGAATGTGCCCGTGGTGTGCGCGGGCGCGCAGGTGCGTCCGGGCGATGTGATCGTGGCGGACGACGATGGCGTGGTCGTGGTCGCCCGGCCGGCGGCCGAGGCGATTGCGAGGAAGGCCGCCGACCGGGAGGCGCTGGAGGCCGGCAAGCGGGAGAAGCTGGCCTCCGGCGTGCTGGGCGTGGATATGTACGATATGCGGCCGGGGCTGGCGGCCAAGGGGCTCGTGTATTCGGACCGGACCGTGGACTGGTATAGCGGGGCCGACGAGGCCTGAGTTCCCCCCCCTCCAATCTGGTATAAGTGGCGCATAGGGGAGACAGATGGAACTGCGCCAGCTTCAGTATTTCGTACGGGTGGTCGAACTAGGCAGCATGAGCCGGGCAGCGCTCGAGCTCGATATGGTGCAGTCGGCCATCAGCCAGCAGATCAGCCGGCTCGAGAGCGAATTGTCCACGCGTCTGCTGCGCCGTGCGCCGCATGGGGTCACACCGACCGAGGCCGGGCTCGCGTTCTTTCACGAGGCGCAGCTTACGCTCCGCCATGCCGAGCAGGCGAAGCGGGCCGCGCATCAGGCGCGGCTGTCCGGGACCGTGAGCGTCGGGCTGGCGCCGACCACCGCGTCCGTGGTCGGCGTGCCGCTGATGCGCGCGATGCGCGAGCGGTATCCCGATGTGCGCCTGCATATGGTCGAAAGTCTCTCCGGCCACCTCACCGCGATGCTCAACGCGCGGCAACTCGACCTCGCCGTCCTGTTCGACACGAACGCCGCGCGCCGCTGGACCGTCTTGCCGCTGCTCGAGGAAACGCTGTTCCTCATCCGCTCGCGCGCGGCATTGCCCCAGGGCCGCGCCGATCCGCCCACGCATCTGTCGATCGTCGATCTCGAAGCAATCCCGCTGATCATGCCCACGGGGCTCCACGGCCTGCGCAGCACGCTCGACGCCGCGTTCACGCGGGCCAAGGTCGTGCCGAACGTGGTGCAGGAAGTGGACTCGCTGGCGATGCTGATGGACGCGGTGGATATGGGCTTCGGCGCCACGCTGCAGCCCTGGGCCGCCGTCGGCCGCTATCCCGACGCGGAAAAACGCTTCCATCTCGCGCAGATCGACGACCCCAAGGTCGGCCGCCAGAACCTGCTTTGCAGTCTGTCCGACGACGAGCTGTCGCCCGCCGCCCTCGCGCTGCGCGTGGTGCTGGCCGATACCGCCCGCAGCCTCGTGCGCTCGGGCGGCTGGCATGGCGCGCGCCTGATGGAGGCATAGCCGCCACCGGCAGGGGTATCACGATTTGTGATGCCCCCATGCCGTGCAGGGGATTCGCAGGGGGAGGTGTGACCGATACAGTTCCGGCACGCTTCCACAAGATTTCAATCGTGTCTTCCCTCCCCACTCGAGCCAGAAAGGACGTCCGGCCATGATCGACGTTCTCGTCATTGGCGGCGGCAACGCCGCGTTGTGCGCGGCCCTGATGGCGCGCGAGGCCGGCGCCAGCGTGATGCTGCTGGAATCCGCACCGCGCGAATGGCGCGGCGGCAACTCGCAGCACACCCGCAACCTGCGTTGCATGCACGACGCCCCGCAGGACGTGCTCGTCGACGCCTATCCCGAAGAGGAGTTCTGGCAGGACCTGCTCAAGGTCACCGGTGGCATCACCAACGAACACCTCGCGCGCCTCGTGATCCGGGCGTCGTCGAATTGCCGCGACTGGATGCGCAGCCATGGCGTGCACTTCCAGCCGCCGCTGTCCGGCGCGCTGCATGTCGCGCGCACCAATGCGTTCTTCATGGGCGGCGGCAAGGCCCTGGTCAATGCGTACTACCGCAGCGCCGAAAACCTCGGCGTGCAGATCCGCTACAACGCGCCTGTCGATGCGATCGAGCTCGACGGGGACCGTTTCGTGGCCGCGCGTATCGGCAAGGAGCGCATCGAGGCACGTGCCTGCGTGCTGGCCGCCGGCGGCTTCGAGTCGAACCGCGAATGGCTGCGCGAAGCGTGGGGCCAGAACGAGCGCGGCGAATGGCCGGCCGACAACTTCCTGATCCGCGGCACGCGCTTCAATATGGGCGTGCTGCTCAAGTACATGATCGAGGCCGGCGCCGATGCGATCGGCGATCCGTCGCAATCGCACTGCGTGGCCATCGACGCGCGCGCGCCGCTGTACGACGGCGGCATCTGCACGCGTATCGACTGCGTGTCGCTGGGCGTGGTGCTCAATGCCAACGCCGAGCGCTTCTACGACGAGGGCGAGGACTTCTGGCCCAAGCGCTACGCGATCTGGGGCCGTCTGGTGGCACAGCAGCCGAACCAGATCGGCTACTCGATCATCGATGCCAAGGCCGTGGGCCGCTTCATGCCGCCGGTGTTCCCGGGCGTGACCGCCAATACGCTGCCCGAACTCGCGCGCAAGCTCGGCCTCGACGAGGCCACGTTCATGCGCACGATCGACGACTACAACGCCGCGTGCCGCGTCGGCAAGTTCGACCACACGGTGCTCGACGACTGCCATACCGAGGGCGTGACCCCGGCGAAGACCCACTGGGCGCGTCCGCTCGACACGGCACCGTTCTACGGTTACGCGCTGCGTCCCGGCATCACGTTCACGTACCTCGGCCTCAAGGTCAACGACAAGGCCGCCGTGCACTTCGACGGCAAGCCGAGCGAGAACCTGTTCGTCGCGGGCGAGATGATGGCGGGCAACGTGCTCGGCAAGGGTTATACGGCCGGCGTCGGCATGTCGATCGGTACGGCGTTCGGCCGCATCGCCGGCACCGAGGCGGCGCGTGCCGCCGCCGGCGCCAAAAAGGAATCACGGGAAATCGAGCATGCAAGTTCTTGAAGCGCTGACCCGCGAGGCAGCCTCGCTGGGCGAGGGCGCGCTGCCGCTCGCCGGTACTCTCACGGCAGACGAGGGCGAAGTCGCCCGCACGCTGCAGATCTGCAATGCCTGCCGCTATTGCGAGGGCTTTTGCGCGGTATTCCCGTCGATGACGCGCCGCCTGGAGTTCGGCAAGGCCGATATCCACTATCTGGCGAACCTGTGCCACAACTGCGGCGCATGCTTCCATGCCTGCCAGTACGCGCCGCCGCACGAGTTCGCCGTGAACATCCCGCAGGCGATGGCCAAGGTGCGCGTGCAGACGTACGGCGACTATGCGTTTCCGGCCGCGCTCGGGGGCCTGTATCGCCGTGCCGGCCTGACCACGGCGCTCGCGCTGGCCGCGGGCCTCGCGCTGTTCCTGCTGATGGTGCTCGGCATGCGCGGCACGCTGCTGCATGAGCCGCTGGCCGGCAACTTCTACGCGATCTTCCCGCATAACCTGCTGGCCGCGATGTTCGGCGTGGTGTTCGGGTTCGCGGTGATCGCGCTCGGGATTGGCGTGACGCGATTCTGGCGGCAGGTATCGCCCGGCACGCGGCCGAACGATTCGCGCGGCGCCGCGATCGGCGGCGCGGCCCACGACGCGCTGCGCCTGAAGTACCTCGACGGCGGACACGGCGAAGGCTGCAACAACGACGACGACGCGTTCACGCTAGCACGCCGCAGGTTCCACCACTTCACGTTCTATGGCTTCATGCTGTGCTTCGCGGCGACGGCCGTCGCCACGCTGTACCACTACCTGCTGGATCTGCACGCGCCGTACCCGTTCCTGAGCCTGCCCGTGCTGCTGGGCACTGCCGGCGGCATCGGCCTGCTGATCGGGCCGGCCGGCCTGCTGTGGCTGAACCTGCGCCGCGACCCGCGTACGATGGATCTGGCGCAGCGTCCGATGGACCGTGGCTTTATCGCGCTGCTGCTGCTGACCAGCGCGAGCGGCCTGGCATTGCTCGCTTTCCGCGATACGTCGGCGATGGCCGCGCTGCTCGCGATCCACCTTGGCATCGTGATGGCGCTGTTCCTGACGTTGCCTTATGGCAAGTTCGCGCACGGAATCTTCCGCAGCGCGGCGCTGTTGAAGTGGAATATCGAGAAGCGCCGGCCCAGCGATCTGGCCCTCGGCGCCGATTGAACGAGATAGACACCAAAGGAGATGCACCATGACGAAACCCGGCGTACTGAACATCCCGTCGATGCGCGACCGCTGCAGCGAGGCGGAATGGAAGGCGCGCGTGGATCTGGCCGCGTGCTACCGGCTCGTTGAGCTATACGGCATGGCCGACATGATGGCCAACCATATCTCGGTGCGCGTGCCCGACGAAGAGGGCGCATTCCTGATCAACGCGTACGGCATGATGTACGAGGAGATCACGGCATCGAGCCTGATCAAGGTGGACCACGCGGGCAACATCCTGTCGAAGCCCGATTTCGGCGACCTGAACTACGGCATCAACAAGGCCGGGTACGTGATCCACAGCGCCGTGCACCATGCGCGTCCGGAGGTGGCCTGCGTGATCCACACGCATAGCTGGGCGTCGATGGCGATCTCCTCGCTCGCTTGCGGCCTGCAGCCGCTGACGCAGACGGCGATGCGCTTTCTCAAGATCGGCTACCACGACTATCAGGGCGTGGTGCTGGATACGGCCGAACAGGAATCGCTGATCGCCGACCTCGGTACCGGCGAGGCGCTGATCCTGCGCAACCACGGCGCGCTGACCGTCGGCAATACCGTGGGCGAGGCGTTCAACTGGATGCACCGTCTGGAGCTCGCCTGCCGCGCGCAGATCGGCGCGATGGCATGCAATACGCCGATGCAGCACGTGCCGCAGGACGTGCTGGAAGCCACGTGGAACAACTACCAGCCGGGCACGCGCCGTCCTTACGGCGTCATGGAATGGCCCGCGCTGCTGCGCAAGCTGGATCGGCTGGACCCGAGCTATCGGGACTGATCCCGGCTGGCGGGACCGCAGGAACGGGTAAAACTATTACTAGAGACGAGAGACGAGCATGAACAGAAGACGCATGCTGGCGCAGATGCTGGCTATCGGCGCGGCCCCCATGATGATGACCACGGCGCGTGCGCAGGCACTGCCGAACAAGCCCGTCACGCTGATCGTGCCGTTCGCGCCGGGCGGCAACCTCGATGTGGTGGCGCGCGCCGTCGCGCCCGCGCTCGAGCAGCAGCTGGGCCGCAACGTGATCGTCGATAACCGCCCCGGCGCGGGCGGCGTGATCGGCGCGAGCGCCGTGGCGCGCGCCGAGGCCGACGGCTCGATGCTGCTGGTGACCACACCCAACGCGATCGTCGTGCTGCCGCGCATGACGAAGACCAACTACAAGCTCGCGAGCTTCGCCCCGGTGGGCCTGGTATCGACGACCGCGCTCGTGGTGGTGGTCAAGGGCAACGACACGCGCTTCAAGGACGTGCGCGCGCTGCTCGACTTCGCAAAGAAGAATCCAGGCAAGGTCGCATCGGGCCACGCGGGTCCGGGTACGACCAACCATATGGCGACGCTGCAGCTCGAGGACGCGGCCGGCATCAAGCTGAACCAGGTGCCGTACAAGGGTTCGGCGCCCGCGCTCGTGGACCTGCTGGGCGGGCAGATCGACATGGTGGTGGACCAGCTGACGAGTTCGGCCCCGCATATCCAGTCGGGCGCGCTGCGCGCGATTGCCGTGATGTCGCGCGATCGCGACCCCGCGCTGCCGAACGTGCCGACGCTGCGCGAAGCGGGCCTGGCCAACTTCGACGCGACCACGGCGACCACGCTGCTCGCACCGGCCGGCACGCCCGCGGCCGTGGTGGAGACCATCAATACCGCGCTGCGCAAGGCGCTGGCCGAGGAGCAGGTGAAGACGCGCCTGCTGACGGTGGGCAGCCTGGCCAGGTCCTCCACCTCGAAGGAAGTGGCCGACCGGCTCGCGCAGGAAGATGCGCGCGCGCAGACGCTGGCCGCATCGGGCCGCCTGAAGGCGGCGGAATAACAGCAACGAACGCGGAGACAACGCCATGACACGCCCCTGCCTGCCCGCGCCGGACCAGATCGCCGCGCTTGCATTCCAGGCGCCCGCCGGCGCCTGCGACAGCCATGCGCACGTGTTCGGTCCCTACGACCGTTTTCCGCTTGCCGAAGATCGCAGCTACACGCCGACGGCGTATCCGGCCGATACATTCATCGCGCATCTGGACCAGCTCGGCCTCGAACGCGGCGTGCTGGTGACGGCGAGCGCCAGCGGCACCGGCGTCGGCAATGCGGTCGTGCTGGACGCGCTGCGCAAGTATCCGACGCGCCTGCGCGGCATTGCCGTGCCCGCACCGGACACCAGCGACGCGGATCTGGACGACTGGCACGCGGCCGGCGTACGGGGCGCGCGCTTCAACCTGTACCAGGTCGATGGCCACGCGGTGTATCGCAACGGCTCCGGCATCGAGGTGCTGGAAGCCATCGCGCCGCGTCTGCGCGAGCGCGGCTGGCATGCGCAGATCTGGATCCATGCGCCGGACCTCGTCGAGATGGGCCCGCGCCTCGGGAAACTCGGCATTCCGCTGGTCGTGGACCATATGGGCCGCATGGCCACCACGCGCGGCGTGAACGACCCGGGCTTCCAGGCGCTGTGCGCGCTGCTCGCCGAAGGGGTGGCCTGGACCAAGATCTCGGGTGCCGATCGCAACAACCCCGGCGGCGGTGTCGCGGCCACACCCTACGAATCCGTGGATCCGTTTGCGAAGGCCTTGCTCGCGGCCAATCCGGATCAGGTGGTGTGGGGCTCGGACTGGCCGCATATCAATTATTTCGATCCCGCGAACATGCCGGACGATGGCGTGCTGTTCAACCTGCTGGCGCGCTGGATGCCCGATGCGGCGATGCGCGAGCGCGTGCTCGTGACGAACCCGGCGCGGCTGTACGACTTCTGATCGTCGCGCCACATATCAATACAGGAGACACGCCATGCCCCGCTTCATGTTCCCGCCGCCGCGGCGCCTGCTGCAGGCGCTCGCCCTCGCCGTCGCGGCCACATCGGCCGTCGCGCACGCCGCGGATGAATATCCCACGAAGCCCGTGCGCGTGGTGGTGGCGTTCACCGCCGGTGGCACCACGGACATGCTGGCGCGCAGCGTGAGCCAGCATCTGTCGCAGAAGCTCAAGCAGTCGTTCGTGATCGACAATCGTCCCGGCGCCGGCGGCAATATCGGCACGGAGTTCGTCGTGCGCTCACCCGCCGACGGCTACACGCTGCTCGTCGACTCGGTGGGCCCGATCGCGATCAACCAGACGCTGTACAAGCGGCTGAACTACGATCCGCTCAAGGACCTCGTGCCCGTGGTGCAGATTGCCGACGTGCCAAACGTGCTGGTCGTGCATCCCTCGCTGCCGGTGAAGAACTTCGACGAGTTCGTGGCGTACGCGAAGGCCAATCCGGGCAAGCTCAACTACAGTTCCACGGGCGTCGGCACGTCGTCGCACCTGTCGGGCTTCATGCTGACCGAGCGCATCGGCGCGCCGGCCACGCATATCCCGTACAAGGGCGCGGACGCGCTCAACGACTTGCTGACGGGCCGCGTGCAATTCATGTTCGCGACGATTCCGTCGGTGATCTCGCATATCCAGGCGGGCAAGCTGCGCGCGATCGCGGTCAGCAGCGCCAAGCGGTCGCGTTCGCTGCCCGATCTGCCGACGGTGGCGGAAAAGGGCTTCCCGGGCTTCGAAGCGGGCTCGTGGTTTGGTATCTTTGCCCCCAGGGGCACGCCGCCCGCGGTGATCGCCAAGGTCAACCAGGCCGTCAACGAGGCGCTGCCGTCGCTGCAGGCGCAGATGATCCGCGAAGGTGCGGACCCCGTGGGCGGCACGCCCGAGCAGTTCGGCAAGTTCACGCAGAAGGAATACCTGAAGTGGAAGGAAGTGGTGCGCGCCTCGGGCGCGTCCGTCGATTGAAAGGGAGGGAGCATGTCTGACGCTGGTGCCGCGCCGCTGCGGATTCTGATGTCCGATGCCGCGCGCGAGCAGTACGCGGCTTCGATCGATACGGCATTGGCCGGCCGCCCCTGGGTGCCCGTGCAGGTGCCGTCGGTCGAGGATCGCACCATCGTCGATGCCGATATCGCGTTTGTCTCGCGCGACGTCACGGGGCTCTCCACCAAGCACGAGATCCAGCCCGTCACGGGCCGGTTCTATACCGCGATGCTGGAAGCACCGTCGCTGCGCTGGGCGCACGTGCATTCCGCGGGCGCCGATCGCGCGGTGTTCGTGCAGCTGCGCGAGCGCGGCGTGACGGTGACTACCTCGTCCGGCGCCAATGCGGGTGTGGTCGCGCAGACCGCGCTGGCGGGACTGCTGGCGCTGGCGCGGCATCTGCCGCTGCTCTACGACGCGCAGCGCGAACGCCGCTGGGCGCCGCTCATGCGCTCCGGCATGCCGCGCGACCTGCAGGGACAGACCGCGACGATCGTCGGCTGGGGGCCCATCGGTCAGCAGATCGGCGCGGTGCTCCGGCTGTTCGGCATGAAGCTGATCGTCGTGCGCCAGCGCGCCACGCCGGCCGGCCCCGATTGCGAGACCGTGACGTTCGCCGGTTTTCGTGCGGTGCTGCCGCGTACCGACTGGCTGATACTCGCGTGCCCACTCACGGGTGACACGCGTGGCCTCGTCGATGCGGCGGCGCTGGCCGGCCTCGCCGACGGGGCGCGGCTCGTCAACGTCTCGCGCGGCGAAGTCGTCGATGAGCCGGCGCTGATCGACGCGCTCGGTTCCGGCAAGCTGGCCGGCGCCTACCTCGACGTGTTCGCGCACGAGCCGCTGCCCGAGGCGTCGCCGCTGTGGACGCTGCCGAACGTCATCGCCACGCCCCATAGCGCGGGTTTCTCGGATGGCAACGCGGCGCGCGTGGTCGAGATCTTCCTGGACAACCTGCGCAG
Source organism: Cupriavidus sp. OTU4054 (assembly GCF_038440175.1). Taxonomy (NCBI): domain Bacteria; kingdom Pseudomonadati; phylum Pseudomonadota; class Betaproteobacteria; order Burkholderiales; family Burkholderiaceae; genus Cupriavidus; species Cupriavidus sp. OTU4054. Next base: position 176,783 of record NZ_JASATF010000003.1, read on the forward strand.
CTTCGGCCGCGGCGAGCCGATGCGCAACGTGGTGGGCTGAGCTGGAGTGTGAGACGAAATTTCGCCTCACACATGCAGAAAAGGCTTACAGCATTTGCGGAAGCCATCGTATTCCGCAAGCCTGGATGAGCGTGCATGATGAGGGCTCGATAACTCGCCTCTGGTCATGCCGTGTCATCGCAGCGAAATCTCCCGTCCTCCCCTCGCATCCTCGTCGCCGAGGACCATCCGGTCTGCGCGTTGGTGCTCAAGAACGACCTCGCCGAGCTCGGCGCCTTCGATATCGCCGTATGCGACTGCGGCGTCAGCGCGTGGCGCGCATGGCTGCGCGCGCCCGCCGCGCTGCTGATCACCGATCTCAATATGCCTCGCATGGACGGCATGACGCTTGCGCGGGCCATTCGCGCGGCCGAGGTGCGCACGAGCCACCGGACCGTGATTGCCGCGCTCACGGCCTCGTTCACGCCGACCCAGCGCATGCATTGCGCGCAGTCCGGTATCGACGAGCTGCTGCTCAAACCGCTGGAGCTCGGCGCGCTCGAGGCGCTGCTGAAGCGGCACCTCGTCGGCCAACGCGCGTAGCCGCCTCAGCCCTTCCACGCGGAGTTGCGGATCACGCTGCAGAAGTTGCCGCGATGGAAGTGCGGCTCCTTGTCCGCGATGACATCGGCCTTGACGTTGCCGAACGTGGTATCGGGCTTGTGCCGGATGCCGTCGTAGAACGCCTGCAGGATGTCTTCCTTGAAATGCTCGGTGCGCGGGTGCTGGTGCACAACGGCCTCGCGATGGTCGTCGCTGAACTGGTCGTAGCGAATGCCGAGCACATCCATCTCCACCCCCGTCGTCACGAGCGCGACGACCGGATGCATGAACTCCGGAATGCCGGGCGTCGTGTGCAGCGCGATGGCGGTCCACACCGTATCGATATCGCGCTGGTCGATGCCGCGGCTGCGCAGGAAGGCCGCGGCCGCATTGGCGCCATCTACCTCGAAGCGTTTGTCGGCACTGCCGTGCTGCGGCGTCAGGCCCATGTCGTGGAACATCGCACCCGCATAGAGGAGCTCGGCGTCGTAGTCCACGCCCTGGCGCAGGCCCATGCGCTGGCCCGTGAGCGCGGCCCAGTAATAGACGCGGCTGGAATGGTTGAACAGCAGCGCGGATTCGGTGTCGCGGACGACTTCGGTGATTTCGCGCGCGAGCTTGCTGTCGGGAATGGCGATGCCGCCGATCGAGAATTGCATGGCTGACTCCTTGGTTGCAGCGTGATGTGCTGGGGTTGAATCGAGTGTAGGAGCGCGGGTATGATGGCTGCAATCGTCGTGTAACGACGATTTAAGACATACGCGACAGACGCGGACCGGAGGATGCCCCATGCCATCGCGCACCATTGCCATCGTCGCCACGCAGGGCGTGCAGCTGCTCGACGTCTCGGGGCCGCTCGACGTGTTCGCGGAGGCCAACGCGCAGTCGGGCACGGAGGCCTACCGGTTGCAGGTGATCGGTGTCCGGCGCGGCCCCATCGAGTCGTCGTCGCGCGTGCGGCTGCTTCCGGACCTGGTCATCGAGAACGATCCGCACGGGCGCGGCCTGCCGCGCGTGCACACGATGCTCGTGGCCGGTGCGCCGCATATCGCGGACGCGGCGCCCGATGCCATGCTCGCGCACTGGCTCCGCAATGTGGTGCCGTACGTCAGGCGCTACGGTTCAGTGTGCAGCGGCGCGTTTATCCTTGCGGAAGCGGGACTGCTGTCCGGCAAGCGGCTCACCACCCACTGGGCGGTGGCCGACGAGCTCGCCCGGCGCCATCCCGACCTCACGATCGATGTCGATGCGATCCACGTGCGCGACGGCAAGCTGCGCACCGCGGCCGGCGTGACAGCGGGGCTGGATCTCGCGCTGGCGCTCGTGGAAGAGGACCTCGGCCGCGAGGTGGCGATGCGCGTGGCGAGCCAGCTCGTGATGTACTTCAAGCGGCCGGGTGGGCAGGCGCAGTTCAGTCGTCGCGCGGCACCTGCCGCGGAGAATCGCTCGGCATTGCAGGAATTACAACGCTGGGTCGCCGCGCATCCGGCGGCGCGGCACGATGTGCCCGCGCTGGCCGCGCGCATCGGCGTCAGCGCGCGTCATCTGACGCGGCTCTTTCGCGAGGAGATCGGCATTACGCCGGCTAGCTGGGTGGAGGCCGCGCGGGTATCGGCCGCGCGAGAGCTGCTGGAGCAGGGCCACCTTGCACCGAAGCAGGTCGCGGCCGAGTGTGGTTTCTCCAGCGTGGATACGTTGCGTCGCGCGTTTCTGCGCGTGGTCGGCGTGACGCCGGCCGACTATCGCAAGCGGCACGCGCTCGGCGCGCGTTGAAACGGGCCCGGACGTGAGGTCAGGCGGCGTCGCTCTTGTTGTTCGCGTTGGCCGCACCCGCCGCATTGGCGGCAGCGGTAGCAGTGGCTTCACGCTTGCGATACGCGGCCACCTTGTGGCGGTTGCCGCAGAGCGCCATGCTGCACCAGCGGCGGCGATGCGCGCGCGTGCGGTCGTAGAACCACATCGAGCACGTTTCGCTTTCGCATTTGCGGATCAGCGAGAAGTCGCCGTTCGCGAGCAGATCCGCGGCGGACAGTGCCAGCGGGACCAGGCACTGCATCGGCGTGTCGGTCGGATAGACACGCGCGAGGCGAATCCTGCCGCTCTCGGCGGGCGTGAGTAACGCGCGGCAGGCATCGGCTGCAAGATAATCATTGAGCAGCGTCACGTCGACGTCGCCATTGGCCTTGCGCTGGCTCACGGCCTTGCGCAGCGACTCGCGCAGCGCGGTGGCCGCGGCGAGCAGGCCCTGCGGACGATGCTCGGGCATTTCGCCGTTGGGCAGCAGCGACACGCGCTCGAGCCATTGCCATACATCCTCGTCGGTCTGCCAGCGGTCGACCGGTGCATCGAGCGCGCGCTCGAGCGTATTCAGCAGGTCCAGTGCGGGATGGTCGGCGAGTAGCCGGGGCGCATCGGAAGACGTGTTGTTGGACGAAGCCGTTGACGAAGTGGAGGCGGGCGACATCGATGGAGCTCCTGCAAGTTCGCGTGAACAGCGTTCGAATGTAATGCAAAACGCTTGCGCCGGCAGGTCCTTTCAACAAAATGCGTGCGGTTACTGAGCATGTGCCATCGCAGACGGCGATGAATTCGACGCGTGTGGCGATGGCTCTTCCCCATTTGATGCGCGCCAGCCGCCGCCGAGGGACTTCACGAGCAGGACATTCGCGGTCCATGCGCGCCGTCGCACGGACTCCAGCGCACGCGCGTCCGCGAGCGCGTTGGCCTGCAATACGCTGACGTCCAGATACGACACCGCACCCAGCCGATAGCGGTCGAGTCCCGCGCGCAACGCCACCGCGGAGGCATCGGCCGCGATGCGATCGTTGTCCGTTGCATCGCGCAAGGCTTGCACGGAGGCGTACCCATCTTCCACCTCCTGCATCGCGCGCAGCACGGTCTGGCGGTAGTCGGCCGCGCTGGCGTCGAAGCGCGCGTACGCGCTGTCTTCGCCGGCCTGCCGTCGTCCTCCATCGAACAGCGTGCCCGCGATGGCAGGCCCCACGGCCCAGAAACGGCTCGGCGCGGTGAGCCACCCGGCGAGCCCCGAGCTCTCGAAGCCGAGCCCGAGGTTCAGCATCAGGTCCGGGAAGAATGCCGCGCGCGCGACGCCGATATCCGCGTTGGCCGCGGCGACGCGACGTTCCGCGGCGGCGATATCGGGGCGGCGTTCGAGCAGTTGCGAGGGGACTGCGCGCGGGGCGGCCGGCATCTGGGCGATATCGGCATAGAGGTCATCGTTGTTGCAATTATTACCAGTGCAATCGAGCGTTGTGCCGAACGTCGGCATGTCATGCGCAATTTTTGCATCGGCGCGCGCGGGCAGCGAGAACGTGCTGGCGGACTCGCCGAGCAACGTGGCCAGCGCATGTTCGATCTGCGTGCGCGACAGCTGCACGTCGGCGAGCTGCGCGCGCGTGGACGCGAGTTGCGCGCGGGATTGCGCGACGTCGCCTTCGATCGCGATGCCGTTGCGGTAGCGGTTGGTGACGAGGTCCAGCACGGCCTGGTAGGTATCGATCGTGCGCGTGAGCAGCCCAGCCTCTCGGTCGAGCGAGCGAATGGCCAGGTAGTCGATGGCGATATCGGCCTGCACGCCGAGCCTTACCGCCGCCACGTCGTCGGCGCTGGCGTCCACGCGTGCCTGCGCGGCATCGACTTCGTTGCGGATGCGGCCAAACAGGTCGGGCTCCCACGAGGCCGTGATGCCGAGCGCGTGGTCGGGCGTCGTATGTCCCGCGAGCGAGTGGCCGCGCACGTTCGCCGACAGGTGGTTGCTCGTGACGCTCGCGCCCGCGCCGACGGTCGGATAGAACTGCGAGCGCGCGGCGCTGACCTGCGTGCGCGCGTCCTGCAGCAGGGCCACGGCCTTGATCACGGTCTGGCTCGTGATGTCGACGCGCGCTTCGAGCGCGTCGAGGTCCTTGTCGCCATAGGCGCGCCACCATTCGGGTGCGATATGCGAGGGGCCGCCCGGATGGGCGGGGGTGGCGCTGGCTTGCGCGTAGTCGCTGCGCGCGCCGGCATAGGTCTCCCGGTATGCGGTGGGCAGCGTCATCGTGGGCCGTTGATAGACGGGGGCGGTGGAGCACCCCGCAGTGAGTGCGGCAACGAACGCGGCAACGAACGCGGCAACCGACGCGGCAGATAGCGCGGGCATCGGGACGGGCATCGGGACGGGGATAGGGCCAATGCGGATAGGCATCTCAGGCTCCCTGCGTGCCGTCGGTGGCCACGCGCACCGTCGTGCCATCGACCACCGCATCGCCGGGGTTGAGCACCACGCGCTCGCCACCTTGCAGGCCGCTGCGGATCTCGACATGCGAGCCGAAGTCGCGCCCCAGCGATACCGGTACGAGCCGCAGCTTCGACGCGGAATCGACCACCGCGACGAACGTGCCGCGCGGGAGGAAGACGAGCGTGCTGGCCGGGAGGTCGAAGCCGGGCTGCGCCGCGTGCAGGGACAGATGGGCTTCGGCGTAGGCGCCAGGCAGGATGCTGCCGTTCTGGCCGTCGGCATCGAGCTCCACGCGCAGCGTGCGCGTGACGGGATCGATGGCCTCCGCGTTGCGGGCGACCGTTGCGGGAAACTTGCGGCCCGGCCATTGGGGCAGCGCGAGCCATGCCTCGGTCTTGCCGTCGAGCAGGGCGCTGTCGCTTTGCGGCAGCTGCACATAGACACGCAGGCGGTTGCCCTGCGACAGATGGAACAACTCGGCACCGCGGCCCTGGCCCTGCGTCAGGTTCTGGCTCGTGCCCGAGGTCGTGTTGCTGCTGCCGGCATCGATGAGCGCGCCGGTATCGACGTTGCGCGCGGTGATGACGCCATCGAACGGGGCGCGCACATGCGTGTAGTCGAGCAACTGCGCGAGCCGCGAGACGTTGGCGTTGGCGGCCGCGAGCAGGGCGCGCGTGGCTTCCATCTCGGCGGTCTTCTGGTCCGCGTCCTGTTGCGCGACCGAATGCGCGGCGAGCATGTCGCGCCAGCGGGCGGCGGTTTGCTGGGCGATCGCGAAGTTGGCCGTGGCGGTGGCCACGTCGGCGCGAGCCTGCCTCAGCTGGTCCGAGATTTCGGGGGCATCGATATCGGCGAGCAGCTGGCCGGCTTTCACGGGCGTGCCGATATCGACGTACCAGTGGCGCAGATAGCCGCTGATGCGCGCGCGCACGGCCGCATCTTCATAGGCCTGCACGTCGGCGGGCAGGGTCAGGTCCGTGGTCGCGGGCGCTTTGCGGGGCTGCGTGACTGCGACCACGGGCGCGGCATTGTCGGCGGTACGTGCGTCGAGCACGGCGGTGGCGTGCAGGCGCGGCAGGATGCCGGTGACCAGCGCGGCGGTCACGATCGCCGCGGCGGCGACGATACCGATCGCGAGGGCCTTGCGATGACCGCGCGTGGGCCGCGGGCCGGCCGAGTTTGCCGCGGGGCTGGATGGCGTCTGTACGGACGTGTCGGGAACGGGCGCGTTCATGCGAGGCCTTTCTGGGGAGCAGCGGGGAGTAGGGAAGACGTGCCCTTGCCGCGCACGCCATGCAGCAGCGCGAACAGCACGGGAACGAGTACGAGTGTGGCGACGGTGCCGCAGGCGAGTCCACCGATGACCGCGCGGCCGAGCGGCGCGTTCTGCGCGCCGGCGCCGCCGGAGCCGAGCGCCATCGGGATCATGCCGAACAGCATGGCCAGCGCGGTCATGACCACCGGGCGGAAGCGCGCGATACCGGCCTCCAGCGCGGCCTGCAGCGGCGCGGCGCCCTCCGCCAGCAGTTCGCGCGCGCGGCTCACCACGAGAATGCTGTTCGCGGTGGCGATGCCGATACACATGATCGCGCCCGTGAGCGCCGGCACGCTGATCGTCGTGCCGGTCACGAACAGCATCCACGCCATGCCCGACATCGCCACCGGCAGACCGCCGATGATCGCGACCGGATCGCGCCAGGACTGGAAGTTGACGACCATCAGCAGGTACACGAGCACGATGGCGCCGGCGAGCCCGGTGATCAGCCCGAAGAACGACTGCTGCATCGTGCTGACCTGCCCGCGCACGACGATGGTCGAGCCGGGCGGCAGCTCCTTGCGGATCTGCGCGACCATGCGGTCGATCTCGCGCGCCACGGCACCGAGGTCGCGGCCGCGCACGGCACCGAAGATATCGAGCACGGGCTGCACGTTGTAGTGCGAGACCACACCTTCCTCGTTGATACGAGAGATATGGCCGAACAGGCCGATCTCCGCCGCGCCGCCGTTGCGGCCCGTATTGAGTCCGAGATTGACCGGAATATTGGCAAGCGTCTGCAGCGAGCCCATCGCGTACTGCGGCACCGACACCACGAGCGGATAGCTGACGCCATTCGCCGGATTGAGCCAGAAGTTCGGCGTGGTCTGGCTGCTGCCCGAGAGCGCGATCAGCAGGTTCTGCGCGACCTCGCGCTGCGTCAGGCCGGCCTGCAACGCACGCGTGCGATCGACATCGACGGTCAGCGCGGGCTGGTCGGCCGGCTGCTGGATATGCACGTCGGCCAGGCCCGGCACCTGCGTCATCATCGTCGCGAGCTTCTGGGCGACCACGCGGTTGCCGGCAAGATTGTTGCCCACGATCTGTACGTCGATCGGTGACGGCAGGCCGAAGTTCAGGATCTGGCTGACGATATCGGCGGGCAGGAACGAGAAGCTCACGCCCGGAAACGCCTTGGGCAGGGCCGCGGCCAGCCGTTCGACATCGGGCGCGGTGGCCCCGCCGTTGGGCTTGAGCGTGACGAGGATTTCGGCATCGCCGGTGCCGATGGGCAGCGTCGAGTCGTAGGTCAGGTTTATACCGCTGACCGGCAGGCCGATGTTGTCGACGATATCGGCCACGCGATCCGCGCCCACGACGCTCCGGATCTTCGCTTCCACGAGGTCCGCGATGCGCGCGGTTTCCTCGATGCGAGTCCCGGTGCGCGCGCGCATGTGAATCCGAATCTCGCCGCTGTCCACGGCCGGGAAGAAGTCCTGGCCGAGCCACGGCACGAGCGTCAGCGACGCGGCGCAGGCGAGCGCGAAGCCGATGACCGCGCGCTTCGGTGCAGCCAGCACGGCCGTCAGCACGGCCGAGTACCGCGCGCGCACTGCCTCGAACCCGCGCTCGAAGCGCTGGTGCCAGGCGGACGGTGTGCCGTGCGACTCCCCGCGGAGGATGTAATGCGCGAGCGTCGGCAGCAGCGTGCGCGACAGGAAGTAGGACGCCATCATCGCGAAGACCACGGACTCCGCCAGCGGCACGAACAGATAGCGCGCCACGCCGGAGAGCAGGAACATCGGCAGGAACACGATGCAGATGCACAGCGTGGAGACCAGCGTCGGCAGCGCGATCTGCGCGGAGCCGTCGAGGATGGCCTGCTCGAGCGGCTTGCCCGCCTCGCGATGGTGCGTGATGTTCTCGATCGCCACGGTCGCGTCGTCCACGAGCACGCCCACCGCCAGCGCGAGGCCGCCCAGCGTCATGATGTTCAGTGTCTGGCCGAGCGCGGACAGCGCGATCAGCGCCGCGAGCACGGACAGCGGAATCGTGATGCCGATGATCAGCGTCGAGCGCCAGCTGCCGAGGAACAGCAGGATCATCGTTGCCGTGAGGCAGGCCGCGACCAGCGCTTCGTGCAGCACGCCATGGATGGCCGCCGTGACGAACACCGACTGGTCCGAAATCGGCTGGACCTCGAGCGCCTTGGGCAGCCCCGCCGTGATGCGCGGCAGCAGCGCCTTGATCTGGGCGATGATCGTCAGCGTGGAAGCATTGCCGCTCTTCTCGACCTCGAGCAGCGCCGCGCGCTTGCCGTCGCGGCGCACGATATTGGTCTGCGGCGCGTAGCCATCCCGCACATGGGCGACATCGCGCACGTAGATCATCGTGCCATCGGCGCCGGCCCGCACGGGCAGGTCGTTCAGCGCATCGACGGTGGCCGTGCTGCCGTTGAGGTCGACGCGGTACTCGAGCGCGCCGATTTTCGCGGTGCCGCCCGGCAGGATCAGGCTCTGCGCGTTGATCGCGTTGACCACGTCGAGCGGGGACAGCCCGCGCGCCTGCAGGGCATGGCTGTCGATATCGACCATGACCTGCCGCACCTTGCCGCCATAGGGCAGCGGGATGGCCGCGCCCTGCACGGTCGAAAGCTGCGTGCGGATGAAGTTGTTGCCCAGGTCGTACAGCGTCTGCTCGGGCAGCGTCTTGCTGCCGAGCGCCAGCCGCAGGATGGGGACGGTGGAGGCGCTGTAGCTGAGCACGAGCGGCGGCGTGGTGCCCGGCGGCAGCAGCCGCAGGATCGACTGCGCGCCCGAGGAAGCCTGGGCGATGGCGCGCGTCACGTCCGCGCCCGGGTGGAAGAACACCTTGATCACGGCCACGCCGGCCACGGTCTGCGACTCGATATGCTCGATATTGTCGACATCGCTGGTCAGCGATCGCTCGTAGACCGTCACGATGCGCCGCGACATGTCCTCGGCGGACAGCCCGTTGTAGTTCCAGACGATGCTGACCACGGGGATGTCGATCGCCGGCAGGATATCGGTCGGCGTGCGCAGCAGCGCCAGCGGTCCGGCAATCAGCAGGCAGATGGCGAGCACGACGAAGGTATAGGGCCGCGACAGGGCGAGCCGGACGATCCACATGCGGGGGCTCCGAGGGTGTGTTTTTACCGAAACGGAGTCTAAGGAGTGGTCGGCTCGCCGATTGGGGACAAAACCATTACAGTTCTGTCATGCACTTCGGGGTGCGCGGACCCTATCATCGAGTCAACCTGAACAACAGTGTCCCGGTACGGAAAGATGGAGCAGCAATGAGAATCCTGGTGGTGGAGGACGAGCCGAAAACGGCCGAATACCTGCGCAAGGGACTGACCGAGTCGGCCTTCGTGGTCGATCTGGCCGTGACCGGCCGGGACGGGCTGCACCAGGCGCTCGAGACCGACTACGACCTCGTCATCCTGGACGTGATGCTGCCCGGCATGAACGGCTGGGAAGTCCTCAAGCAGCTGCGCGAGCAGAAAGACACCCCCGTGCTGTTCCTGACCGCGCGGGACGACGTGGACGACCGCGTGCGGGGGCTCGAACTCGGCGGTGACGACTATCTGGCCAAGCCGTTCGCGTTCGTCGAGCTGCTGGCCCGCGTCCGTACGCTGCTGCGCCGCGGTCCCGTGCGCGAGTCCGAGCGCATCGAGATCGAGGATCTGGAGATCGATCTGATCCGCCACCGCGTGCTGCGCGCCGGCCAGCGCATCGACCTCACGCCGCGCGAGTTCGCGCTGCTCCATTTCCTGGCGCGCCGCCACGGCGAGGTCCTCAGCCGCACGCAGATCGCCTCCCATGTCTGGGACATGAACTTCGATAGCGATACCAATGTGGTCGACGTCGCCATCCGCCGCCTGCGCGCGAAGATGGACGACCAGTTCGCGCCCAAGCTGATCCACAGCGTGCGCGGCATCGGCTACGTGCTAGAGAACCGCAGATCGTGAGGCGCGGTCATTCGCTGACGCTGCGCCTGGCGCTGGCGTTCTCGCTCGTGGGCGGCATCGCGTTCGCATGCGTGGGCGCCTATCTCTATCGCGCGCTGGCCACGCAGATCATCGAGCGCGACGATGCCGAACTGATGCGCAAGGCCGTGCGCGTGCGCGCCGAGCTGGCCGTCCATCATGCGACGGCGGCCGATCGTTGGCGCGAGGTCAGCGCCGTGATGTCGGGCAACGACGAGTTCGGCCTCGATATCCGCGATGCCGGCGGCGTGCTCATGGTGGAGGCCAATCCCGACGGGAGCGCTTTCCCCGAGATGGCGGTGGTGCCCGTGTCGCAGCCCGTGACGCGCGATGCGGTCTATCTGTGGCGCAGCATGCACGATTACCCGGTGCGCGGGCTGGCGCTCGATGCGGCCGTGGCCGACAACGGCCCGACCGTGCGCGTGACGATCTATCAGGTGGCGCGGTCGCGCGTGCAGCTATTGCGCGCGTATCGCTGGAAGCTGCTGGCGGCGGCCGGTATCGGCGCGCTGACGGTCGGGCTGCTCGGCTTCGCGGCTCTGCGCGCGGGCATGGCGCCGCTGCGGCGCATGGCGGCCGGCACCGAATCGGTGACGTTCTCCAGCGTCGCGCTGCCGATCGATCCGTCGCAACTGCCGCGCGAACTCGAGGAACTGGCGCTCGCGCTGCAGCAGATGATCGTGCGGCTGCAGGAGGCCTACGACCGGCTGTCGCGCTTCTCCTCGGACCTCGCGCACGACTTCCGCACGCCCATCGGCAATCTGCTCGGCCAGACGCAGGTGGCGCTGTCGAGCGAGCGGACGGCCGAGGAATATCAGGCGCTGCTGGCTTCCAACGTGGAAGAGTACGAGCGGCTGTCGCGGATGATCGAGAACATGCTGTTCCTGGCGCGCGCCGACAACGCGCGGGTGGCCATCAACGTGGTGGAACTCGACCTGGCGTCCGAACTGAGCCGGCAGGCCGACTACTTCGAATTGCTGGCCGATGCCAAGCAGATCTCGTTCGGCGTGGATGCGAAGGGCACGGTCAGGGCGGACGCGATGCTGCTTCGGCGCGCGCTGAGCAACCTGATCTCGAACGCGGTCCGGCACACGCCGGAGGGGCAGCGTATCTTCCTGACCGCGACGCAGGACGCCACCACCACGCGGATCGAGGTCAGTAACCCGGGGCCCGGCATTCCGGCCGAGGATCTGCCGAAGATCTTCGACCGATTTTTCCGCGGCGATCCGGCCCGCACGAACTCGGGCGAGTCGTCGGGCATCGGGCTGGCCATCGTCAAGACCATCATGGACCTCCATCGCGGCAGCGTGGAGGTGGAGTCCGAGCCGGGCGGCATGACGCGCTTCCGGCTGGTCTTTCCGCGTTGATTGGGGCCAGGCGGGACCAGGCGGGGGTGGGGGGCGGTCAGAACGACTCCATCCACGGGCGGATATCGAGTTCGTGCGTCCACGCGTCGCGCGGCTGGTTGTGCAGCATCCAGTAGGTGTCCGCGATGTGCTCGGGGTTGACGATGCCTTCCTGCTCCTTGAGCTTGTACCGCTCGGGGAACGTCTCGCGGATGAACTCGGTGTCGATGGCCCCGTCCACGATCAGCTGGGCGACGTGAAGCCCCTTCGGCCCGAGTTCGCGCGCCATCGATTGCGCCAGCGCGCGTAGCCCGTGCTTGGCCCCCGCAAAGGCCGCATACCCCGCGCGGCCGCGCAGGCTCGCGGTGGCGCCGGTAAAGAAGATCGAGCCCCGTTCGCGGGGCAGCATCACGCGCGCGGCCTCGCGGCCCATCAGGAAGCCCGCGAAACAGGCCATTTCCCACACCTTGTAATAGACACGCGCGGTCGTCTCGACGATATCGAAGCGTACGTTCGCGCCGATATTGAACACGGCAACCTCGATGGGCGCGATATCGGTCTCGATCTTGCGGAACAGTTCGGCAACCTCGTCCTCCTTGCGCGCGTCGGAGCCGAACGCATGGGCCACGCCGCCCTCGGCCTCGATCTGGGCGACCAGCGGCGCGAGCTTTTCCGCATTGCGGCGCGTCACGCAGGCGATATAGCCCTCGCGCGCGAAGCGCCGCGCGATCGCACCGCCGGTGGCGTCTCCCGCGCCGATCACGAGCACCGCTTTCTTTTCAGCCATCGAAGTCTCCGTATTGTCTGAATTGCAGAATCATGGACTGCATATCGGTTCAGTATGGCGTTCGGACTTCCCATCGTCAACCTTTTGGCCGCCACAAATTGCTGTTTTAGACCGCATTGCGGTATATTGGATTGCACAGCGGTTTATAAAATCCATGGAGACATTCGATGACCCGTTCCCCCGCCGCGCGTATCCGCCGTATCCATGAAGCCATTCTGCCGTGGGTCGCGCGCGATCCTGCGGCGCCCGCGCTCGAGGACAGGCGGAGCCGCCTGAGTTATGGCGAGCTCGCGCTGGCCGTGTCGCGTGGCGCGGCGCAGTTGCGCGCGCTCGGTGTCCGGGGCGGCGATCGCGTGCTGCTGGTCGCGGAGAACTGCGTGGCGGTCGGCGCGCTCGTGCTGGCGGCCAGCACGATCGATGCGTGGGTCGCCGTCGTCAATGCGCGGCTGTCGCCGCGCGAGATCGACAACTTTGTCGCGCACTCGGGCGCGCGGCGGGTGCTGTATATGACCGAGGTCTCGGCCGAGGCGCGCGCGCATGCCGACCGGGCCGGGGCCGAGGATCAGGCATGGCACCTGCTCGGCCAGATCGGCGTCGGTCCGCTCAACGCGGACGCCATCGCGGAACCCGTGCACGACGATCCGCGCAGGCAGGTGGCCGCGCTGATCTATACGTCCGGCACATCGGGCGACCCCAAGGGGGTGATGCTCAGTCATGAGAGCCTGCTGCATGTGGCCGAGTTGTCGCGGCGCCTTCGCCGGCTCGGGCCATCCGACCGCTTCTATGGCGTATTGCCGATGGCCCATATCGTGGGCCTGTCGTCGCAATTGCTCGGCGCGCTGTCGAGCGGCGCGTCGATCGTGTTCGAAGAGCGCTTTCAGCCCGATCGCCTCGTCCATGCGCTGAAGGCGGACGGCGTGACGATCCTGCTCGGTGTGCCGGCCATCTACGCGAAGCTCGTGGACTGGTGCCGTCGCCACGCGGTGTCGCTCGCGGGAACGCCGCTGCGTTTCGCGGGCACCGCGGGCGCGCCGCTGACGCCCGAGCTCAAGGCCAATGCGGAAGCGTTGATGCATCAGCCGCTGCACAACGGCTATGGCCTGACCGAGATGGCACCGACGGTCGCGCAGACGCTGTTCGACGCGCCGCGTACGGACTGCGCGGTGGGGCAGCCCGTGCCCGGCGTCGAGGTGCGCATCGTGGACCCGGCCGATCCCGCGGGGCGGCCCGTGCCGCGCGGCGAGGTCGGCGAACTATGGGTGCGGGGCGCGGGGCTGATGCTTGGCTACTATCGCGCGCCGGAACTTACGCGCGCGGTCATCGACGGCGAAGGATGGTTCAATACGGGCGACCTGGCGCGGCAGGACGACGATGATGCGCTGTTCGTCGTGGGCCGCACCAAGGAGCTGATCATCCGGTCCGGCTTCAACGTTTATCCGGTGGAGGTGGAACAGGCGATCAACTGCCATCCGGCGGTCGTCCAGTCGGCCGTCGTGGGACGCGACGTGCGGGACAACGAGGAGGTGGTCGCGTTCGTGGAGCTGGCCGCCAACGCCGTGCTCGATGCCGATACGCTGGCCGCTTTCCTGCGCGAACGGCTATCGCCGTACAAGGTGCCGTCGGAGATTCGCTTCCTCGCGCAATTGCCGGCCGCCCCCACGGGTAAAATACGCAAGCACGAACTCAGGGCGCTGGCCGACGCGGCTCGGCCAGCGCCCGTTTCCTCCTGACCTCTTGAGCCACGCCGCCATGGACTTCGCCAGCATGAAACCACGCAATGACCGGTCGGACGCGCAGCCTTTGCAGGACGAGGCGGACGCGGGGGCCGACCTCGAGGACGCGCTTGCCGGCGACCTTGCGCAGGATCGCCATTTCGTCACGGCCCTCGCGCGCGGGCTCGAGGTGTTGAGCGCGTTTCGCAGCGGCGACAGCTTTCTGGCCAATCACGAACTGGCCGAACGCACGCGCCTGCCGAAGTCCACGGTCACGCGCCTGACCTACACGCTGACGAAGCTCGGCTATCTGCACGTGGTGCCGGAGTCCGGCAAGTACCGGCTCGGAACGGCCACGGGCGCACTCGGCAGCGCGATGCTCGCCAACCTCGACGTGCGCCAGGTGGCGCGGCCCCTGATGCAGGCGCTCGCGGCGGAGACCGGCGCCGTCATCGCGATGTCCGCGCGCGACCAGCTGTCGATGCTCTATCTGGAATGCTGCCGCAGCACCTCGATCGTCACGCTGAGCCTCGACGTCGGCTCGCGCATTCCGCTCGGCACATCGGCCGCGGGCCGCGCGCTGCTGGCGGCCGTGGCGCCGAGCGAGCGGACCGGGCTGATGGAGCGGCTGCGCGCGCTCGACGAAGGCAACTGGCCGCAGATCCAGCGCGGTATCGATGGCGCGATTGCGGACTTCCAGCAGAGCCAGTGCGCGTATTCGGTCGGAGACTGGGTGCGCGAGGTGCATGCGGTAGCGACGTCGCTGAACCCGGGCCGCGGCCTGCCGCTGATGGCGCTGAGCGCGGCCGGTGCGGCGCAGTATTTTCCCGAGGCGCGCCTGCGCGACGAAATTCGCCCACGCCTGCTCGAAACCGTGCGAGAGATCGAGCGCCGGCTGGGCCAGCGCTACGGCGAGGATCACGCCTGATGCGGAGGTAATGCGGCCACGCGTTACGGCCGCGCGTTACTGCCGCGCGCGCAGCGCGTCGTTGATATCGCGGGCCGTGGCCTCGAGGATCGGGAAGAACGCCTGCATCATGTGTTCCTCCGAGAGCCGTTGGGCGTGCCCCGCGAGGTTGATGGCCGCGATGACGTCGCCCGCGCGGTTGCGCAGGGGCATGGCCAGCGCGACGAGGCTCGACTCGAGCTCCTGGTTCACGAAGCAGTAACCCTGATCGCGCGTCCGCACGATCGCTTCCCGAAGCTTCTCCCGGTCCGTCGTGCTCTGCGGCGTGTAGGGCCGCACATCGCTGCGGCGCAGACGGTCGTCGAGCGTCGCGTCGTCGAGCGCCGCGAGCAGCAGGCGTCCGTGGGCAGTGGCCCATGCGGGCAGGCGCGTGCCGACCGACAGATTCAGCGACATCACGCGCCGCGTGGACGCGCGCGCGACGTACACCACGTCGAGGTCGTCGAGGACGCAGACCGAGCACGACTCGCCGGTCTTCTCGGCCACCGCCACGACGTAGGGTTCCACGATCTCCGCCACGGTCAGCCCCGACAGATACGAATAGCCGAGCCGCATGACCTTCGGCGTAAGCCGGAAGATGCGGCCCTGCTGCGTAGCGTAGCCGAGATGGCACAGCGTCAGCAGCAGGCGCCGCGCGGCCGCGCGGCTGACGTTGGCCGCCTCGGCCACTTCCGACAGCGTGAGTTCCGCGCGATCGTCGCCGAACGCCTCGATCACGGAGAGCCCCCTCGCGAACGAGTCCACAAAGTTGTTGGGGCCGATCGCGTTGGGGCCGATCGGGTTGTCGGAATCCGGAACCATGGACAAAGGGGGAGGGAGCACAAAGGACGCGGCTATTCTAGCGCACGCCTTCCGCGACGATGCCCCCGCTCATTCCGCCTGGATGCCCGCCGCGCGGATGGTGGTGCGATAGCGCACGAGCTGTTCGTCCACGAGCTTTGCAAGGCTCGCCGGCGTGGACGGCGTCGCCGTGAAGCCCTGCTTCTCCAGTACGGCCAGCACCTCCGGATCTTTCATCGCCGCGGTGAATGCTTCACGGACTTTCGTCAGCGCGGGCTCCGGTGTGCCGGCCGGGGCGAACAACCCTGCCCACGACGTGATGGTGAATCCCTTGACGCCGGCTTCCTTCATCGTCGGCACGTCGGGCAACAGCGGGCTGCGGGCCTCGGACGTGGTGGCCAGCACGCGCAGCTTGCCCGAGGCGAGGTGCGTCAGGCCCAGCGTGGGATTGCCGAACATCATCTGCACGCGGTTGTCGAGCAGATCGACGATCGCGGCCGGTTCGCCCTTGTAGGCCACGGAGACGAGGTCGATGTTCGAGATCGCATTGAACTGCAGCGAGGAGACGAGCGCCGTGGTGTTGCCGGTGGCGTAGTTGAGCTTGCCCGGATGCGCCTTCGCATAGGCGATGAATTCCGGCAGCGTCTTCGCGGGGCTGGCCGCGTTCACATAGAGGAAGAACGTATAGCGGCCGAGCTCCGTGATCGGCGCGAAGCTCTTTACCGGGTCGTACGGCAGCTTGAGCCGCAGCGCGGGCGATGCCGAGAACGCGCTGTTGGTGCCGAACAGCAGCGTCTGGCCGTCGGGTTTGGCCCGCGCGACTTCGGTCGCCGAAATCATCCCGTCGGCACCGGCCTTGTTGTCGACGATCATCGGCTGGCCGAGCTTTGCGGCGGCCGATCGTGCAAGTGCGCGTGCGATGACGTCGGATGCGGCGCCGGCCGGGAAGGGTACGACGAGGCGTACGGGGCCGTTGGGGAAGTCCGCGGCGTGCGCCGGGGCGGCCGCGATCCATGTGGCGGCCAGCGTCGAGGCCGCGAGCAGGGTGGTCTTGACGAGTGTTTTCACGATTTGTCTCCTCACTGGGTTGGCTTTGTCAGGGACCGGGTTTCAGGGACCGAAGCTCGAGCGCATCTGGATGCCCCAGCGGCCGTCGACACGCGTGAGGACGTAGAGCGATGCATAGACGCCGATCACCGAGCCGTCGCCGCGAAAGCGCGTGTAGCTGAGCGCGACATGCGCCTTGTTGCCGCCGAACTGCACGAGCTCGCGCTCGCGCCACGTGCTGTAGCGCCAGTCGTCCTCGTCGCGCAGTTTCTGGAAGAGGTCCATCGGGTTGCTGCCGGCGGCCTCGTACACCTTGATGTTGCCGCCCGCGAAACGCACGTGCGGAAAGTGCATGCACGCGTCCATCGCGTCGGCATCGTGTGCGTTGAGCGCTGCCATGAAGCGGTCCAGCACGTCGCGGCACGCCGCGTCGATCTCGGTTCTTTCGTCTGCCATGTTCAGAGTGGAAAGGTTGGGGAAAAAACGGTGGGGGAAGCAAGAAAGGCGCGCACGGCCGTGTGAAAGGCTTCGGGTGCGCCCAGCGGGGCGAGGTGGGCCACGGGGAGTTCGAGGTAGCGGCTGCCGGAGATTGCGCGATGCAGGGCCTGACCGAGCGCGGGTGGCGTGGCGAGGTCTTCGGTGCCTGCGATGACGAGCGTTGGCACATCGATCGCCGCGAGCGCCGCGGTCCGGTCGAAGCGCATCACGGCGCTTGCGCAGGCGGCATAGCCCGCCACCGTGGTCGCGCCGAACATCTCGACGAGCGACCGGTGCAGGGCCGGCTGGCGCCCGGCGTGCGCGGGCGTGAGCCAGCGCGCGACCGTGGCCTCGGCGATCGCGGCGGTCCCCGCGGCGCGGGCCTTGTCGATGCGTGCCTCCCAGAACTGGCGGGCCTCCGCATTGGGCGCGAACCGCGCGGCCGTGTTGGCGAGTACGAGCGCCTCCAGCCGGTGCGGCGCCGCGAGCGCGAGCTCGATGCCGATGGCCGCGCCCATCGATACCCCGCAGTAGCGGAACGTGCCGATGCCGGCCGCGTCGAGCGCGTCCAGCAGGGCGGTGCCGAGGTCGCCGAGCGTCGCGTCCTGGCCCATGTGAGTGAACTCCGCCTGCCCGCCGTGGCCTGGGGCGTCGAAGCAGACGATATGGAAGTCCGCGCCGAGTGCCGCAACGGTGGCGGCCCAGAGTCGGCGATCGGTACCCAGCGAATTGCCGAGGACGAGCACGGGGGCGCGCGTCGTGCCGGCGTGGTGCAGTGTCAGTCGCTGCCCGTCTGGCGCCGTCATCGTGAAATCTCCCTGTCCCTGTCGTTGTCGTCGTGCGCTGTGCGCACACATGTGCGTATAGCGAATGCAATGACGGAAGTATTGGTCGGGAGATTCGCGTCTGTCAAGCGAGCGGCCTTTGCATATTTCGAACCGTTACACGCGGTTGACAGGCCACTTGCCGATGCAAATACTCGCGGAGCGTTGCCCCTATCGAAACAAGAAACGAGGACGAACGATGATCAGACGCAGCCTGCTTTGCATTGCTTCCGCCGTAGCCCTGCTGTCCGGCTGCGCCACGACCGCGACGACCGGTGCGGTGCCGCAGCCGCAGCCACCGGGCAAGATCGCCGCGGGCAAGGCCGAGGTGCTCTGGCTCGGCCAGGCCGCCACGCGCATCACGACGCCGGGCGGCAAGGTCATCGTCATCGACCCGTGGCTCGTCACCAATCCGAAGACGCCGGCCGCGTACAAGGACCTGTCCGCGCTGGGCAAGGTCGATCTGATTCTCGTCACGCATGCGCACAACGACCATCTGGCCGATGCGCCCGCGCTGGCGAAGTTGAACAACGCGCCGATCTGGAACGGCGGCGGCATGGGTCAGGCGCTGGTGTCGCTGGAGATGGTGCCGCCCGCGCTCGCGCAACGGTTCGGCAAGAGCGGCACGATCATGCCGTTCGGGCCCAATGGGGTGAAGATCACCGCCGTGCATGCCGAGCATTCGTCGGAACTGGTCTGGAAGAACCCGGCCACGAACAAGGACGAGACCCACTACGGCGGCGAACCCGTGGGCTACATCATCGAACTCGAGAACGGTTTCAAGATCTGGCACATGGGCGATACCGGCCTGTTCGGCGACATGCGTCTGATCGGCGAGCGC
This sequence comes from Cupriavidus sp. OTU4054, assembly GCF_038440175.1. Taxonomy (NCBI): domain Bacteria; kingdom Pseudomonadati; phylum Pseudomonadota; class Betaproteobacteria; order Burkholderiales; family Burkholderiaceae; genus Cupriavidus; species Cupriavidus sp. OTU4054. The sequence continues at coordinate 195,647 of NZ_JASATF010000003.1, forward strand.
TACAAGCCTGACCTCGTGATGATTCCGATCGGCGGGCACTTCACGATGGGGCCGCAGGAAGCGGCCAGCGCGGTGCGCGAGATGATCAAGCCGAAGTATGCGATTCCGATCCACTACCAGACGTTTCCGCTGCTGCGCGGCACGCCGGCCGAGTTCAATGCCGCGCTGGGCGTGACCGGTACCAGCGTGATCGTGCCGGAGCCGGGCCAGAAGGTGGACTTCTGATGGACCGCCAGCGACGACTGATCTGCGCATCGGGCATCGCCATCGGGCTGGCGGCGGGGCTCGGCGCCTGCGCGTCCGGCGCCGGCACGCGACAGCGTGACGCGGCGGCCGAGCTCGGCGGGACCGGCAAGATGCGCGCGGCCATCAACCTCGGCAATCCGATTCTGGCGGGGCGGGGTCCGGACGGGCAGGTCAAGGGCGTCTCCGTGGACCTCGCGCGCGAGGCCGCGCGGCGGCTCGGCTTGCCCATCGAGCTCGTGCCGTTCAACTCGGCGGGGAACGTGGTGGAGGCCGTGCGCACGGGGCAGGTGGACGTCGCGTTCGTCGCAATCGACCCGGTGCGCGGCAAGGACCTCGCCTATACCGCGCCGTACGTGATCATCGAGGGTGCCTACCTCGTGCGCAACGATTCGCCGCTGCAGCGCAACGAGGACGTCGATCGCGCGGGAACGCGGGTGGTGGTGGGCAAGGGCAGTGCCTACGATCTGTACCTCACGCGGGAGGTCCGGGCCGCGACGCTCGTGCGCGCGCCGACCTCGCCGGCCGTCACGGATATGTTCCTCGCGCAGCGGCTCGATGTGGCCGCCGGCGTGCGGCAGCAACTGGAGGCCGATGCGAAGCGCGTGGGCGGTGTGCGCGTGCTGCCGGGACGCTTCATGGTCATCGAGCAGGCCATGGGTGTGCCGAAGGCGCATGCCGCGGCGCAGGCGTGGCTTACCGCGTATATCGAGGAGATGAAGGCGTCGGGGTTCGTGGCCGACGCGTTGCGGCGGCATGGGATCGAGGGGGCCGGGGTGGCGCCGCCGCGCTGACGCTTCTTCGTTCATTCTTGCCGTCACCGCAAGAATCATTCGCGTGCGGGCGGGTTTTTGGGAAAGCACCGGGCATCGACAATGCACCCATCCGATTGCTTTCCCAAGACGACACCATGCACGCCGACAAGCTGTTCCAGCCCCTGCAACTGGGCGACCTGACACTCCCCAACCGAATCGTGATGCCGCCGATGACCCGCTCCCGCGCGAGTCAGCCCGGCGATGTACCCAACGCGCTGATGGCCGAGTACTACGCGCAACGCGCGCAGGCGGGCCTCATCGTCAGCGAAGGCACGTGGATCTCGCCGCTGGGCAAGGGCTATGCATGGACCCCGGGCATCCAGACGCCCGCGCAGATCGAAGGCTGGCGTCTCGTGACCGATGCCGTGCACGCCGCGGGCGGACGGATCTTCGCGCAGCTGTGGCACGTCGGCCGTCTGAGCCACGAGAGCCTGCTCGGCGGCGAGTCGCCCGTCTCGTCCTCGGCGATCCAGGCCGAGGGCGTCAAGGTGTATGTGGCGGAAGCCGACGGCCGTCCCGGCTTCGTGCAGGCCGCACGACCGCGCGCATTGCGCGTCGAAGAGATTGCCGGGGTGGTCGAACAGTATCGGCAGGCCGCGCGCAACGCGATGGAAGCGGGTTTCGACGGCGTGGAACTGCACGCCGCCAACGGCTACCTCGTCAACCAGTTCATCGACTCCAACGCCAACGATCGCACCGATGCGTACGGCGGCTCGCTGCCGAACCGCCTGCGCTTTCTCGACGAGGTGGCCCGTGCGCTGGTCGAGGGCACCGGCGATGCGCGCCGCGTCGGTATCCGCCTGGCGCCGCTGACCACGCTGAACGGTTGCGTCGATGCGGACCCGGTGACGACTTACACCGAAGCCGCGCGCCTGCTCGGCCAGATCGGCGTGGGCTATATCCATATCGCGGAGGCCGACTGGGACGACGCGCCCGACATGCCCATCGCCTTCAAGCGCCAGCTGCGCGAGGTGTATCCGGGCGTGCTGATCTACGCCGGCCGCTATACGGCCGACCGCGCGGAGGCCGCGCTGGCGGAAGGGTGGGCGGATCTGGTCGCGTTCGGCCGGCCGTTCGTGGCGAATCCCGATCTGCCCGCGCGGCTGCGCCATGGCGTGCCGCTGGCCGAGCACGATCGCGATACGCTGTTCGGCGGCAACGCGCGCGGCCTGACCGACTACCCTCGCGCCGATCCCGCGCTAGCGGCCTGATCCGTCCACGTTCCCCTGCACGATGCCGGTCCGCTGCTGCACGCCCCAGGTCTGGCGGCGGCCCAGCAGATGGCCGAAGAAGTGGAACCAGCCGATGGCGGCGCCGCCGTGCCGCATCAGCTGGAACGTGAATGGCTCCAGGATCGATGCCAGCAGCGCGCGCAGCACGCCCGTGCGATGGGTATCGCCGCTCCAGCGGCGGTACAGATGGATCGACCATGCATGAAACGCGAGGTCGATCGCGATCTTGCCGCCGATCACGCCCAGCGCGGACAGCGCGATCGTGAACTGGCCGTCGATCAGGAACGCGAGCAGCAGCCCGAACGCCGTGACGCCGTAGATCGGCTGCATCGTGTCGAACGCCTTGACCGGCAGCATCATCAGGCCGAGCTTCCCGTAGCGGCGATTGCCCGTCATCTCGCGATACCAGTACTGGGTTTGCAGAAAACCCGCGAACCACCGGCGCCGCTGGCGCAGGAACGCGCGCAGCGTGCCCGGCGCGTCCGTCGTCGCGCGCGCTTCCCCCACCACCTGCACGTCCCAGTCCCGTTCGCGCATGGCCGCATGGCGGCGCAGGCGATGGATCAGTTCGTAATCCTCGACGAGGCATTTGGGATCGAACCCACCCACCTCCACGACCGCGTCGCGGCGATAGCACGCGAACGCCCCCGATACCAGCAGCAGTCCATCGGCGCGCGCCCACGCAAAGCGCGAGACGAAGTTGCGGATGTACTCGTACCTCTGGAACCATTCGAAGAAGCGGCCGCCCGCCGTGCGCGCGCAGACCGGCGTCAGCAGTCCCGTTGCGGCGACGAGCCGCGACGAGCGTGCGAACGCGCGTGTCATGGCGTCGCAGGCATCGGCATCGAGCAGTGTATCGGCATCGACGGTCATGAACGTCTCGCTGCGCAGCTCGACCAGCGCGGCATTGAGCGCACATGCCTTGCCGCCATGCGGCAGCCGCAGCCAGCGCAGCGTGGGATAGCGCGGGGAGGGCGCGCTGATCTCGCCTTCCTCGGGCTGGACCAGCCCGTAGCGGGACATCAGCAGCGCGGCCGTGCCGTCGGTCGAGCCGTCGTCGGCGATCACGATCTCGTCCGGCGCGCGCGTCTGCCCGAATAGCGAATGCAGCGTGATGGGCAGCGCGGCCGCCTCGTTGTGCGCGGCGACGATCACCGCCAGCGAACGCGGCTTCAGCACGCTGTGCTCGACCTCGTGCCGCGCGGGCCAGCGCAGTGCGCGCGCTTGCCACGCGACGAAGGCCAGCAGCAGCGTGTCGTAGCCGACGTACGCCATGCCCACCGACCACGCGAGCATGCCTTCCAGATAGAACGCCCGCGCGAACAGCAGGCCCCACACCGCGAAGACGAGCCCATGAATCGCGATGCTCGTCCACGGCGTGCGCGGCGGCGCGATGCGCGAGGACGAATGCGCGAGGGCGAGATCCAGGGCGTACTTGCGGGAATAATCGTTGAGTTTGACGTGCAGCATGGGGTGGTACTCCTTCACGGCAACATCCGGGACAGCACCGGATGTCTGTCGATCCATTGGTGCTTGAGCGCGCCCAGCACGTGCAGGCCCAGCAGGACATACAGCGCGTAGCCGCACGCGGTGTGGAGCGTGCCGAACCACGTATGCAGCATCTCCTTGAGATCCGGGGCGAGCTGCATGATCGGGCCGATGCGCGGCCACGGCACCACGCAGAACAGGTACATCGGGTGCGAGGCTGCCGCGACCCACGCGGAGTCGTGCATCCAGCCGGAAAGCGGCAGCAGGAAGATCAGTGCGTAAAGGCCCGCGTGCACGGCATGCGCCATCAGGCGTTCCCACGCGCCCATCGCATTCGGCAGCGGTGGCGGGCGGTGGGTCGCGCGCCAGATCACGCGCACGATCGAGAGCGCGAGCACGGTGATGCCGATGGACTTGTGGGTGTCGATCAGCAGCCGGAGCATGTCTCCGGAGAGCGCGCCCTCGGGCAGCCGTGACGTGGTCAGACCGAGCACGACATTGGCGATCATCAGCAGCGCGACGGACCAGTGCAGCAGCATGGCGACACGCGTGTACTGGCCGGCCGCTTCGTGCGGCAGCGCGTGGGACGCGGCGAGGGAGGACGTGGAGGATGTGGAAGGCTTCATGATGCGGATCGAAATTAAGTACACATGTCCGCATAACGCGCGGTGCACGGTGCTTATTCCAATGACGGTTCATGAATTTCCGGTTCGGGTGCGCGCCGTGCGAACGTGAAAGAACGTCGCCATTTTTCTTGCACGGCGATGGAATAATTCGCGCTCGACGGCTGTTTTGGATATGGCCGTAGCGCACCCAGCGCGCCCCGGTCACCCGCGGCGCGCGGTGCTTTCACCGCGCGGCGTCGTGCTATGCTGCGCGCGATACAAGCGGGGGGAACGACGTCGATGACCGGTGCACAATTACCGGACATGCTGCCAGGGATGCTGCCGAGGCTATGGGCCTTCGCACTGCGGCTGACCGGGGACAAGCATGACGCGGAAGACCTGGTGCAGCGTGCCTGCGTCCGCGCGCTGGAACGCGCGGACCAGCTGCAGCCGGGAACGGCGGCGCTGAGCTGGATGTTTTCGATCGTCCATAGCGTATGGATCAACGAGTTGCGCGCGCGCACGGTACGGAGCCGCGCGAGCATGGAATGGGATGACCAGTTCGTCGAGAACGTGGCCGACCCGGCCGGCCAGACCCCGGAGGAACAGGTGATGCACGGGCAGATCATCGACGCGTTCAAGCGCCTGCCCGAAGCCCAGCGTGCAGTGATGCTGCTCGTCGCGGTGGAAGGACTCAGCTATCAGGAGACGGCGGAAGCCATCGGTGTGCCCATCGGCACGGTCATGAGCCGCCTGTCGCGCGCGCGGCAGGCGATTGGCGCGCATTTCGGCGGCAAGGCTTCGGCCCGCGCCACGAGCGGCGCGGACAACGGCAGGGGGTCGATCGCATGACTATCGACGAAACGTTGCTGATGGCCTATGCCGATGGCGAGCTGCCCCCCGCGCAGCGCGCCGAGGTGGAGGCGCTCGTGGCCCGCGACCCGGAAGCGGCCGCGATGCTGGCGCTGTTCGAGGCATCGAAGCTCGACTATGCCGGCGCGTTTGCCGCGCAGGCGGTCCCGCCGGTTCCCGAGTCGCTGACGCGCAATATCGAGGCGCTCGTCGCCGCGCACCGGGAGCAGGGCGCCCCCGCCGCCCAGGCCATCGAAGAGACCAACGTCCGCAGCCTCGACGCCGAACGCCAGAGGCGACGCGGCATGCCGGTATGGCTTGCGGCCGCCTGCATGGCCGGCGCCTTCGGCGCGGGTCTCGTCATTCGCGGCGGACTGCCCGGCAGCGCCGTGGGCCCCGCCCCAACGACCGTGGCCGGTGGCGCCAGCACGCCGACCGCGCCGATCACGGTGGCGAGCAACACGTTCGCCCCGTGGGTCAAGGCGGCGATGGACTACCAGCAGCTTTACACGCGCGACAGCGTGGCCTATATGCCCGACGTCGATGCGCGGCACCTGACGCAGTTCGTCGATGACGCGCGCGAGAAGGACAAGCTCGATATCGACGTGCCGGATCTCAGCAAGGCCGGGCTCGAGCTCAAGTCCGTGGCGCGGCTGCGGTTCCGCGGCAAGGCGCTCGTGCAGCTGGTCTATCTGCCGAAGGACGGTCCGCCGATTTCGCTGTGCGTGCTGGCCGAGCCGAAGGACGATCAGGCCGTCACCGCGAACCGTGTCGATGCAATGCATGTCGTGACATGGAGACAAGCAAAGCTCGGCTACGTGTTACTAGGCAATACCGAAGGTCTCGACCTCGAGAGCATCGGCAAGCAGATCGCCGCGAAGGACTATCCGAAGCTGTCGATATGAATCGGGGCAGGGGGTGAGCCTAGGGATTTCACCTAGCACCCCCTCCCCTGAATCGAATAGATCACAACGTGATACACGTTGAAAGCTGGCCGCAAGTTGCCAGAAAGGCGATTGGAAGAACGGACTTGTAGATTCCTGTGACCCCCGCATAACGCCATTGCAAGGTGCCGGGGTTTTGATACGCAGGAGACCCGATGAGCAGTCCCCACACTTCCGCTTCGTCCCCCCATACAACTTCCCCCCGTTTCAAAAAGGACTACTACGGCGGCGCCCTGATGGTGCTCGTCGGCCTCGCCGCGGTCTACGCCGGCCTGCAGTACCACACCGGCTCGCTGCGCCAGATGGGGCCCGGATTCTTCCCGGTCTCCGTGGGTGCGCTGCTGGCATTCGTCGGCGTGCTCATCGCGATGTCCGCGCGCAACGACAAGACGCCGGCCGATGCGCCGCAGTCCGGCGGCCACGGCCACGCGCATGGCGCCCCCGATCTGCGCGGCACGGTCTGCATCGTGCTCGGCACGCTCGCGTTCCTGCTGCTCGGCAAGTACGGCGGCATGATTCCCGCGACGTTCGCGATCGTCTTTATCTCGGCGCTCGGTGACCGCAGCAACTCCATCAAGCAGGCCTTCGTTCTCGCGGCAGCGATGTGCGTGGTGGCCGCGGTGGTGTTCTGGTGGGCACTGCAACTGCAGCTGCCGTTGTTCACCTGGGGAGGCTGACCGTCATGGTTTCCAGTGCATTGCATGATTTGTGGTTCGGGTTCGGTGTCGCCTTCCAGGGCACGAACCTGATGTGGTCGTTCTTCGGCGTGCTCGTCGGCAACCTGATCGGCGTGCTGCCCGGCATGGGCGCGCTATCGGCAATCTCCATCCTGTTGCCGCTGACGTATGTCATGCATCCGGTGCCCGCCATCCTGATGCTTGCCGGCATTTTCTACGGCTCGCAGTACGGCGGCGCGATCGGCGCCATCCTGCTGAACCTGCCTTCGCATCCGCCGCACGCGGTGACCTGTCTCGACGGGTATCCGATGACGCGCGCGGGCAAGGGCGGCACGGCGCTCGGCATCACGATGATCTGCTCGTTCTTTGCCGCATCGGTCGGCATTCTCGTGATGATCTTCGCATCGCCGCTGCTGACGACCATCGCGTTCAAGTTCGGTCCGGCCGAGATCTTCTCGATCATGCTGCTGGGCCTGCTCGCGGGTTCGACGATGTCGCGCGGTTCCCCGCTCAAGGGCGTGGCGATGACGCTGTTCGGCCTGCTGTGCGGGGTGGTCGGTACCGACGTGAACACGGGCACGTTCCGCTTCGCGCTCGATATTCCCGAGCTCAGCGATGGCCTCGAGCTTGTCGCCATCGCGATGGGCCTGTTCGGTGTGGCGGACTTCATCCTCAACGTCAATCGCATGAGCGCGGTCACGACGAAGACCAAGCTGCGCATTCGCGACATGCGTCCGTCGCTGGCCGAGCTGAAGCAGGCGTTCTGGCCGATGGTGCGCGGCACCGGCATCGGCACACTGTTCGGCGCGATGCCGGGCACGGGACCGACCATCACGACGTTCGTGGCCTACGCGCTGGAGCGCAAGATCTCCAAGACGCCGGAGAAGTTCGGCACGGGCATGATCGCGGGCGTGGCGTCGCCGGAGGCGTCGTCGCACTCGAAGACGCAGGTGGACTTTATCCCGACGATGAGCCTCGGCATTCCGGGCGACGCGGTGATGGCGCTGATTCTCGGCGCGCTGATGATCCAGGGCATCACGCCGGGACCGCAGCTCATCAGCGACCACCCCGATATCTTCTGGGGCCTGATCGCGAGCTTCTGGATCGGCAACGTGCTGCTGATGATCCTCAACGTGCCGATGATCGGCGTGTGGGTGAAGCTGCTGCAGGTGCCATATCGCTACCTGTTCCCGTCGGCGATGTTCTTTATCGCGGTGGGCGTGTTCAGCACGCAGAGCAGCCTGTTCCAGATCTGGGAGGTGCTCGCGTTCGGCCTGATCGGCGCGCTGCTGATCTACCTGGAGTTCTCGGTCGCGCCGATCCTGCTGGGCTTCGTGCTAGGTCCGATGGTCGAGGAAAACTTCCGCCGGTCGCTGCTGCTGTCGCGTGGCGACATGATGGTGTTCCTGCAGCGCCCCATCAGCTGCACGTTCGTCGTGGCATCGGCGTTGCTGCTGATCGGCGTGACGTGGTCCGCCTGGCGCGCCCACTCCGGCCGCAAGTCCGCGATGGACGTGGCGACGCCGGAGCTGGCGGTGAACGAGAAGTAGATCGGCGAGGGATCAGCGCGAGTACGACTTGAACGCCTCGCCCTGCATGCCGGCGCGATCGATGATGGCGATGCGGTTTCGGCCATTGTCCTTCGCGTGGTACAGCTGGGCATCGACGAGGTTGATGAACGCGGGCATGTCGTGGCGTTCGGTCGGCTGGATCGTGCCCACGCCGAAGCTTGCCGTCACGCACTGGTTGTACGGCGAGCGCACGTGCGGGATGCCTGCTTCCGCGAGCAGATCGCGGCAGCGTTCGGCCACGCGCACCGCGGCGTCGGCATCGGTGTTGCCGAGTACCAGGACGAACTCCTCGCCGCCGAAGCGGCCGAGGAAGTGGTCGGGGCCCGCCGCGCTGGCGAGTACCGCGGCAACCTGCTTCAGGCATTCGTCGCCCTGCAGGTGGCCGTAGTAGTCGTTATAGGACTTGAAGAAGTCGATATCGACGAGGATCACCGACATCGGGCCGCTGGCTTCGCGCGCCGCATTCCAGGCGCGGGACATCGCGCTGTCGAACATGCGGCGGTTGCCGATGCCGGTCAGGCCATCGGTAAAGGACAACCGCTCCAGTTCGCGCTGCGCCTGCGCCAGCTGCTCTTCCATGCGCTTGCGTGCGCTGATGTCGAACATGAAGCCGACCAGCGCTTCCACGCCTTGCGCGTTGCGTACCACGTGCACGACGTCGCGCATCCACAGATAGCTGCCATCGCTTTTCAGCGCGCGATAGTCGGCCTCGTGGTCGGCGCCGGCCTGCGACTGCGCCACGCAGAACTCCACTACCGCCGCGCGGTCGTCCGGATGGATGCGCTCGGCCCAGTCGTTGACGGTCTGCCAGCTGTCGGCCGCCCAGCCTAGCAATTGCCCGATCTGCGGACCGATATACGAGAACGTCATCGTTGCCCAGTCGATGCGCCACGGAATGGCCTTGGTGGACTCGAGCAGCGCGCGATAGACCGTGCCGTCGTCCTCGCCGGGCGCGCGCTCGGCAGGTGCCAGCGTGGAAGGGTGCTTCAGAAAGGCGGCCTGAAGTGGGCTCTGGGGTGCGCTCGTGGACGGATCTTGGCTCATGGCATGAGAGGGAGGGAACGGCGGGGTACGCGCCGCAATTTATAGCACGAAACGATGGGTATTCTGATGGGTCCCCCCGTCTCGTCCGCCTTGGTACGAACCCCGATTTACCAGTTCACACGGACACCGATCTTGCCGTCCCAGGCCTCGCGCGAACCGTCGAAGCCGCGCTGGTATCCCACGCTCACGAACACGAACGCATTGCGCGCGACCTCGCCGGTCACGCCCAGCTTGATCTCGCCCCACGAGCCCGCGGTGTCGGCGCGGAACGGAATGCTGCCGAGCGAGGACGAGAACCGCGTCTTCGGATCGCCGAGAAACTCGTGCCATGCACTCACGCGCGCCCATGCGGTGACTTCGCGCGGCGCGGCCGCGCTCCCGCGCGTCCACGTGCGCGCGAGGCGCACGCCGAGGCGGCCGGCCAGCGACTGCGCGTCGCTGAACGCGATGCGAGCCCCGGCATCGGTCGCATCGTGCAGGTTGACCCACTGGTACACCATCTGCGCCTGCGGTTCGACCACCCAGTCCGTGCCGATCCGCACGGGCAAGCCCCCCTCGGCGGCCGTGGCGATGGCAAAGCCGTTGGTCGAGAGCTCGGGCAGGCCGCGATTGCCGTTGGCCTGCACGTCGTACCACGTGTACTGCAGCACGCCATCCACATACCAGTCGCCGGGGCCATAGTGGGTCCAGTACCCCCCGAACGTGTAGCCGTCGAGCGTATCCTTGCCGGCGCCCTGGCCATCGAAGTTGGTCACATCGACGCTCGCGCGGCCGATGGCCGCATATGCACCGGCCGTATCGCGATGACCGGTCTCGCCCGCGCGGCGCCACAGGTCCATGCCGATCTGCGCGCCCGTGAAGCTGTAGTCGTAGCTGGGGCCGCTGCCGTAGATGCCATTGGCGGCGCCATCGCGCGAGCCGCGCATGCCGATGAGCCGGCCCCACGCGCCGCCCGGTCCCGCGCGCGATGCGAGGTCCGTGCGTCCGCGCAGCATTGCCTGGTCGCCGGCACGTTCGTGGAACGAGTCGATGAGCGTGCGGCCGAACTGCAGCGCGGCGGACGGGATGGCGGCGTAGAGCGAGACCTCGGGCCGATAGCGCGGCTGCGGGGGCGTGGGGGGCGCCGGGCAGGGCGGGGCGGGTACGTTGGGGTCGGTGCAGGACAGGAACGAGCGCAGGTACCAGTTGTCGGGCTGGGTGCCATCGAGGCTGCCGCGGTAGAGCGTGTATTCGTACGGACCGCCGACCGCGGGCGCGCCGAGCGCGAACGCGCCGGGCGCGGTGGTGCCGCCGTTGGCCGTGCCGACGACCAGAATGCCGTCGCCCGTGGTGACGCTGCCCGGGCCGCCTGCATTGGCGATGCGCAGCAGCGAATTGCCGGATGCCGTACCGCCATTGACGAGCAACCGGTCCGACGGCGATCCGTCCGCGCCCAGATAGGTGTTGAGCGCCAGCGTGCCATGGCTGCCGGCATAGTTCGCGACCTGCAGCGTCCGAAAGCCGCCGGCTGCCGGCGCGAACTGGATGGTGCTGCCCGCGTTGGTCAGGGTGGTCACGGCCGAGTCGCCGGTCAAGGTCCACTGGGCATTGCGCAGCGTGACATTGGACGTGGCGGGCACGTTGGCCGCGTCGGTGACCGCCGCGCCGCGGATCGTCGAGCCGTCCACAAGGATATTCGCCACCGCCGGCATCGTCGGGTCCAGCGCGCGAACGTCGAGCCACGTGCCGTTGTTCGTCGTGGCCACGCTGTTGTACAGCGAAACGTTGGTGGTGCCGCTGCCCGCCATGATCGTGCTGGCCTGTGTGCTGACGAGCGTCGTGTCGTGCAGCTCGACCGTACCGCCGCCGCGCAGGCGCAGCGCGGCGGCATCGATGCCGGTGGCGCGCAGCGTGCTGCGGACGATCGACAGGGTGCCGTTGCCCAGCGTCGCGGCGGCATCGGCGCCGATGCCCGAGGTGACGACCGTCGAGTCGGCGAGCGACAGCCGGCCGGTGGTCCCTGTGGCGGTGACGCCGTTGGCTTGCGTGCCGGTGGTCCGGATGCTGGCGCCGCTCAGGTCGATAGTGCCGCCGTACTCCGCGACCGCTCCCACCGCGCCGATCCCGCTCGTGACGATATTCGCGGTGCCCTCGATGCGGGTGTCCACGCCCGTGGCGAAGACCCCGTGGGCGCGTGCGCCGGACGTCGTGATCGTGCCGCCAATCAGCGTGATGCGCGCACCGTTGCCTGCCGTGTAGGCGCCGAACGCGCTCTCGCCGCTGGTGGTGATATCGGCGCCGCTGCGGATGGAGCCGAGATCGGCGGCAAGCAGGCCCGTGCCGCCCGATACGATGGTGCCCGTGACGGAGATATGGCCGCCTCGCTCGGCATCGGCGCCACTGCCATTCGCCGCCAGGGCCTGCACGTTGACGTCGGTGGCCTCGATGCGGCCCTGATGCGTGGCCTGCAACGCATTGGCGGTGGCGGCCTGCACGGCGGAAGTGGTCAGTCGGATCACGCCGCTGTTGTTGGCGATGACGGCGCTCGTGTTGGTACTGCTGGCGCTGACGCCATTGGCAACGAGCGTGCTGCCCCGGTTCGCGGCAAGCAGGGCGGGGTCTCTCAGCGTGCCGTCGTAGGTCCCGCCATCGACGGTCTGCGTCGATCCGTCGGTGACGGCAATCGCGGCGGCCTCGGCGATCGACGATGGCAGTGACAGTGCCAGCGAAGGTGCCAGCAAGATGCCGCGGCACAGCGCGGAGAGCGTGGTTTCTTTTCTTGTCGATGCCATGCCGTCTCCCGCGATGCCATGGGCAATGCACCCATGATATGGCGCGGAAGACGAAAACGCGGTCGCTTCTGACGGCGCCGATTGTGTCGGCGTCGATCAGTGCAACTTCAGTGAGCGAGCGCGTGCAGCCGCGGCGCGGCCAGTTGCGGATGCGCGCGCGACGTCTTCGCGCGGCTGGCCTCGTCGACGACGAAGGTGGAAAGCACGTCCTTGAGCATGCGCGCCTGTTCGTCGAGCGAGCGCGCGGCGGCGGCGGCTTCCTCGACCAGCGCGGCGTTCTGCTGCGTCACGCCATCCATCTGCGTGACGGCCGTGGCAACCTGGCCGATGCCACGGCTTTGCTCCGCGGACGCGGTGGAGATCTCGCGCATGATCTGCGTGACGTTATGCACGGCCTGCGTGACGTCGTTCATTGCCACGCCAGCCTGCTGCACGTAGCCGGAGCCGGCGTGCACGCGATCCACCGAGCGGTCGATCAGCTCCTTGATTTCCTTGGCCGCCGTGGACGAGCGCTGCGCGAGGCTGCGCACCTCGCCGGCCACGACCGCGAAACCGCGGCCCTGTTCGCCGGCACGCGCGGCTTCCACGGCGGCGTTGAGCGCGAGGATGTTGGTCTGGAAGGCAATGCCCTCGATGATCGCGATGATGTCCGCGATCTTGGCCGAACTCTGCGAGATCTCGTCCATGGTCGAGATGACGCGGCTCACGACCTCGCTGCCCTGCGTGGCCTTGTCCGATGCGTCGTTCGCCAGCGTGGCCGCGTGCAAGGCGTTGTCGGCGTTGAGCTTCACGGTACCGCTGATCTGCTCCATGCTCGCGGCGGTTTCCTCGAGCGAGGCCGCCTGCTGCTCGGTGCGCGCGGACAGGTCCATATTGCCGCTGGCGATCTCCGCGGCGGCGCCCGTGATCGTGTCGGCGGATTGGCGGATATGGCGCACGGTATCGGACAGCTCGTGCTGCATGCTGGCCAGCGCGCGCTGCAGCGTCCCGATCTCGTTGTCGCCGTAGGCGTCCTGGCCGTGCGTGGAGTGCGTCGAGGCACGCAGGTCGCCACCGGCGATGCGGGCCATGTCCTCCGCCATCGAGGCGATGGGCTTGACGACCAGGCGCGTCATCGCCGCGCGCAGCGCCAGGCTGATGACCAGCGCGGCCAGCGCGCAGAGGCCCAGCACGATATTGACGATGCGCGTGTCATGCTCGGCTGCCGCGTGGCGCTCCTGCGCGCGCAAGGCCGTATAGCGCTGCAGCGGCTTCGACAGCTCGTCCACCTGCTTGTAGAGCGGGCTGCTGAACTCGAGCTGGATACGCGTGTACCCATCGAAGTCCTTGGCCTCCAGTGCACCGAACTCGGGCATGATGCCCTTCTCCATCATCGCCTTGTGCTTGGCGTTGGCGTCGTCGAGCAGCGTCTTGCCTTCGCCGGTGGCCGGCACGGCCGCAAAGGCGTCCCATTCCTTCTGCGATTCGGCGCAGTACTCGCGCGCGGCGGCCAGCTGCTTGGCCGCGGCGGCATCCTGACCGTCGCCGGTCAGCGTCTGGTAGCGGTTCTTGGCGGAGCGGCAGCGCAGCAGCATCTCGGAGCTGCGGCCCAGCGCGGTCATGGCGACCATGTCCTGCTTGTACATCGCGTTGAGCGCGTTGCCCGAGCGTTGCAACGCCACGAATGCGCAGGCGCCCACGATGAGCACGAGCGCGAGGAAGAGGGCTGTCACCATCGACAGTCCGGTGCGGATCGAAAGGTTCTTCAGCATGACGGTTTCCCGCTGGTCATAGACATGGGGATGTTTACGGCAGCTAGTGGAAAACCCTTAGTAATATTTACCCGGGTACGAAAAAAAAAAGGACGCCACTCGCGTGGCGCCCGGTTCTTCTCTCTCTCTCTCTCTCTCTCTCTCTCTTTCTCTGCTGCTACCGCCAGCCGGCTGATGCCGGTCTTTCCCTCCATGTATTACTTTGCGAGCTCCGACAGCCGCACGGGCTGGATCTTGCCGTTCTGCACCCAGCCCACCACGGTATCGGCGACGGTGCCGCCCCTGGCGTCGAGGCCTTCCACCTCGTTCGGGTTCGCGTCCTTCGGCAGCGCCTTGAACGCGTCGGCCATCTTCGCGCGGATTGCCGTGGCGTCGCTGATGCTGTTGGCGAGCTTCATGGCGCCGACCAGCGCATACACCGCGGTGTAATTCAGCGACATCTCGGTGGTGGCGTCCTTGTTGTCGTGCGATTTGCGATAGCGCGTGTTGTACGCCTGCGTGACGGGACGCGCGTCGCTGACGAGCGGCATGACGCCGATCGAGCCTTCGAGCATCGCCAGGCCGTTGGTGACCTTGGCCATCTCGTCCATCTTGGCCTGATCCATGATGATGAAGCCACCCTTGAAGCCGAGCTCGCGCGCCTGCTTGACCACCAGCGCGGTCGGCTCCGACGGGCCGCCGATAAACATCACGTCGGGCTTGTCCGCGATGGCGCGCGAGACGCCCGTGTAGAAATCCGTGGCCTTGGTGTACGACATCGGGTTGTTGCCGACGACCTTCCCGCCCGCACCTTCCCATGCGGGCACGAAGGCCTGCACCCACGCCTTGGCGTAGTCGTGATCGGCCGGCACCAGCGCGACGTTCTTCCCGTATCGCTTCATCTGCGCCTTGACGAACGGATCGATATAGCCCGTGTACGCGGGCGGGATGCGGATGGTCAGCTTGTTGCCGGCATCGGTAATGCGCGGCACGCTCGAGTACGCCATGACCAGGAACTTCTCCTGTTCGTTGAATGCCTGCAGCGCGAAGATGCCGCCCGAGTGCGGCACGAACACGGCCGGCACCTTGTGCTGCTGGACCAGGCGACGCGCATTGATCGCGGCCTCGGCCGGCGCGTACTTGTCGTCGAGCGCGACGACTTCGAACTTCACTTTCTTCCCGCCGATCTCGGGGTTCGTGGCATTGATCTCGTCCACGGCCATCTGCACGCCGGAGAGCACGTTCTTGCCATACAGCGCGGCGCCGCCGGAGAGCGGGCCCGTATAGCCGAGCTTGACGACTTCCTGCGCGAATGCCGGCACGGTCGCCAGCAGGGCCGCCAGCGCGGCGGCAACGGTCTTGACCTTCATGTCTCTCTCCTTGTCTTGTGTATGCCGTGGTGCTTGCTAACCGCCGATGTACGCCTTGCGAATCCCCTCGTCCTTCAGCAGCGTGTCCCGGTCGCCCTCCATCACGATGCGGCCGCTCTCGATGACGTAGGCGCGGTGCGCGATACCGAGCGCCGCGTACGCGTTCTGTTCCGCGAGCAGTACCGTCGTGCCCGCGCGGTTGATGCGCTGGATGACCTCGAACATCTGCCTGACGACCAGCGGCGCGAGGCCGAGCGACGGTTCGTCGAGCAGCAGTGCGCGCGGCCGGCTCATCAAGGCGCGGCCCAGCGCGACCATCTGCTGCTGGCCGCCCGAAAGCGAGCCCGCCGCATCGTCGCGTTTCTGATGCAGGATCGGGAACAGCGCGTAGACCTCTTCGAGCGACCGGCGGATGCCGGCCCGATCGCGCCGGTGCACATAAGCGCCGAGCGTCAGGTTCTTCTCGACGGTCATCGCCGGAAACAGCTTGCGTCCCTCTGGGCAATGCACGAGGCCCGCCTGCACGATCCGCGAGGGCTTCATGCCGGACAGCTCGCGGCCGTCGAAGCGCATGCTGCCGCCGCTGGGGCGGTGAATGCCGCTCATCGCGAGGAAGATGGAGCTCTTGCCCGCGCCGTTGGCACCGAGCAGCACCACGAGCTCGCCCGCGCCCGCGTGGAGCGAGACGTCCTCCAGCGCGCGGAAGCTGCCGTAAGACAGCGATACGCGTTCAAGCTGCAGCATGGTCGGCTCCGAGGTAGGCTTCGATGACGACGGGGTCGCGCTGGATCTGCGCGGGCGTGCCCTCGGCGATCTTCTGGCCGTAGTTGAGCACCATGATCTTGTCGGCAATGCGCATGATCATGTCCATCTTGTGTTCGATTAGGCAGACCGTCTTGCCATGGCGCACCATCTTGCGGATAAGCTCGGACAGGCCGACGGTCTCCTCGGGGTTGACGCCGCCGGCCGGCTCGTCGAGCAGCAGCAGTTCCGGATCGGTGGTCCACGCGAGCGCGAACGCCACGCGCTTGCGCGCTTCCTGCGTGATGTCGCCAGCCAGTTCGTGCGCGAGGTGCGAGAGGCCGACGAAGTCGAGCGCGGACTCGGCCTTGTCGCGGCAGCGCGCTTCCTCCTCGCGCCAGCGCCGCGTGTGCAGCAGCACGTCGGCCAGTCCCGACTGCGTGCGCAGCCGGTGGCCGACGATCAGGTTGTCCAGCACGGTGGCGCGATCGAACAGCGCGGTGGCCTGAAACGTACGCGCCAGGCCCAGGCGGGCGATCCGGTCCGCGCGCTGCCCGGCGATGTCGGTGCCCTTGAACGCGATCTGGCCCGACGTCGGCGCATGCGTGCCCGCGATCAGGTTGAAGAACGTCGTCTTGCCGGCGCCGTTCGGGCCGATGATCGCGTTGATCTGCCCGGCTTCGAACGTCACCGAGACATCGCTGACCGCGGTCAGCCCGCCGAACGTTTTCGTCAGGTTGCGGATTTCAAGCATGGTCGGCTCCCGGGCGGGTCGTCATGGGGCGGCGCGCGGCGGCTGTGTGCCGGTCTCCCCCATCGCGGGCGTCGCGTGCCGATGCGCGCCGCAACGCGGCCGCGCGCCTGGCGCGGCGGGCCAGATACGCACCCACGATGCCTTCGGGGAAGAAGATGATCAGCAGCACCAGCACCGGCCCGAACACCAGCATGCGGTAGTCCTGCAGGAACTGCAGCGTTTGCGTGACCCACGGCACGAGCACGGAGCCGAGCAGCGGCCCGAGCAGCGTGCCGGTGCCGCCGACGAGCATCGCCATGACCATGTCGAACGTAAGGTCGGTGCGCGCGATATCGGGGCCGAGAAAACGCACCTGTCCCGCATAGAGCGCGCCCGCGAATCCCGCGTAGCCCACCGACAGCACGAACGACAGCATCTTGGTGCGCATCAGGTCGATGCCCAGCGCTTCGGCAAGCACGTCGCTGTTGCGTACGGCCATCAGGCTGCGGCCGAGCAGCGACGTGACGATGCGATGCATGAGGAAGGTGCCCACGACGAGGAAGGCCAGCACGAGGTAGTACTGCGCGGTGACGCTGTCGAAAGCGACCGGTCCGATGGACGCGGGCACCGGAATGCCGATCAGGCCGACCGTGCCGTGCGTGAGCGACTCCCATTTCTCGATCAGCAGGTAGATGATGTAGCCGATGCACATCGTGAAGATCGCGAAGTAATGGCCCTTGAGCCGCAGCGATACCGCGCCGATCACGCATCCCGCCGCCATGCAGACGCAGCCCGAGAGCGCGAACGCGGCCCAGAACGGCACGCCGTGATCGACGGTGAGGATGCCGAGCGTGTACGCGCCGATGGCCATGAAGCCGCCGTGCGCGAGGTTGAGCTGGCCGGTATAGCCGGTCAGCAGGTTCAGGCCCAGCGTGGCGATGGCATAGATGAACGCGAGCGTCGTCACGGTGATGAAGTAGCTGTTGGGCACGCACAGCGGAAACGCGATGGCGATGGCCAGCAGCAGGGCCCAGCCGGCCTTGCCTTGCAGTGATGTCATGGAGGACTCCTCAGGCCATGCGGCCGGCAAACAATCCCTGCGGGCGTACCGAGAGAATCAGCACGAGCAGCAGGAAGGCGATGATGTCCTTGTAGTCGGTGGACACGTAGAAGCCACCGAAGCTTTCGGCCATGCCGATGATCAGGCCGCCGACGATGGCGCCGGGAATGCTGCCCATGCCGCCGAGGATGATGATCACGAACGCCTTGGTGATCACTAGGTTGCCCATGCTCGGATAAACGAGGTTGATCGGCGCATAGAGCGTGGCGGCCACCGCGGCCAGCGCGCCCGAGATCGCGAACACCAGCAGCGTGACGCGCGTCGCGTCGATGCCGACCAGTGCGGCGCCTTCGCGGTTCTGCGCCATCGCCACGATGGTGGACCCGGTGACCGTGCGCGTCAGGAACAGATGCAGCAGCACCATGAGCCCGAACGCCGCGGCGATGATCAGCAGCCGCTGCATCGGCGCGGTCAAGCCGAATAGTTCCACCATTTGCCCGTAGGGCGTCGGCATGCGATGGAACTCCGCGCCCCATAGCGCCTGCGCGCCGGCTTCGAGAAAGAGCAGGATGCCGATGGCCGCGATCATGTCGTGCACTTCCGGCGCGTTGCGCAGCGGATGGAACACGAGCCGGTCCGCCAGCATCGAGAGGCATGCCACGGCGCCGGCTGCCGCGAGCATCGCCAGCCAGTAGTTGACGCCATACGACGTCATCAGGAAGTAGGACACATACGCGCCGGCCATGTAGAACGCACCATGCGCGAAGTTCGGCACGTGCAGGATGCCGTAGACCAGCGTGAGGCCCAGTGCCACCAGGCTATACACGCCGCCGAGTGTGAGCCCGTTGAGGAACTGCTGAAAGAACAAAGCCACGGTCGTCTCCTTGGGTAGGTCCCCGTGCCGCCGTGTTGTGCACGGTCGTTCGTTTTTTGTTCAGCGGACTTTTGCATGGCCGTTTGCCCACCGTCAAGCGATATGGCCGCGTATTCCGCAGATCGAAATAGCGGCCTGAATACGCGGACTTTTGTAGGAATTTTCCTCAGTGGAATCCCTGATTTGCGGCGCGGTCCGGGTGGCGGACAGTGCTTCGCGTGACGCCGTGCGCCCGATGTGCACGGGATATGTACGAGGTCAATATCGTCCATCGATGTGCCACATATCATCCGTGCGCATCTTCTGGTCCATCCTCCTCGACGCCAGCCTTGCATGAAGCGATCCACTTCGATTCCGCAGCCTGTAGACGCGGCCCTCGTGTCCGGCGAGACCGTATGTCCCATCGACGATGGCGACCGCAATTTCGTCGGCGCGCTCGCGCGCGGGCTCGAACTGCTGCGCGCCTTCGGGCCCGGCGACGACTACCTCGGCAATGCCGAGCTGTCGCGCCGCACGGGCATTCCGCGGCCCACTGTCTCGCGCCTGACCTATACGCTCGCGAGCCTCGGCTACCTCGTCTACGTGGAGAGCCACGAGAAATACCGCGTGGGGCAGGGCGCGCTGCTGCCCGCGCATCGCTATCTGTCGGGCGCGGGCATTCGCGATGTCGCGCAGCCGCTGATGCAGTCGCTCGCATTCGCCACGGGATGCACGGTCGCGCTGGCCGCGCCCGACCGCCACGACATGCTCTACCTCGAGGCCTGCCAGCCGCGCGGCGGCCTCGTCATGCGACTCACGCCGGGCTCGCGGCTGCCGATGGCGAGCTCGGCCATCGGCCGCGCCTGGCTTGCCGGACTCGACCCCGCGCGGCGCGCGGCGGTACTCGCCGAACTGGAACGGTTCTACGGCGCGCGCTGGCCCGCGCTGCGTACGAAACTCGACCGCACGCTGCGCGAGTACGCGCGGCGCGGGTTCTGCGTGGCGCATGCGGAGTGGGACCGTTCGGTCAGCGGTGTGGCGGCGCCCGTGCGGCTGGAAGATGGCACCGAGGTGCTGTCCATCAATATCGGCGGCGCATCGACGCGGCTATCGCCCGAGATTCTCGAGACCAATCTCGGCCCGCGCATCCGCGAGCTCGCGCATACGCTGGAGCAACGGCTCTGGCACCACGCGGCCTGACGGCCGCGCCTGCAAACATTCGTTCAACTCGACAGGGGGCAGTTCCATGGAGATTCGTCGCAAACGCGTGGTCGTGACCGGGGGTGGCTCCGGGATTGGCGAGGCGCTGGCCGCGCAGTTCGTGGCCAAGGGCGCGTGCGCCGTCGCGGTGGCCGATATCGACCTGTCCCGCGCGGCGGCGGTCGCCGGTGTCCTGAGGACCAAGTATCCGCATTGCGACGTGAGCGCCCATCGCGTCGACGTCGGCAGTCAGGAGGCCGTGCAGTCGATGGTCGATGCGGTGACGAAGCGCTTTGGCGGCATCGACATATTCTGCTCGAATGCCGGCGTCATGGTGCGAAAGGGGCTGGAAACCACCGACGTCGAGTGGCGGCAGACCTGGGGCGTCAACGTGATGGGGCACGTGCATGCGGCGAATTCGGTCATGCCGCAGATGCTCGAGCGCGGCAGCGGTTATTTCGTCAACACGGTGTCGGCGGCGGGACTGCTGTCGCAGATCGGTTCCGCGTCGTACTCGATGACCAAGCATGCGGCGATCGGCTTTGCCGAGTGGCTGTCGATCGCATACCATGATCGCGGTATCCGCGTCAGCTGTCTTTGTCCGCAAGGCGTGCGCACGCCCATGCTGCTCGGCAAGGACGGCACGCGCAAGGGCTTCCTGCAGGCGGGCGCGCTCGATCCGGAGAGGGTGGCGGAGCTGACGATCGACGGCATTCGCGCCGAACGCTTTCTGATCCTGCCGCACGAGGAAGTCCTCGAATACTACCGCCGCAAGGGACAGGACTACGATCGCTGGCTGAGCGGCATGCGCCGGCTGAAGGACAGGGTGGAAGAGGAGTTCGGCCACGGCATCTGAGGTTTCGTGTCACCGTATCGAGGCATCACCGCAGTACCGCATCAACGATATCCATAACAAGATTGGAGACAGCCCCCATGCGTATTGGTATTGCATCGCTCCCCGCCCGGCGCGCGTTCGCGCTCGCCGTGCTCGCGGGTGTCACCGCCGTTGCCACCCTGGGCACGCCCGCCGCGCGCGCCCAGGCCTATCCCAGCAAGCCGATCCGCGTGGTCGTCGGGTTCCCCAGTGGCGGCGCGCCCGATATCCTCGCGCGCACGTTCTCGGAGAAGATCTCGCCGTCGTGGGGCCAGTCGGTCGTGGTGGACAACAAGCCCGGCGCGGGCGGCAATATCGGCGCGGAGGCCGTCGCGCACGCGCCCCCCGACGGCTATACGCTCGCGCTCGGCACGGTTGGCACGCACTCGATCAACGGCGCGCTGTACACGAAGATGCCGTACGACATGGTCAAGGACTTCGTGCCGGTGATCCTGCTCGCCTCCACGCCGAACGTGCTCGTCGTGCATCCGTCCGTGCCGGCGAAGAATGTGCAGGAACTCATCGCGCTGGCCAAGAGCAAGCCGGGGCAACTGACCTTCGGCACGCCGGGCGTCGGCACGTCGCTG
This sequence comes from Cupriavidus sp. OTU4054, assembly GCF_038440175.1. Lineage (NCBI taxonomy): Bacteria > Pseudomonadati > Pseudomonadota > Betaproteobacteria > Burkholderiales > Burkholderiaceae > Cupriavidus > Cupriavidus sp. OTU4054. The sequence continues at coordinate 217,037 of NZ_JASATF010000003.1, forward strand.
CATGTTTCGGGCGAGCTGTTCAATACGATGGCCGGAACCCGGATCACGCACGTGCCTTACAAGGGCCGCGCGATGGCGATTCCCGATCTGCTCGGCGGCCATATCACGATGATGTTCGACAACCTGCCGTCGGCGCTGCCGGTGGTCAAGGAGGGCAAGCTGCGCGCACTGGGCGTGACGAGCGCGAAGCGTTCGCCTTCGGCGCCGGATATTCCGACCATCGCGGAGCAGGGACTGCCAGGGTATGAAGCGGAATCGTGGTTCGCGGTGTTCGCGCCGGCGGGCACGCCGAAGGAGATCGTCGACAAGCTCAACGCGGAATTGAACCGCATCTTCGAATTGCCGGACGTCAAGCAGAAGCTGGCGACGCTGGGACTCGATCCGGTCCTCGGCACGCCGGACAAGCTTGCCGCCTATCAGAAGAGCGAGATTGCCAAGTGGGCAAAGGTGGTGAAGGAATCCGGCGCGAAGGCGGAGTAATCATCGACGCGTACCTTCGAGGACTTCTCGATGGTCGGGCACCGGGGTGCGGCCGCTTCAGCCCACTGACGCCAGAAAGGCTTCCGCAATCGCGGCGTGCGGTCCTTTCGGCGACCATAGCAATCCGATGCGGCGCACGGGCGCGGGCTTCGGCAGCGCGATGCGCGCCACGTCGAGCCCCTCGGGCCACGGCCGTGCCCAGTCCGGGACCAGCGACACGCCGAGCCCCGCGTCCACCATCGACGCGATGGCATTAAGCGCATCGATCTCGAGCCGTTCGTGCGGGGCGATATTGTGCGACTGCAGGTACCGGTCCGCGACCATGCCGCCCCACATCGCGCGGTCGTAGCGGATAAACGGCTCGCTGCGCAGCAGGTCGTGCGGCTCGCGATGCGCGAGTGCGCCGGGCGCGAGCACGATGAACGGCTCCTCCACGAGCACCTTCCACGCGAAGGCCTTGGGCATCGCGAACTGCGGCATCACGATGAGGCCGGCGTCGAGGTCGCCCGAGACCACCGAGCGATACAGGTGCGACGACGTGCCGGGCTCGACGAAGATCTTCAGCCGCGGATGCCGCGCGTAGAGGCGCTTGAGAATGCGGGGCAACAGTCCCGTGAGCGCCGAGCTGGAGACGCCCAGCCGCAGCTCGCCGCCCATGGAATCGTCATGGGCCATCGCGCCGAGGTCGCGCACGTCGCGTACCACCGCGCGGGACCTCGCCAGAATGCGCAACCCGCCCTGCGTCGGCATGACGGTGCGGCCCGCGCGCTGCACGAGCGGAATGTCGAGCGCGTCCTCGAGCGCCTTGACGCGCGCGGCAATCGCGTTGGGCGTCAGCCCCAGCCGCCGCGCGGCCTCGGCAAACGATCCGTACTCGACGACGGCGACGAAGCTCTGCAGAAAACGGATATCCATAAAACGCAAAATCCTTGCGGTTTGAATGCGTCAGACAACACTGTTTTGAGATTCTGCCTTCTTCTACCATCCGGCTCAAGACAGCGGGCCTCGATGTCGCGAGACACCGCTGCGGGACATTCGATCACCACAGGAGACGGAACATGGATCATCCAATCTCGCGATGCCTGCATCGCGCGCTGACGGGCATGGCGCTGGCGGCGGGCATCCTCGCCGTGCCGGCCTACGCCTCGGACGCTTATCCCAGCAAGCCCATCCGCATCGTGGTCGGCTTCGCGCCCGGCGGCGGCGCCGATATCGTCGCGCGCCAGATCGGCACGCAGCTGTCGAAGCAGATGGGCCAGTCGGTGGTGGTCGAGAACCGGCCCGGCGCCACGGGCACGCTGGCGGCGACCAATGTCGCGCAGGCCGCGGGCGACGGCTATTCGATGATGCTGGCGTCGCAATCGACGATGGTCATCGCGCCGAGCATGTACGGCAAGCTGCAATACGACCCGATCCGCGACTTCCTCCCCGTGACGCAGCTGGTCTCGATGCCGCTCGTGATGGTGGTCACGCCATCGGTGCCGGCCACCACGCTCAGGGAAGTGATGGACCTCGCGCGCGCGGGCAAGCTCGCCAACTTCGCGTCGTCGGGCGCGGGCGGGCCCCAGCATATCGCGGGCGAGCTGTTCAACAAGATGGCCGGCATCAGGCTCACGCACGTGCCCTACAAGGGCGAGTCCGCCGCGCTGACCGACGTCATGGCCGGCAACGTGCAGGTCGCGTTCGCCAACGTGCCCGTGGCCGCGCCGTTCATCAGGTCCGGCAAGCTGCGCGCGATCGCGGTATCGAGCCTGGCGCGCGCGCAGACGCTGCCGCAGGTGCCGACGGTATCGGAATCCGGACTCAGGGACTTCGAGGTGCTCACGTGGTACGGCCTGTTCCTGCCCGCCAGCGCGCCGAAGCCGATCGCGCGCCGGATCAGCGACGAAGTGAGCGCCGCGCTCAACACGCCCGACGTGCGCGGCAAGTTCCAGGAGCAGGGGCTCACGATCGTCGGCACCAATCCCGATCAGTTCGGCCAGTTCATGACCGCGGAGGTGCCCAGGTGGGCCGCGATCGTGAAGTCGGCCAATATTCAGCCGGAGTAAGGACGCGTATGGAAAGCATCGCAGAGATTGGCCATATCGGCAGCAAGGTGGTGGCGGGCCCGTGCATCCGCCTGCATCCCTCGGACAACGTCTATGTGGCGCGCATCAACGTCGCCATCGGCGACACCGTGCCGGGCGAGGACTGGAGTATTCGCGGGCAGGTGCCGGCCGGGCACAAGATTGCCGCGCGCGCGATACGCGCGGGCGAGCCGATCGTGAAGTACAACACGTGCATCGGCTTTGCCGCGACCGATATCGCGCCGGGCAGCTACGTGCATTCGCACAACATCAGCTTTCAGGAGTACGAGCGCGACTATGCGCATGCGCGCGACTACGTGCCCGTGGTGTCGGTGCCGCAGGCGCAGCAGGCCACGTTCGAAGGCATCGTCCGGGCCGACGGCCGCGTGGGCACGCGCAACTATCTGGCGATCCTCTCCACGGTCAACTGCTCGGCCACGGTGGTGAAAAAGATCGCCGAGTGGTTCACGCCCGAGCGGCTTGCGGACTATCCGAACGTCGACGGTGTGGTGGCGTTCAGCCATTCGCTGGGCTGCGGCATGGAGATGACCGGCGAGCCGATGGACCTGCTGCGCCGGACCATGGCCGGCTACGCGCGGCATGCCAATGTCGGTGGCGCGCTCGTCGTGGGCCTGGGCTGCGAGCGCAACCAGCTGAAAGGGCTGCTCGATACGCAGTCGCTCGCGGCGGGACCGCTGCTGCGCACGTTCGTGATGCAGGAAACCGGCGGCACGCGTCAGACCATTGAGGCGGGCATCGCCGCCGTGCGCGAGATGCTGCCCGAGGTCAACCGCGTCTCGCGCACCACGGTGCCGGCGAGCCATCTGACGGTGGGCCTGCAATGCGGCGGCTCGGACGGCTTCTCGTCGATCACGGCCAATCCGGCGCTCGGCGCGGCCGTCGATCTGCTGGCGCGCCACGGCGGTACGGCGATCCTGTCCGAGACGCCCGAGATCTACGGCGTCGAGCATACGCTGACGCGCCGCGCACGCAGCCGCGCGGTGGGCGAGAAGCTGATCGAACGCGTGCGCTGGTGGAAGGACGAGTACTCGGTGGGGCGCGACGTGCAGATCAATGGCGCGGTCAGCCCCGGCAATCAGATGGGCGGGCTCGCGAACATCTTCGAAAAGTCGCTGGGGTCGTCGATGAAGGGTGGCACGGGCCCGCTGATGGCCGTCTACCGTTACGCGGAGCCGGTAACCGAACACGGGCTGGTGTTTATGGACACGCCCGGGTACGATCCGGTCTCCGCGACGGGGCAGATCGCCGGCGGCGCGAATCTCATCGCGTTCACCACGGGCCGCGGCTCGATGTTCGGCGCCAAGCCCGTGCCCAGCGTGAAGCTCGCGACCAACTCGCCGATGTACCGGCGCCTCGAAGAGGACATGGACATCAATTGCGGCACGATCCTCGACGGCGAGAAGACCATCGAGCAGGTGGGCGAGGAGATTTTCCGGCTGATGCTGCGGACCGCTTCGGGCGCGCCGAGCAAGAGCGAGCTGCTCGGGCTCGGCGACCATGAGTTCGTGCCCTGGCATATCGGGATCATGAGCTAGGCCTGGCACCAGGGCGGGAACCGGTTGGTAAAAGTGTTTTTTGTGTTGCAATGTGGCATTTCCCGATGTTTTGGGCGTTCCCATTGCGACACGCGGTTACCCGTGTCGCGCGGCTGCAACGGCTTGCGGGCTGTATGTCTTTCTTTCACGGCAGCACAAAATCCGATAACGATTATCATTTACAATCGCCGGAATTTTGTGATCTTAATAAACACGCTGGAGAAGAAAGAGATGGTTTCGAGCCGTCGCGGCCTGCCTGCCGCTCCCCTTGCCGGTCAACGCCTGGCGCTTTGCGCGACAGCCGGTGCCGTCATGCTGCTGTGTTCGATGTCCGGTCCCGCCGCAGCCCAGCAGGCACCCGCCGATGCACAGAAAGAAGTCACGCTGGACACGATTCAGGTGACCGGCAACTGGCTCGGCTCGGGCCTGCAGAACAGCGTCAAGGGTTTCGCGGGCGCGCGCACGGTCGTCAACCAGACCCAGATCGACCAGAGCGGCGCGTCCAATATCGGCGACGTGCTGCGCCGCGTGCCTGGCGTGCAGTCGAGCGACAACTCCGGTACGGCGGGCAGCGCCATTTCGCTCAACGTCGGGGTGCGCGGCCTGACCGGCCGCTATACGCCGCGTTCCACGGTGCTGCTGGACGGCATCCCGCTCGCGGTGGCGCCTTACGGTCAGCCGCAGCTGTCGTTCGCGCCGGTGAGCCTCGGCAATATCGATTCGATCGACGTCGTGCGCAGCGGCGGTTCGGTGCGCTACGGCCCGCAGAACGTCGGCGGCATCATCAACTTCACGACCAAGCCGATTCCGGCGGGCCCCGGCATTACGGGCGACGCCGCGATTCGCGAGAACATCTTCACCACGGGTGGCTCCAACACGCAGTACAACGCGTTCGTCGGCACCACGCTCGACAGCGGCCTCGGCCTTGCGTTCCTGTATTCGGGCCAGACGGGCCGCGAATGGCGCAAGGGCAGCGACGACGACGTGAACGACGTGGCCGTCAAGTTTTCGTACGACCTGACGCCCTCGCAGCAGTTCTACGGCAAGGTTTCGTACTACGACGTGAAGTCGCGCACGCCCGGTGGCCTCACGGTGGCGCAATTCAATGCCGACCCGTTCCAGAACACGCGTCCGAACGACTACTGGAGCGGCAATCGCTACGGCTTCGATCTCGGCTACGTGAACGCGATCTCCGACAACCAGGAGTTCGAGATCCGCACGTTCTATAACGACAGCTACCGCCAGAGCACGCTGACCAGCGGCGCGAACCTCGTGCACCAGCCGCGCAACTACTCGACGTTCGGCATCGAGCCGCGCTATACGCATCGCCTGGCGCTCGGGCCCACCCTGCATGACATTACCGTGGGCTATCGCTACGTGCGCGAGCGTGGCGACGACAATTCGTACAACGTCAACGCCACGACCGGCGTCACGGGGCCGACCACCACGTTCGACAATGCGACCGACGCGCATGCGGTCTATATCGACGACCGGATCGCGATCGGCAACTGGCGTGTGACGCCGGGCCTGCGCTTCGAGCATATCGACACGAGCCGCCAGCAGCGCGGCACGGCCTCGCAATTCGAGAGCGTGAACAACAAGCCGCTGCCGGCGATCAATGTCTCGTATCTGGTCAACAATGCATGGACCGTGTTCGCGGACTACAGCACGTCGTTCGGCCCGGTGCAGAACATCCAGCTGAACTCGCAGACGCCGAACAATCCGCTGTCGCCTGAAGTGGCGCGCACGTTCGAAGTGGGGACGCGCTGGACGGACAACCAGATCAAGGCCGAGCTGAGCGCGTTCAAGATCAAGTTCGACAACCAGATTCTGCAGGTGCCGGGGCTGGTGCCGGCCACGTTCCAGAACATCGGCGCGACGGACCACGACGGCGTGGAAGCGGCCATCGACTACTCGTTCGACCAGAAGAGCCTGCTGGCGGGCCTGAACGTGTATGCCAACTACACGTACACGCGCGCGATCCAGAAGTCCGGCACGACGGCGGGCCTCGACGTGCCGTTCTATTCGCGGAACACGGACACGGTGGGCGCGCGCTACAACTGGCGCGAGTGGACGTTCAATATCGCGACCACGCACCAGAGCTCGCAGTTCTCGGATCTCGCGAATACGGTGCAGGAGTCGGCGGACGGCAGCAACGGCAAGATCCCGGGTTACCGTGTCTGGAACATCCAGGGCATGTTCAAGGTGCCGCGGATGAAGCGTACGGATATCGCGATCGGTATCAACAACCTGTTCGACAAGCGCTACTACACGCGTACCGCCGACGGCAACGCCGGCCGCCTCGTCGGTGCGCCGCGGACGGTGTACGTGCAGGCACGTATCGGGTTCTGAGGGTTATCGCGCGGGATAATCCCGCGCAATGATCTCCTGCAGGTAGCCACACACCGCCTTCACCCGGGGCGTATGCTGCAACTCCTTGTGCACGGCAAGGTACAGCATGCGCTCCACCTCCACCCGCCGTCCCAGCACCCGCACGAGCCCGAATCGCTCGGCCCGGGCAAACGTCGGAAGCATCACGATTCCGCCCCCGCCCGCCGCAGAGAACATCTGCGCGAGCATGCTCGACGAGTGGAAGACCACGCGCGGATTCGGTACGCCTTCGCGTAGCCATCGCACCGTATCGAGCTGAATCAGATCGTCGACATAGGACACGAAGTCGTGACCGGCGAGGTCATCGACCGATCGCGGCGTGCCCGCGCGTTCGAGGTATTCCGGCGCGGCGTAGAGATGGAGCTGAAACGCCCCGATCGCCGATACCGCGAGCCCGCGCCCCGCCGACGGAAAGAAGCTGATAAAGATATCGGCCTCGCGACGGTTCACCTGCACCTGGTTGGACGAGGTCACGAGCTCGACCTCGAGCAACGGAAACCGTTCGCGTAGCGCCACGAACTCCGCGGCAAGGTAGAGCGAGGCAATTCCCTCCATCGTCGCCACCCGCACGTGCCCGCACGGCGTCCGGTCGCTGGCGATCGCTGGCTCGGTAATGGCCAGCGCCCCGCGCTCCATGTCCTGCACGCAGGTCAGCAGCTCCAGGCCCCGCGGCGTGGGATGCAGCCCCGCACTGTCCCGAATGAAAAGCGTCTCGTTGAGCGACGCCTCGAGCGCCGCAATCCGGCGGCTGACGGTGGAGTCGTCGATGCGAAGCTGCCGCGCCGCGGCAGTCAGGGTCTTGCTGCGATTGACCTCGAGGAAAATGCGAAGGTCATCCCAGTTGAGTCGGGTCGGTAATGGCATGGCGGCGGGCACGGGCAGGGCGGGGCGTTGCAGCGATTATGCCGGTGCTTGGCCCCGTCCCGCCATGGGACCAAGGGACCAAGGGACCAAGGGACCAAGGGACCATATGGCGGTGCGTCAGCGCACCGCATCCTCGAACGCGAAGGCCCCCTCGCTGGCCACCGTTCCGGCGCCCTCGCGCGCGGCGGGCCGCGTGGCCCCGACGTTGTCGGACGTGAACGTGGCGGGCGTCAGTCGCCGCCGGTCGATCCGCACATCGAACACGTCGAAGCGGTTGTAGTACCCCACGATATCGTGGAACTGCTTCGGCTCGATGCAGGCATCGAGGTCGAACGTCGCATAGGCCAGGCCCTCGTCGTGCTGGAGCGTATCGCCGATCACGGCCCCGGTGGGGTCGAGGAACTGCGTCGCGGCCCGCGGCGTGCGCTCGATGACCTCGCGCGCCTGCGGGTCGCCACCTTCGCACAAGGCCTCGATCATCGCGTTGTCCATGAAGCCCGCATTGAGAATGCCGAATGCCTTGGCTTCGAACGAATGTCCGCCCGCGCGGATGCGATTGGCCGCGAGGTTGTCGAAGTTCTGGCCGGAGCCCGGCAGGCGCGTCGGCCAGATCGCGGGCCATGCCGAGATATGGATCTGCTCGCCCTGCGCGGCCAGCGCATAGCGCGCGAGCGGGTTGGTGTTCTCGCCGCAGATCAGCGCGCCGATCTTGCCGATGCGGGTGTCGCTCACGCGCAGGCCGTGGCCATCGCCGGGCGCCCACACCATCTTCTCGTAGAACGTCGGCACGAGCTTGCGATGGTGGTTCAGCAACGCGCCATCGTCGCCGATCATCGCGTTGGAGTTCCAGATGCAGCCGACGCTGACCTCGCTGCTCTCGCTGAAGCCGATCGACACGAACACGCCGTTGCGGCGGGCCGCGGCGCGGATTTGCGCCATCTCGGGCCCGTCGATGCGGATGCTGTTGTTCACCATGCGGTGGAACCATTCGTGGTTGTAGATCGGCGCCCACAGCGCGGCCCAGACCGGAAAGCCCGGGATGAACGATTCGGGAAACACCACGAGCTCGGCGCCATTGCGCGCGGCTTCATCGATCAGCGAGACAGCCTTGGCGGCGGTGGCCGCCGCATTCATGTACACCGGCGCGGCATGCGCGGCGGCGACCTTGACGATAGGAAGAGTCATATCAGTGTGTGCGGACAAAACAATGAATCAATGCGAAACCGCGTCGGCGATGCCCATGCCGGTCTCGCGGCGGACGGCCATTTCGGGCCAGCGAGACTCGGACAGCCGGCTGCGCGTCAGCAGCGAGAACACGATCACGAGCAGAAAGCCGATGGGAATCGAGACAATGCCGGGATTGCGCAGCGAGATCAGCGGATGATCGAGCCCGATGATGCTCGGATAGGTCATGTTGGGCGACACCAGTACCATGCCGATGGACACCAGCGTGCCGCCGACGACGCCGGCCACCACCCCCGCCGTATTGCAGCGGCGCCAGTAGAGCGTGCAGACGAGCGCGGGCAGGTTGGCCGAGGCCGCCACGGCGTAGCCGAGCCCCACCAGATGCGCGACGTTCTGGCCCTTGGCCGCGATACCCGCGGCCACGCAGACCACGGCGGTCAGCAACGTGGCGATGCGCGCGGCCACCACCTGTTCGCGGTCCGTCGCATGGCCGTTGCGGATCGCGCCGACATAGACGTCGTGGGCGAGCGACGAGGCCGCGGCCAGCGTCAGGCCGGCGACCACCGCGACGATCGTCGCGAAGGCCACCGCGGCCACCACCGCGAGCATGAAGTTGCCCAGCAGGCTGTCGGGCCCGCCGCCGAGGAACTGCGCGAGCATCGGCGCCGCGAGGTTGCCGCCCTTGTCGAGCGAAAGGATGGCCTTCGGGCCGACGTTCAGCGCCGCCGAGAAGCCGATGACGACGATCAGCAGATGGCACAGGCCGATCGCGAACATCGCATACAGCGCCGACGTGCGGGCGTCCTTCGCGCTCTTGACGGTGAAGAAGCGCATGAGGATGTGCGGCATCGCGGCGGTCCCGAGCACGAGCGCCATGCCCAGCGAGATCTGCTCGACGGGGCTCTTCAGATACAGCGCGGGTTCGAGGAAGCGGCGGCCGGCCTCTTCCACGGAGAGCGTCGATTGCCCCTTCAGCAGCGTGTCCAGCACGTGGCGCTGGATGGCATCGTTGTGGATGACGCTGCGGAAGAACGCTTCGATGTCGAAGCCGTACGGAATCCAGGACAGCACGACGAGCACGATGCAGAACGAGATCAGCAGGAACGCCTTGAGCACCTGCACCGACGTGGTGGCGCGCATGCCGCCGAACAGCACGTAGGTCAGCATCAGCGCACCCACCGCGCAGACGGAGATCTCGTATGGGATACCGATCAGCGCGCGCACGATCACGGCGCCGCCGACGATCTGCGGGACCATGTAGAACAGCGCGACCAGCACGCTGGATACCGCGACCACGAGCTTGGTCGCGCGGAAGCTGTTGCGATACGCGAGCACATCGCCCAGCGTGTAGCGGCCCAGGTTGCGGCAGGGCTCGGCAATCAGCAGCAGCACCGGCACGAACGAGATAAAGAAACCGGCGACGTAGCTGATGCCGTCGAGGCCGTACAGCGCGATCAGTCCCGACACGCCGAGGAAGGCCGCGGCCGACAGGTAGTCGCCGGCAATCGCCATGCCGTTCATGCGCGCGCTGATGCCGCCGCCGGCCGTGTAGAAGTCGCTCGCGGTGGCATTGCGGCGCGCCGCGAACCACGTGATGGCCAGCGTCAGCGAGAACAGCACCGCGAACACGATGACGGTCATCGCGCGATTGCCCTCGGTGACGAGCGTGGCTTCCGCGGCGTGGGCGGTGCCGAGCGTCAGCGGCGATGCGGCAATGGCGGCGATGGCGGCAAGAAGGTGGGGAATACGCGCTTTCATGGCCGGGCTCCTCACGCTGCCACCGCGTGGGCGGCCTCAGGCTCCGGGGACGGGGCCTGCGAGATCAGTGCATCGGCCATCGCATCGAGCCGGCGCAGCTTTGCCGCATAGGCCCAGGCGATGACGCCGCCGACGAAATACTGGCCGCACAGGTACCAGAGCCCGAAGTTGGTCGAGGCCGTGACTCGAATCTCGAACAGGCTGGAACCGATGCCGGCGAGCACGGGCACGGCGAAGAACATCGTCATGCTGATCGCGAACAGGGTCAGCACGACGCGCCTGCGGGTGCGCACCAGCCGCTGGAATTCTGGGTTCTGGTACAGCGCCTCGTAGGCGCGTGGTGATGGTTTGATCATGCTGCTCTCTCCCGATGACGATCAATCTGGCTGCATTCTTGTTCGATTCGTGCAACGGCGAAAAGGAGAGAGTTCGCAGATGCCTCTGCAAAAATGCAGAGTGGCGCGCAATGGTGCATGGCTTTTTTGCAGAGCACCAATTCGGGTGGGTGTGCACCGTTTTCGCGCCGGAATTCGTGTGGCAAAAGCACTTGGCTAACGGTTTGTGGCGCGGCAACATAGGGACCTCGCTTACGCCATCTGCCTACCGCCATGAACATCCAGTCGTTATACCGCTATCCGGTCAAGGGCCTGTCGCCCGAAACGCTCGCCAGCGTGGACCTGCATGCCGCGCAGGGGTTTCCGCTCGACCGCGCCTACGCGGTCACGGACGGTTCGCTCGATTTCGATCCGGCGCACCCGGTGCCCGCGCCGAAGACGCAGTTCCTGATGCTGGCCAAGTACGAAAAGCTTGCGCGCCTGAAGACGCGCTTCGTCGAGTCATCGGCGCAACTGGAACTGGCCGAGGACGGCAGGGTGTCGCGGTTCGATCTTGCCGACGACGCGGACCGCAAGGGGCTCGCGGATTATCTGCAGCGGTATCTCGACGTGCCGCTGCCGGGCACGCCGCGCGTGGTCAACGCGCCGAATTTCCAGTTCACGGATGTGAGCGTGCGGTCGGAAGCGCTGATGCGCAGCATCTCGCTGATCAACCTCGATACGGTGGCCGACTTCGCGCGCCATCTGGACCACCCGCTGGATCCGCTGCGTTTTCGCGCGAACCTGTATTTCTCGGGACAGCCCGCGTGGACGGAAATGGAATGGGTCGATCGCGAACTGACGATCGGCGACGTGGTGCTGAAGGTCGTGCGGCGCACGAAACGCTGCGCGGCCACGAGCGTGGATCCGCAGACGGGTATCCGCGACCTCAATATTCCGGTGTCGCTGCTGCAGTACGTGAAGCACGGCGACCTCGGCATCTATGCCGAGGTGGTGCGGGGCGGGACGATCCGCCCGGGAGACGAGCTGGTGCTGCGGGACGCGTGAAGGTTCGATCGACCCCGGGTCAATCCACCTTCGCGCCGGACTGCTCGACGATGGGCTTCCACTTCCGATAGTCCGAATCCACGAGCTCGGCGAACGCCTTCGGCGTCATGAGCTTCGCCTCGGCGCCCTGTTCGTGGATCGCATGAATGACGTCGGGGTTGGCCAGCACCTTGTTGATCTCGGTGGCCAGGCGGTCCACGACGCTGGCCGGCGTTTTCGCGGGCGCGAAAATGCCGTACCACGTGCTGACATCCACGTCCTTGTAGCCGCTTTCGGCGACGGTCGGCACGTTCGGCAGCGACGTGCTGCGGGTGGCCGACGTCACGGCCAGTACGCGCAGCTTGCCGGCCTTGACCTGTGCCAGCGCCGAGGGCACCGAGGCGACCATCAGGTCGACGTTGCCGGCCATCGCGTCCATCATCGCGGCATTCGAGCCCTTGTACGGCACGTGCAGCAGCTTGATGCCGGCCGCGTGGCTGAAGATCTCCGCCGCGAGGTGAATCGTCGTGCCATTGCCGGGCGAGCCATAGCGGACCGACTCCGGATGCGCCTTCGCGGCCGCGACCACATCGGCCAGCGTCTTGAAGCGCGAGTTCGCCGACGTGACGATGCAGATCGGCGTGTAGGCAACGTGGCTGATGGCGATGAGGTCGCGCGCCGGCACATACGACACCGACTTGTAGAGCCACGGCGCCACCACGAGGTTGTCCTTCTGGCCCATGACCAGCTCGTAGCCGGTGGGCGCCGCGCGCACGATCTCGGCAATGCCGAGCGTGCCGCCCGCGCCGGGCTTGTTGTCGGGCACGAACGTCCATTTGGTGCTCTGCGCGACCTGGTTGGCCACGAGGCGCGCGAGGATATCGGTGCCGCCGCCCGGCGGGAACGGAATGACGAGCCGGATCGGCTTGGCGGGCCAGTTGTCCTGCGCCAGCGCGGGAAAGCCGCTCGCCATCGCGGCCGAGGCCAGCGCGCCTTTCAGCAGGGCGCGCCTGGAGGTATTGACGTCGGGGGACGCGGGCAGGGCGGTCTCGCTGTGCAGCGAGCCGGAACGATGGGCGGGAATTCGGGGCATGGAGGGTTCGGACGGCGGGAAAGCAACCCGCGATTATACCGCCGCCGCTCCGCCGCCCACTCTACACGCCCCGCGCCGCCGAAGTCCGCCGATCGCGCTGAGATTGCCCCCTCGGGATGTTGCCCTCGGGGGGGACGGCCGTTACTCCACCATCGCGCCGGCGACGCCTTCGAGCAGGTCGCGGTCGTGGTTGGACGGCAGCTCCATGAACGGCCTGCGCGTGACGCTCCACAGGCGCATGTCCTCATCGGTATGGAACACCTGCTTCTTCGGCATGGCCGGCCACGATTCCACGCGCAGCCACATGCGCAGCAGATGGCGGCGCTTCGACAGTTCCTGATGATCTTCGTAATCCGTGCGGCCATGCACCATCATGCGGTTGTTCAGGAACTGGATATCGCCCTCGCGGAAGCCCATATCGAGGTAGTGCTCGGGCATCGCCGCGGCCTTGCGCGCGTGGTAGAGCGCGTCCGACTCTTCCTGCGAGAACGGACGCTGTCCGCTTTTCTCGGCGAGGCGCGCATAACCGGTGGGCAGGTAGCAGGTGACTTCGCCCTGGCCGTCGTCGGCAAAGAACGGCACGCGGTCTTCGCTGAACGTGCGTGTGGCGCGGCGGCCGTCCTCGTCGGTACGTTTCAGGAACAGTCCGCGGCTCAGGATGTCGAGCGACTTCGGGTGATGTTCGAGCAGATAGTTGTGCACGGTCAGCGCGCTCGTAATCCGGCTCTCGCCACCCGAGATGGCCGTGCGCAGGCACATCAATCCGATGATGTCGCACGAGTCGGTATGCATGAGCTGCCCGCCGCCTTTGCGATAGCCGCGAGACTTCGGCTCGTAGTCGCTTACGTTGACGACGTGTCCCAGGCGGTCGCCGAGGTACGACTGCGTCATGGTCTTGCCGATGTACGCGCCGAGCCCGAAATAGATGCGGGCCATGTCGTCGTCGCTGTAACGGTCACGCGGCAGCCCGCGCAGCATCAGGAAGCCCGCGCCCTCGCGCAGCCGCTTTGGCAGCGACGCCATGAGCGTGCCCACGGTGTCGAGCGGGAACGTCTCGCGCGTGATATCGGGAAAGTCCACGTCGCCCAGCGACTTCAGATGCTGGAGCGCGCGATCGATCTCGGCCAGTTCTTCCGCGCCGAGGACGTGGAGCCCTTCCTTCGTCCAGTCGATGTCGGGACCTTTCCAGGCGCCGGGACCCGTGATCGGATGACCAACTCGGTTCATTGTCTTCTCCTTGTGTGATGGCAGTGCAGCGTTGTCACGCCGCAGAGGAAAGCGGGGCGGGCGCGTGCGCGCCGCCGACCAGCGCGCCGCTCGCGCGCAATCGGGCGAGGCCTCCCTCGCCGAGCGCCTCGCGGACGATCTCGTCGTTGTGCTGCCCGAGGTCCGGTGCCGGGCAGCGGAAGTCCCCGGGGGTATCGCTCCAGCGCGGCACGATGTTGTGCATCGGCAGTGCGCCCAGTTCCGCGTCCGGCAGCTCGACGAGGCTTTCGCGCTGGGCCACATACGCGTCGTCGAGCACCTGCTTCGCGTCATGGACAGGGCCGATCGTGACGCCCGCAGCCTCGAAGATCGCCAGGTTCTCGTCGAGGCTGCGCGCGCGGATAAAGTCGCCCACCACGCGATCGACCTCTTCGATATGCGCGAGGCGCGCGCTGTTGGTGGCATAGCGCGGATCGTCGAGCATGTCGCCGCGCCCGATGGTCTCCATGAGCCGGCGCGCCACGCTGTTGGACGCCGTCGAGAGCGCGAGCCATTTGTCGTCCCGCGTGCGATACACGTTGCGCGGCGCGGTCGTGCTCGACCGGCTGCCCGTGCGGCGCTTGAGCTTGCCCGTGAACTTGTAATTGGCCGCCTGCGGTCCCATGATCGACAGCATCGGCTCGAACAGCGACAGGTCGATGACCTGGCCGCGCCCGCCATGCGCCTGGATATGCCAGAGCGCCATCATCGTGGCGCTCGCGCCATAGAGGCCCGTCGTCATGTCGCCGAGGAACATCGGCGGCAGCACCGGTTCGCGATCTTCGAAGCCGTTGATCGCCGCAAAGCCGCTATAGCCTTCGACGAGCGTGCCGAATCCGGGCTTGTGCCGATAAGGTCCGGTCTGGCCCCAGCCCGAGATGCGGGTGATGACGAGATTCGGATTGATCGCATGCAGCACGTCGGGGCCCAGTCCCATCGCTTCCAGCGTGCCGGGCCGGAAGCTTTCGACCAGCGCGTCGGCGGTCTCGGCAAGCGTCTTGAGCAACGCGATGCTTTCGGGGTTGCGCAGATTCAGCCCGAGGCTGCGCTTGTTGCGCGCGTAGGTCTTCCACCAGATATCGAGCCCATCGGTCTTGAAGTTGCGCAGCGAGTCGCCGTCGGGCGGCTCGATCTTGATCACGTCCGCGCCGAAATCGGCCAGTTGCAGCGTCAGCATGTTGCCGGCGACCAGCCGGCTCATGTCGATGATCCGCAGGCCATGCAGCGGGCCGCGCGCTTTCGGGTTGAATACCTTGCTTTGCATCGCGTGGCTCAGTTGGTGGCGACGGCCACATGTCGGGTCGAGACGAGCGTGCGCCACTTGCCGACCTCGGACTGCACATAGCTCGCGAACTGCGGCGCGGTCATGTTGCTCGGCTCCGTCGACTCGCGCGAGAAGAGTTCCTTCATCGCCGGCGTCTCGGCCACCGCGCGAATCTCCTGATTGAGGCGATCGACGATGGGCTGCGGTGTCTTCGCGGGCGCGAACACGCCCCACCATGCTTCCACGACGAAGCCGGGCAGCGTCTCGGCGACGGTCGGCAGGCCGGGCGCAAAGCGCGAACGCTCCGCCGAGGTCACCGCGAGCGCGCGGACCTGACCGCTTTTCAGCGGACCGGCCACCGATGCCGCGGTCGTGATCATGACCTGCACGTTGCCGCCCACCATATCGACCACCGCATTGGAGACGCCCTTGTACGGCACGTGTACCGCGCGGCCCTGGCCCAGCGCGTTGAGCAGTTCGCCGCCGAGATGGCCGCTCGAACCGGGACCGGCCGAGCCGAAGTTGATGCTCTTGTCCTTGTCGCCGCCCTTGCCCTGGAACGCCTCGACGACGTCCTTCACGCTCTTGTAGGGCGTATTGGCCGCGGTCACGAGCAGCATGGGTCCGCGGTTCAGCATCGCCACGGGCTCGAACGACTTGATCGGGTCGTAGGGCAGCTTCGGCTGGATCGCCGCGTTGGTGCTGAAGCTCAGCGAGTTGAGCAGCAGCGTCGAGCCGTCCGGATCGCCGGTGGCCACGGCCTGCGCGCCGATGGCACCACCGGCGCCGGGCCGGTTCTCCACGACGACGGAGGAACCGGTCCGGCCGGCCAGGCCCTGCGCCAGCGCGCGGGCGAACAGATCGTTGCTGCCGCCGGGGGAGAAGGGCACGACGATACGAATCGTTTTCGGCAGGACGGGCTCCTGGGCCATCGCGGCGCTGGCCGTGGCGAGCAGGCCTGTGCATAGCACGGCCAGAATGGATGCATGGGGGCGTTGCATGCTGTCTCCTGATTGTTGTCTTGTAGGTATGAGGATCAGTATGCGAAGCCGGTCGATAAAGAAAAAGGCCTATCGTCTTTCTTCAAAAGATAGATAATCTATCTTCATGCCGTCCCGTATCGGGTATCGACCTCATGAACACCCTCTTCCTGCAGAATTTCCTTTCCGTGCTCGAGCATGGGTCCATCGCGGAGGCCGCACGGCGGCTCAGCCTGACGCCCGCCGCCGTCGCGCAGCAGATTCGGGCGCTCGAACGCGAGATGGGGGTGTCGCTCGTGATCCGGTCGGGCCGGCATGTCATTGCCACGGAAAGCGGCGAACGCGTCGCCGCGAGAGCGCGCGACGTGCTCGCACATGTGAGCGGCATGTTCGCGGCGGCGCTCGATGAAGAAAAACTGGCGGGGGAGTTGCGGCTCGGTGCCGGACCGACCGCACTGACGGGCATGGTGCCCGATCTGCTGAGCGCGCTGATCAAGCGCTATCCGGGCATCAGCGTGTACGTGCAGCCCGGCTATTCGGTCGATATGCACCCGGCCGTGCTGAACGGGACGCTCGATGCCGCCATCGTGCTGGCCTCACCTTCGCCGCTGCCGAAGCTGCTTCGCTGGCAATTGTTGCGGGAAGAGCCGCTGGGCTTGCTGGTGCCCGCACAGCTTGCGGGGTCGGATCCCCACGAGCTGCTGCGCGTGGCGCCGTTCATCCGCTACGACCGCCACGAATGGGGCGGCCAGCTCGCCGACCGCTACCTGCGCGACAACGGCATCGCGCCCAACGAACGCTTCGAGCTCAATTCGCTGTCGGCGATTGCCGTCATGGTGGACCGGGGCCTCGGCGTATCGCTCGTCCCCGAGTGGATCCGCCCATGGCCCGAAGGGCTGCGGCTCGTGCATCTGCCGCTGCCCATGCCCAGCGAACCGCGGCGCATGGGCCTGATCTGGTCCCGCACGACGTCGCGCACACGGCTCGTGGAGGCGCTGCGGGACGAAGCGGTCAGGCAGTTCCGGGGGACCGCTTCGTGACTGCGGAGAACACCGCATTGGCGCGCGACGCCATGTTGCCGCACTAGGCAAACACCTCCGCATCCTCGAGGGTGCGGCCCGCCGCGTCCTTCGCGGCAAGGATCGGCGTGCCGGCGATCGGCCATTCGATCCTGAGGTGGCCGTCGTTCCAGAGCAGCGATCGCTCGTGCTCGGGGTACCAGCGGTCGGTGGTCTTGTACAGGAACTCGGCGTAGTCGGACAGCACCACGAAGCCGTGGGCAAAGCCTTCCGGGATCCACAGCTGCCGCTTGTTCTCGGCGGAGAGCGTCACGCCCACCCACTTGCCGAACGTCGGCGAGCTTCTGCGCAGGTCCACGGCCACGTCGTACACCTCGCCGGTGACCACGCGCACGAGCTTGCCCTGCGGATGCCTGACCTGATAGTGGAGCCCACGCAGGACATTGCGCGCCGAGCGCGAATGGTTGTCCTGCACGAAGTGGCGCTTCAAGCCGGTGGCCGCCTCGAACTCGAGTCCGTTGAAGCTTTCGTAGAAGAAACCACGATCGTCGCCGAACACCTTGGGATCGACGATCAGCACATCCGGAATCTCGGTGCGGGTCACGTTCATGGTCATGGTTCAACTCCTGGGCAATTGCGAAACCAGTTCCGGCATCACCGCATGCAGGCCGTCCTGCCAGTCGGGGAGATGGATGCCGAAGACCTGGCACAGCCTGGCGGTGGCCAGCCGCGAGTTCGCGGGCCGGCGCGCGGGCAGGGGGTAGTCGTCCGTGCCGATGGGCTCGACGCGCGCGGGATCGACCTTGAGCGCGACGCCGAGCGCGGCGGCAATCCGCAGCACTTCCAGTGCGTAGGCATGCCACGTCGTCGCGCCCGATGCGGTCAGGTGGTAGAGGCCGCACGGGAATGCGGTGGGACTGCCGAAGATCCAGTGCCGCGCCACGATCTGCGCCGTCACGTCGGCCACGAGCGCGGCCGGCGTGGGCGCGCCGGACTGGTCCGCCACCACGCGCAGCCGGTCCCGATCGCAGCCGAGCTTGAGCATCGTCCGCGCAAAATTGATGCCGTGGCTGCCGAAGACCCAGCTCGTGCGCAGCACCAGGGCGCTGGCCTCGCTGTTCAGGACCGCGGTCTCGCCCGCCAGCTTGCTTTCGCCGTAAGCCGATACCGGATGGGGCGTGTCGGCCTCGGTATAGGGGTCGTCCTTTGTGCCGTCGAACACGTAATCCGTGGAATAGTGGACGAGCAAGGCACCCAGCGCGCTGGCCTCTTCGGCCAGCACACCGGGCGCGGTGCCATTGATCGCGAAGGCCTGGGCGGCGTCGCTCTCGGCCTTGTCCACGGCCGTGTAGGCGGCGGCATTGACGATGATGTCGGGCGCGAAGTGCCGCACCACGCCGCGCAACTGGCCGATATCGGCAAGGTTGCAGCCACCGCGGTCGAGCGCGATGACGCGGCCGAGCGGCGCGAGGCTGCGCGTCAGTTCGAAGCCGATCTGACCGTTGCCGCCCGTGACCAGTAACGTGGGCGGTGCGCCGCGCGGGCGTTCACGCGGCATATTGCATCCCCATCCAGTGGCGATACGCGCCCGACATGACGTCGCGTACCCAGAGCGGATTGTCGAGGTACCACGCGACGGTCTTGCGCAGGCCTGTCTCGAAGGTTTCCGCCGGGCGCCATCCGAGTTCGCGCTCGATCTTGCGCGCGTCGATCGCATAGCGGCGGTCATGCCCGGGACGGTCCTTCACAAACCGGATCTGCTCGCGATACGAGCCCGCGTGACGGGGCCGCAGTGCGTCGAGGCTGTCGCACAGTGCATGCACGACATCGATGTTCGTCTTCTCGTTCCAGCCGCCCACGTTGTAGGTCTCGCCGACGCGCCCGTTCGCCAGTACCGCGCGGATGGCCGCGCAATGGTCGCCGACGTAGAGCCAGTCCCGAATGTTCTGCCCATCGCCGTACACCGGCAGGGTCTCGCCCTCCAGCGCGCGGGCAATCATCAGCGGAATCAGCTTTTCCGGGAACTGATACGGCCCATAGTTGTTGGAGCAGTTCGTCGTCAGCACGGGCAGGCCGTACGTGTGGTGCCATGCGCGCACCAGATGATCCGAGGCCGCCTTCGATGCCGAGTACGGACTGTTCGGCGCATAGGCCGTGGTTTCGGAGAACGGCGCGTCGGCGGGCCCCAGCGAACCGAATACCTCGTCGGTCGAGACATGGAGGAAGCGAAAGGCCGCGCGGTCGTCGTCGGGCAGCGCCTGCCAGTACGTGCGCGCGGCTTCCAGCAGCGAGAACGTGCCCGCGATATTGGTATCGATAAAGGCGGCGGGACCGTGGATGGACCGATCGACATGGCTTTCCGCGGCAAGGTGGACGATCGCGCGCGGATGATAGCGCACGAGCAGTTCGTCCATCTTCGCGCGATCGCAGATGTCCGCGTGGACGAGCCGGTGGCGCGGATCCCCGTCGATGAGGTCAAGGCTGTGGCGGTTGCCCGCGTAGGTCAGCTTGTCGACGTTGACCACGGCATCGGTCTGGGGGGCGGTCTGGGGGGCGGTCTGTGTGCCGTCCTCCGGCCGGGCCAGCCAGTCGATCACGAAATTGGCGCCGATAAAACCCGCGCCGCCGGTAACGAGAATGCAGGACATCGCTGGACTCCTGTCCGATAGATCAGGGCTCAGCGGCCCACGAGCCGCCGTGCCAGTGCCTTGGCGTACGGCGGCGTGATGCCGTGCAGGAAGTCGCGCGTCGTCAATGGAAATCGCTCGCCCGGCGCCGCCTGAAATCGTGTGGTGTGGACCTCCGCCTCCTCATCCTTGGGCCGGCCGTTCGAGTAGTAGTAGAGCGCGATGGAGCGGCGCGACATGCCCGCCGGACAGGCGAGCGGCACGGGATGCCCATGCCAGGAGCATTCGTTGGTGCTGAACACGACGAGCCGGTTGCCGATCGGCGCGATCTTCTGCACGCAGTGCTGCACGCCTTCGTCCCAGAGCTGGAGGTGCCCGGCCCAGTTGTCCTCCCAGGTGTCGTTGAAGTACAGCAGCACGTTCACGCGGCGGTCCAGCTTCCACTCGGGATGGTAGTTGTAGTCGATATGCAGCCCGAGGTGCCCGCCCGGCAGCGTCTGATGCAGCCCACCGCCATGCAGATGCGGGTCGGGCACCAGTCCGGTGATGCCGGTCAGCGTTTCGAGAAAGCGCACGAAGCCCGGGCTGTTCATCTCGAGGATGAGCCCCCGCAGCGCGGGCGGAATCGAGTAGAAGTCCTGGATCTGCAGCTTGAGGTTCTCCGCGGCCGACTGGAACTTGAACCAACCGCTTTCCTTCTTGCCCGGGAAGGCGTCACTGGTTTCGCGATATACGTCTCCGTCGAGAAAGTCGTCCACGCAGATGTGCGGGAAGGGGGGATTCGTCCGGTAGGGCTCCGCAAGTTCGCGTGCCATCCAGTCCAGCTTGGCCAGGTCAAGCATTTCCTTGTACATGCTCAGCGCTCCTCCAGAAGTGGCGATATCGATCCGCCTGTGTTGTGATGCTGGTTCCTGTATTCGGTGGGGGAGAGCGCGAAGCGCTTGCGGAAGATCTTGCAGAGGCGGTCGCCGTTGCCCATGCCGCAGCGCCGGGCGACCTTGTCGACGGGCAATGTGGTCCTGGTCAGCAGCTTGCAGCTCATGTCGAGCCGCGCGCGCAGCAGATACTCGGAAGGCGTGACGCCGATCGTGCATTTGAATCGGCGCAGATAGTTGCGCTCGCTCATCGCGGCAAAGCGCGCGGCATCGGCGACGGAGATGGACTCCATGTAATGCTCGGTGATCCAGCGCGCGGAGGCGTGGATCTTGTTGGCCGTTGCGGCCGACATGTCCGGCAGGTCGTCGTCGCGTTCTTCCTTGTCGTCGCGACTCGCATCGTCGGACGTATCGTTCGCGGCCTCGCGGCGTGGCGCGAGCAGGTTGCCCACTTCCTCCGCCATGGCCGTGCCGAGGTCGCTCTCGATCTGCGCGAGCGCGAGATCCATCGCCGAGGGCATCACTTCCGGCGTATGGCCCGTGCCGCCGCGGCACCAGAAGACGGTGGCGGGGGCGATATTGATGCCCGGGTCGCCGGAAATGGCGGCCGTCGCGCGCGACACACGCGGCGTGATCATTTCACGTCCGCTATCGCGCCATTCCAGTGCGGCCGCGCTGATCTCCAGCGTGGTACTCATGACGCGCGCGGCACGTTCGCCCGCCGGTTCGCGCTCGCTGCACGCGATGAAGATGGCGCCGAAACCGCGCTGGCCAGCGGCTTCGAGACCCTGCGTCCAGATCCTGACCGACGAGGAGCACGCGATGTTGCCGCCATGGTGCGAGAGCAGCGAGAGTTGATAGAAGGGACGCCTGTGTTTCTGGATCTCGAGTTCGTTGGCAATGCGAAACGCCTCGGCGACGATGCCGGCAGCGAGCAGCGAGCAACCATCGAACAGCAGCAGGCCGATACGCTGGACCGCCTGTTGCCCCGCCACCGGCAGAGGACCCAGTTGCCGCACGGGCGGAGGTGTGTCGACTAGGTTCTCCATGACGCATTTCCCCTCGCGAAAGAACTTCGGATTCGAAACTGGTTTATCTGCATCATATTCAATTTGCCGCGCCGCACAACGTCGAATGTCCGATATTCACGTAACGTTGTCGGAGGGATACGGTTGCCGGAGAAAAGTCGCTCTGAAAATGCGGGATACGCCGCAATATGTCGCCGAGTGATTATCAAAAGTGAATCAAATTTGATAATTGTTACCTACCGTACATACAGCCGCTGTCCGATAAGAAAGCTAAAAAGTCATATAGAACAACGACTTCACCGCATTTGTGCAACGCACGCGAAATCTGGTGCGGTGAAACACGCTCCCGCCCCAGAGATAGGCGGTTACATGACTAATTTGGTGCAGGATAATGTGCCATTATCAAGATAAATACGTTTTTCTGACATTTCGCGGCGGCATCGGTCAAATCTTCTCCGTTTTCGGACATGGTTATACCGGCGCATTTCCGCGCATCTATGCTTCAGTGCAGCAAAGTCTTGCCATACCGGTCGGATTGCCTCTCAGGAGCCCAGGATGCCCATCACCGTTCCCGGCGAAGCCCTCACCGAAGCCCCCCACCTTGCAGACGCGCGCCTGCATGCCACCGCACTGAAGTTCTGCCCCGTCGTGCTGGCCGGTGGATCGGGCACGCGGCTCTGGCCACTATCCCGCAAGCACTATCCCAAGCAACTGATCGACGTCATCGGCCGCGACTCGCTGCTGCAGGCCACCGTGCGCCGCACGGAGGCGTTGCGCGGCATGGGCCGCGCGGAGACGGCCGCGATCATCGTGTGCGGCGAGCCGCATCGCTTCATGACGGCGCAGCAACTGGAGGCCGCCGGCGTCGATGCGCGCATCGTGGTCGAGCCGACGGGCCGCAACACCGCGCCGGCACTGACGCTCGCGGCGCTGCTGGCCACGGCCCAGGGCGACGACAGCATCATGGTGGTCATGCCCGCCGACCATGTCATTGCCGATACGGAGGCCTTCGGCCATGCCGTCACGCGCGCCGCGCAGTTCGCGGAGCAGGGCGCCATCGTGACGCTCGGCGTGCCGCCGACGCGGGCAGACACGGGCTACGGGTATATCCGCATCGGCTCGCCGCTCGATGGCGTGGCGCACGCGATCGACAGCTTCGTCGAGAAGCCCGCGGCCGAGATCGCACAGGCATACGCGGCTTCCGGCGACTACTGGTGGAACAGTGGCATCTTCGTCGTGCGCGCGAGCACATGGCTGGCGACGCTGCAACGCCTGCAGGCCGACATGCATGCGGCGTGCTGCGATGCCTTCGCGAAGGGCCATGAACACGGCACGTTCTATCACCCCGACACCGAGGCGTTCGCGGCCGTGCCGTCGGACTCCATCGACTATGCGGTCATGGAGCACCTGGCGCGCGCGGGCGATGTGCAGGGCGTGGTGGTGCCGATGTCCGCGGGCTGGTCCGACCTCGGATCGTGGGACGCCGTGTGGGACGCCATCGACAAGGATGCGGAGGGCAACGCCGCGCGTGGCCGTGCGATGTACGAAGGCGCGACGTCCTGCTACGTCCATGCCGACAGCCGCCTCGTGGCTTGCGTGGGCACGACGAACCTGATCGTGGTGGAGACGCCCGATGCCGTGCTCGTGGTCGATCGCTCGCACGTGCAGGGCGTAAAGGGGCTGGTCGAGCGGATCGCGCGCGAGCGGGGCAGCGAGGCGGAGAACCATCGCAAGGTGCAGCGCCCCTGGGGCTGCTACGACTCGATCGACCAGGGCGAGCGTTTCCAGGTCAAGCGCATCGTCGTGAATCCGGGCGCATCGCTGTCCCTCCAGCTGCACCATCATCGCGCCGAACACTGGACCGTGGTGCGCGGCACCGCCCAGGTGACGCGCGGCGACGAACGCTTCCTGCTCAGCGAGAACGAGTCCACCTATATCCCGATCGGCGTGATGCACCGGCTGGAAAACCCCGGCAAGCTGCCGCTCGAACTCATCGAAGTGCAATCGGGTGCCTATCTTGGCGAGGACGACATCGTCCGCATAGCGGATACGTACGGCCGCTGCGCCTGAGCTCGACCTGAACCTGCCCCCGGGACGGCGCACCGCCAGCGTGCCGCGCCGTCTGTCGTCCACCCATCGGTCCAGGGAGAAACCAGCATGCGCCTGCGCTTCCTCAAGTCGTTGCTGTCCAGAGCCGGCATCCTGCCTTCTCATCTGACGGCCAACATCTCCGCGAGCCTGTCCCCAGATCTGGCCGAGGCGCGCGAAGGTACGAAACCGCGCGTCGAACCGCGTTATGCGGGTGCGCTCGGCCATGCCACCAAGCGCGCGTTCGATGTCAGCGCGGCCCTGACCCTGCTGATTCTCCTGTCGCCGCTGATGCTGACCGTGGCCCTGCTCGTCATGCGCGATGGCGGCGCCTGCGTCTATGGCCACACCCGCGTCGGCATGGACGGCCGCAAGTTCCGATGCCTCAAGTTCCGCTCGATGGTGCGCAATGCCGACGCCGTGCTGCAGGCGCTGCTGGCGAGCGATCCCGCCGCGCGCGCGGAATGGGAGAAAGACTTCAAGCTTCGCAACGATGTGCGCGTGACGCGCCTGGGCCGCTTTATCCGCAAGACGAGCATCGACGAACTGCCGCAGCTCTGGAACGTGGTGCGCGGCGATATGAGCCTGGTCGGTCCGCGCCCGGTGGTCGAGAAAGAGCTCGAACGCTATGGCGATTCGGTGTCGTACTACCTGCGCGTGCTACCGGGCATCACCGGACTCTGGCAGGTCAGCGGCCGCAACGATGCCGACTACGACAAGCGCGTGATGCTCGATGTGGCCTACGTCCGCAACTGGACGTTCGCCGGCGACATCGTGATCCTGTTCAAGACAATCGGAGTGGTGATCTATGGTCGCGGCGCATACTGACCTGCCCTGGAGCAGGCGGCTCTCCGGCTGGTTCTCGGCCCTCGTGGTGTATGTGGTGAGCGGCTGCGCGATGGCGCCGGGCATGACGTACAAGACCACGACGACCACGTCCACAAGCACGCAGCAGGCGTCGGCCGCGGGGCCGGTCCAGCCCGCGCCGGCCGTGGGCAGCCTGCCATCGGTACAGGGCGTGCAGTCCGTCTCGCAGGAGAACCTGATCGAGATCGATCATGGGCTGCTGGCCTCGCAGCGCGCGGCGCAACCCAACGGCATTTCGCCCGAAGTGCGCGCGCTGTTCGACAAGCCCCGCCCCTACGTGCTGGGGCCCGGCGACGTGCTCAGCATCGTCGTGTGGGGACATCCCGAACTGAACCTGCCCTCGCTGCAGGTGACCAGCGGCGTGGATACGTCCGGTTCCAACTCCGTCGTCACGGGCTATACCGTCGATGCGCGCGGCAATGTGCAGTACGCGTTCGTGGGCATGGTGCAGGTGGCGGGCCTGACGGAGGCCGAGGCGCGCGAGTTGCTGACGCGGCGGCTCGCCGAATACGTGCGCAATCCGCAGGTGACGCTGCGCATCCAGGCCTACCGGAGCAAGCGCGTCTATCTGGACGGCGCCGTGCAGCAGTCCGGCGTGCAGATCATCAACGACGTACCGATGACCTTGCCCGAAGCGATCAATCGCGCGGGCGGCTTCAGCGCCGCGGCCGACCGGTCGTGGGTCGCGGTAACGCGTGGCGAGCGCACGGCCCGGGTGAGCTTTCCGGACCTGATTGCCAAGGGCACGAACCCGTCGGACATCCTGCTCCGCGATGGCGATCTCGTGCGCGTCTACGCGGGCACCGACAGCAAGGTCTACGTCATCGGCGAGGTCGCGCGCAACGCGGCGCTCACGCTGAACAACGGCAAGCTCAGCCTCAATCAGGCGCTCGGCGACGCCGGCGGCATCAGCCAGTACTCGGGCGATGCGCAGCAGGTCTATGTCGTGCGCGGCAATGGCGGGCACGAGCCGCAGGTGTTCCATCTGGACGCCAGCCGGCCGTCCGCGATGGCGCTCGCCGATGGATTTGCACTCCAGGCCAACGACGTGGTGTTTGTGGACACCTCGTCGCTGGTGCGCTGGAGCCGCGTGGTCAACCTGCTCCTGCCCACCGCACAGACCGCCACCGCCAGCCGTGCGATAGCGCCATGAGTCAAGCGAACCCCGGGAGGGCAATGGCAATGCAAACCACAGATCTCGCACATCCGGTGCCGTACTACGGGCCGATGGCCCGTCCGACGGCACGCGCGATGAACCCGCTGACCACGCTGGTGGCCAGCCGCTGGCTGATCGCCGGCATCACGCTCGCCTGCGTGCTCGCGGGCGTCGCCTATGCAGTGTTCACGCGCCCGGTCTATCGCTCCGACATGCTGATCCAGGTGGAACCGAGCTCGATCGAGAACCGGTCGGCCTCGGGAGATCCCCGGCTGACGCCCGAGATCAAGCCCGACACCACGTCTGAGATCCAGGTGCTGAGCTCGCGCATGGTGGTATCGCGCGCCGTGGACACGCTCAAGCTCTATATCGATGCCGCGCCGCGTTATGTGCCCGTCATCGGCTGGTGGCTCGCGGAACGCGCGGACGGCTATTCGCGGCCGCTCGGCGGCCATGTCTACGGCAAGGAACGCATCGCGGTGACGACGTTCGACGTGCCGCCCGCGCTGCAGGGCAAGCCATTCACGCTGACGCTGGGGGAGCATGGCGACTTCACGCTGACGCAGCCCACCGCGTTTGGCGCGCCCGACATCTCGCTGTCCGGCCGCGTCGGCATCCTGATGCGCGCGGAGACCGCGCGCGGGCCGCTGACGCTGCTGGTTCGCACCGCCACGGGCCAGCCCGGCGCAAGCTTCACGCTCAAGCGCTATTCGGAGACCGCCACCACGGAATGGCTGCAGCGCACGCTGGCCATCGGCGAGCGCGGCAAGCAGTCGAGCATCATCGGCGTGTCGCTGGACAGCGTCGATCCGGTGGAGTCCACGCGCATCCTCAACGAGATCGGCAAGGAGTACGTGGACCAGAACGTGCGCCGGCGTTCCGAGGAAGCCGACAAGTCGATCCGCTTCCTCGACGAACAGCTGCCGCAACTCAAGAAGCAGCTCGAGGAGTCGGAAAGCCGCTACAACGCGTTCCGCGCGCAGCAGGGCACCGTCGATACGAGCCAGGAAGCGCGCGCGCTGCTGCAACAGAGCGTCGAGGCCGAGACGCGGCTGGTGGACCTGCGCCAGAAGCGGCAGGAACTGATGACGCAGTACACCGAGAAGCATCCGGCGCTGCTGGCCATCGACGGACAGATCCGCGAAGCGCAGGCGGCATGGTCCGTGGTGCAGGGCCGTACGAAGCAGCTGCCGCTGATCGAGCAGAAGGTGCTCCAGCTGCAGCGCAATCTGCATGTTGACACCGAGCTCTATACGAACCGCCTCAATGCGCGCCAGCAACTGACGCTGGTCCGCGCCGGCAAGGTGGCGAACGTGCGGCTGATCGATCCGGCCACGCCGCCGGAGACGCCGATCTCGCCGCGGCGCGGCGTGGCCATCGGCGGTTCGCTGCTGGCCGGCCTCATGGCGGGCATCGTGCTCGCGATGGCGCGCCGCCGTATCGCGGGTACGGTGCAGGATCGCGAGGAGATCGAGATCGCCACGGGCATTCCCGTCTACGCCACGGTGCCGCGCAGCCGCCTGACGGGACCGTTGCGTGCGTCGTGGCGGAGCCGCTCCGGCGAGGGCCCGATGCTGCCGGATGCGGCGATCGAAAGCCTGCGCGCTGTCCGTACCACGCTCCATTTCGCGCTGCACGACGCGCCGAACCGCGTGGTGCTCATCACCGGTCCCACCGCGGGGGTCGGCAAATCGTTCGTCGCCGCCAACCTTGCCACGCTGGCCGGCGCGTCCAAGCAGCGCGTGCTGCTGATCGACGCCGACCTGCGCAATGGCCGTCTGCACAAGCGCTTTCATCTGGACCGCGGGCCCGGACTTGCCGAGGTGCTGGCGGGCACCTGCAAGCCCGAGGACGCGATCCGCCGCAATGTGTCCTACGGCCTCGATTTCCTTTCCACGGGCGCCTGTTCCGCGGGCCCGAGCGAACTCCTGCTGCAACCCGAGCTTCGCGTGCTGATCCAGCAGGTGGCCGCGCACTACGACATGGTGGTGCTCGACGGCCCGCCGCTGTTGCCCGTGGCCGACGCGCTCGTGCTCGGCCGCATGGCGGGCACGGTCTTCATGGTCGCGCGCCACCGCGTGACCACGGTCGAGCAGATCGACGAAAGCACGCGCCGGCTCGCGCAGGCCAACGTTGCCGTGCGCGGCGTGATCTTCAACGACTTCACCGGCACGATGCATCGGTACAGCTACGCCTATGGCTCGACGGCCGAGCCGCAGACCGTCACGGCCGGGGTTTGAGTACCTATCACGACTGGCCTTGGGGAGAGCCGCCATGCCGCACCTGCACCACAAGCGCATCACGCTGGTCACGGTCACCTATGGCGACCGCCTCCATTACTGCGCGGAACTGCTGCGGCGCAGCTTCGAGAGCGAAGGCGTCATGCACGCGATCGTGGTCAGCAACAACTCGAGCTCCGATCTCTCGCTGCTCGAGACCACATGGGGCAAGCGCGTCACGATCATCCGGCTGCCCAGCAACTCGGGCTCGGCCAATGGCTACGCGATCGGCATTGCCGCGGCGCTCGAGCGCAGCACCACGGACTTCATCTGGCTGATGGACGACGACAACGCGCCGCGCGAAGGCGCGCTCGACGTGCTGGCCCACCAGCTCGACGTGCTCGCACGCCAGCGCGGACGTCAGCTCGCCGCGGTGCTGGGTTTCCGGCCCGACCATCAGGGCGATATCGCGGCCGGCGTGCCGGTCAGGCTCGCCATGCCCCCGCGCTCGAGCTACTTCGGCTTTCACGTGGCGCGCATCCCCTACAAGATCTGGCGCCGCACCCCGTGGGGACGTCCGCGCCCCGACGCGCTGCCGGCCGTGGTGCCGCTGCCGTTCGCGCCCTACGGCGGGCTGCTGGGCCACCGCGACATGTACACGGACCTCGGCCTGCCAGATACCAACCTCGTGCTCTATGCGGACGACACCGAATACACCTACCGCCTGACCGCGCGCGGCGGCTGCATCGCGCTGGTCACCGGCGCGGAGCTGGAGGACCTGGAAGGGTCGTGGAACGTCAAGCGCAACTGGAAGAACCATTTCGAATGCATGCTGCTCAGCGGTTCGGATTTCCGCGCGTACTACAGCAGCCGCAACCAGGCATGGTTCGACCGCAACTACTGGTCCCAGTCGGGAATGATGTATCGCCTGAACCGGTACGTATTCCTGCGGCTGCTGCGGCTTTATGGCAAGCGGCGCAATGCCGAGGCGCGCCTGCGCCTGCTGGAGGCCGCCATCGCCGATGGCGAGGCAAGCCGGCTCGGCTTCCACGCCGACTATTCGCTATAGCCACGACAGGAGACATCCATGCCCGACCGGACCGCATCGCCCGCGCTGACCATCGTCATCTGCAACTACAACTATGCGCAGTACCTGGCGGCCGCCATCGATTCGGCGCTCGCCCAGTCCACGCCGGACGTGCGGGTGATGGTCATCGACGATGGGTCCACCGACGATTCGCGCGCGATCATCGAAGGGTACGGTACACGCGTCGAGGCCGTCTTCCAGCCCAACGGCGGACAGGTGGCCGCCTACAACCACGCGCTGGAACGCGTCGTCACGCCGTATGTGTTGTTTCTCGATGCCGACGACATGCTGCATCCCGCCGCGGCGGCCACCGTCATCGCCGCGTTCTCGGGCTCGGGCGACTGGGTCAAGGTGCAGTACCGCCTGGACGTCATGACGAGCGACGGCCTGCCTACCGGCGTGCAGGTGCCGCAGTCGATCCGGGCCGACGGCTGTGGCCGCATGCTGCGCGACGGCTGGCTGTATCCGTCGCCGCCGGGGTCGGGCAATGCCTATCGCGTGGAGGCGCTGCGCCGCATCTTCCCCGTACCGGTCGGCGCCGACAATATCCATGGCGCCGACTTCTATGCCATCTACGGCGTGGCACTGCTGGGCAAGGTCTGCGCGATCGAGCAGGCGCTCGGTTGCTATCGCGTGCATCGCGCCGCCGCGGCGAAGGCGCCGGGCGAGGACCTGTCGCTCTCCAACGCCGAAGACTCGCTGGCCGTGGCCCGGCAGTCGGCGCGCCGCTGGTCCGTCCTGCGCGAGATCGCGCAGGACCGGCTGGGCATCGAACTGCCGCCGGCTCCGCTCGATTTCTCGGCGGAGAAGGCGCGCTTCGCGCAGCAGGTCTACGGCGCGTCCTTCGCGCAGCGCTGGCACTGGTTCCAGTACGACTCGGGCCGCTACTTCCATGCGATCGTCGCCAATCCGTTCTGGACGCTGCGCAAGAAGATCGCGGTCTGGGGCCTCACCGTGCTGTGCCTGCTGCCGGCTGCGTCGTTCAGCGACCGCGTGGTGCGGTACATCGCCAATCCGCTTGCGCGGGCCGGTCACTAGGAGCATGCGATGCCCACGACCGTCGCGATCAATGGCCGCTTCCTGGGGCGCCAAGCCACCGGCGTCGACCGCTTCGCACATGAGGTGGTCCGTTGCATCGACCAGCTGGTGGCCGAGCAGGATCCCGCCACGGCGGGCCTGTCGTTCGAACTGCTGGTGCCCCCCGACGTCGCCGTCGATGCGCAGCAGTTCCCGAACCTGCATATACGTCATGTGGGCCACCATCTGGGGCGGGGCGGCGGGCAGTTATGGGAGCAGGTCAGCCTGCCGGTGGCGGCCGGAGGCGCGCTGCTGCTCAACCTGTGCAATGCGGCACCGCTGCTCTATCCGAACCAGGTGACGGTGATGCACGACGCCGCCCCGGTGCGCGTGCCGCAGGCGTATTCGCGGGCGTTCCGCTCCTGGTACGGGGTCATGGCGCCATGGGTCGGGCGCGTGGCCAGGCGCGTGCTGACCGTGTCCGAATTCTCGCGCCGCGAGATCGCGTCCGCTTATCGCATTCCCGGCCGGAAGATCGGCGTGCTGCCCCTGAGCGGCGACCATATGCTGCGGCTGCCGGAATCGGAGGACGTGCGGCTCAAGTACGGACTGTCCGATCGTCCGTATGTGCTCGCCGTCAGCAGCGCGAGCTATCACAAGAACTTCAGGCTGGTGGCGGAGGCAGTCGGCATGCTGGGCACGGTGGACTACGACGTGGTCATCGTGGGCGGCGGCGGGCACGTGTTCCAGTCCGTGCGCGACGACCGGTCGGCCCAGATGAGTTCGGTCAAGCGGCTCGGCTATGTCGAGGACGCCGACCTCAAGGCGCTGTTCCGGGGCGCGGGCTGCTTCGTGTTTCCGTCGCTCTACGAGGGCTACGGACTGCCGCCCGTGGAGGCGATGACGCTGGGGTGTCCCGTGCTGGCGTCGAACCTGCCCTCCGTGCGAGAGGCCTGCGGTCCGGCCGTGCTGTATTTCACGCCGACCAGCCCGCGCGAGTTCGGCGCGCTGCTGACCCGCGTCATGCAAGACAGTGCCCTGCGCGAGAAGCTGCGCGAGAAGGGCCTGGCGCGCGTGCGGCGCTATTCCTGGCGCGACACGGCCGCGCGGTTACTTGGCGAGATCTCACCATGGCTTCCACAACGATGAATCCTCCTGTCAGCGAATTCGGCCGGGTCGCCGTCGTACACGAATGGCTGTCCACGTACGCCGGGTCCGAGCGCGTGCTCGAGCAGATCCTCAAGATCTGGCCGGAGGCCGACCTGTTCAGCGTGGTCGATTTCTTTCCCGACGCGCAGCGCGCCGCGCTGCAGGGCAAGCACGCGACCACGACGTTTATCCAGCGCCTGCCGCGCGCGCGCAAATCGTTCCGCTCCTACCTGCCGCTGATGCCGCTGGCCGTGGAACAGCTCGATCTCTCTGCCTACGATCTGGTCATCTCGTCGAGCCATGCCGTGGCCAAGGGCGTCATCACGGGCCCCGGCCAGGTACACGTCAGCTATGTGCATTCGCCGATGCGATACGCGTGGGACCTGCAGCACCAGTACCTCACGGAGTCGCGGCTGACGCGCGGTCCCAAGAGCTGGCTGGCCCGCGCGATCCTGCACTACATGCGGCTATGGGACCAGCGCACCGCGCATGGCGTGGATCTGTTCGTGGCCAATTCCGCGTATGTGGCCCGGCGCATCCACAAGGTCTACGGGCGCGATGCCGTCGTGGTCTATCCGCCCGTCGATGTCGAGAAATTCAGCCTGAACGAACAGCGCGAGGACTTCTACCTCACCGCGTCGCGCCTCGTGCCCTACAAGAAGGTCAGCCTGATCGTCGAGGCCTTTGCCTCCATGCGAGACAAGCAGCTGGTCGTCATCGGCGATGGTCCCGATTTCGAGCGCATCCGCGACATGGCCACGCCGAATGTCCGGGTGCTCGGCTACCAGTCGGCGGAGGTGCTGGTCTCGCATATGCAGCGCGCAAAGGCCTTCGTGTTCGCCGCCGAGGAGGACTTCGGCATCGTGGCCGTGGAGGCGCAGGCGTGCGGCACGCCGGTCATCGCGCTGGGGCAGGGCGGCGCGCGCGAAACCGTGATCGACAGCCGCGACCGGGACCTGCGCACGGGGGTGTTCTTTCCGCGCCAGACCGTCGAGGACATCGTGCGCGCGGTATGCCGCTTCGAGGGCAGCGGCCCCGTGCTGCCCGCCGCGTGCCGGCGCAATGCGCTGCAGTTTTCGCCGGAGCGGTTCCGCGCGGAGTTCCTCGCGATGGTGCGCGGCGCGATGGCGCAGACGCCCGCGGTAGCGCCGAGCATCCCGCGCGGCATGGCCGTCGCGGATCCGCTCGCCGTGGCGCCCGAGTGAAGGCCGCCCCATGCGCGACGTCCGCCCCCTGAACGACGGCTACTGGTGGGAAGATCCGGCAAAGCTGCTGCTGTGGTTCATCATCCCGCTGTACGCACTGGTCTGCGTCGAACTGCTGGGCGACCAGAAGTCGATCGATCGCATCTACTTCAACAGCCACTACGCGATCGCCGGCGCGTTGTTTCTGTTCACCATGGCCGCGGCCGCCGCCGGCGAGCGCGTGCTGGCGCCGCGTCCGGCCGAGCGGCCCGTCGCGGTGTCGCCGCTCGTGCTGGACGCGTTGTTCTGGCTCGCCTGCCTGGGCTACCTCGTGATGATGGGTGGGGTCCTCGCCAAGCCGGCCGTGCTGATGTCGTATCTGAACGGCACCGCCAGTACCTACGACGTGCTCGAACTCAAGGGCCGCGTGGCGGGCATCAGCACGCTGACGCAGGCGTCCGTGGCCTACGTGCCGCTCTACTTCGCCGTCTTTCCGGTCGCCGTGCGTGGCATCACGCGCTACAAGGCCTACCTTGGCGTGCTGTTCGTCCTCACGCTGCTGCGCAGCTTCATTTTCGCGGAGCGGCTGGCGCTGGTCGAAGTGGTGCTGCCGTGGGCGCTGATGTTTGCGCGGTTCCGGCTGTCCGGCAAGGGCGAAGGGCGAAGCCTGCTGATGTCGCTCGGGCCGTTCGCCGCCATTCCGCCGCTGATCGGCTTCTTTATCGCCAACGAGTACAACCGCTCGTGGGAGACGTACTACGTCAACATCTACGACAACATCTTCGACTTCGCGCTGGAGCGTCTGGGCCTGTACTACTCGACGGCCATCAACAACGGCGCGGGCCTGCTGACGGTCATGGGCTGGGGGACCGGCGATCCCACGTTCACGTTCGACTGGCTGGTCAAGTTTCCGGTCATCGGCGAGAGCTTTCGCCCGTTCGTCGGACGTGGCGACGGCTACGGCACGTTCCTCAACACGTTCGGCGACCCGGAGTTCAACAACCCGTCCGGCCTCTACGTGCATTTCTACGAATGGGGCTGGTTTGCGCTGCTGGAGGCGGCGCTGATGGGCTGGCTGCTGGGCCGCAGCTACGCGGGCTGGCGCACGGGCAATGGCTTCTGGTGCTGCGCGCATGCGGTGCTGCTGGTCTCGCTGATGGAAATCCTGCGCGTGCCGAACCTGTTCAGCGGCCGCAATTTCGTCCCGCTCGCCTTGCTCTGGCTGATCTTCCGCTTCCTCGGGCAGCCTGTCCGGCAGCGGGCCCCGGCCGCGGCGCAATCGCTCTATGGCCGGCCGAACTTCGGCCCACGCCGCTAAGCGAAGGCCGTGCCCATGCCGCCATCCATACGTTCGACCGCGTCGTACCTGTTGTTGATCCAGGGCAGCAACTACCTGTTTCCGCTCGTCCTGCTGCCGTTTCTGGGCCACAAGCTGGGCGTGCGCGAGTTCGGCGTGCTGGCCTACTGCCAGGCGCTGGCGCAATACCTGATTCTTCTGACCGACTACGGCCACAACCTCTCCGCGACGCGCGTGGTGTCGCTCAGGCGCGACGACCCGGCGGCCGTCGCCGAAGTGTTCTCCGCGACGATGCTGGCCAAGCTGCTGCTGTTGCTCGGCGCGGCCGTGTTGATGGGCGGCGCACTGCTCGGCCTGCCCGATCTCCGCGAGCACTGGACCATTCTCGCCGCGGCATTCGTCGGCGTCGTCGCCAATGCGGTCACGCCTATCTGGCTCTATCAGGGGCTGGAGAGGATGAAGACGCTGGTATTGCCCAACTTCGTCTCCAAGGCAGCAAGCCTCGGCTGCGTGATGTTGTGGGTCAAGTCGCCCGGCGACGCGGCGCTGGCCGCGCTCGGTATCAGCGTGGGCACCGCGATGCTTGCCGCAGCGGCGCTGTGGGGCGTCGTGCGCGGGCGGATGGCGTCGCTGGTCAGGGTCCCGTGGACGGCGGTCACGGCATCTTTGCGTGACGGCTTTCCGATGTTCCTGTCGCTGGTGCTCGTCAGCTTCTACGTGAACTTCAACGCGATCCTGCTCAACCACTTTCACGGACCGGTCGCGGTGGGCCAGTTCTCGATGGCGGACAAGATCCGCATCGCGGGCCAGACCATTTTCACGGTGCTGGGCACCGCGTTCTATCCGCGCATCAGCCAGTACAACGTGACCAACCCCGCGGCCGCGCGCGCGCTGATGCGCCGTGCGATGGTGGTGGTCTTCGCATGCTCCTGCTCGATGTTCGTGTTCGTGGAGGTGTTCGCGGGCATGGGCATTCGCATGTGGCTGGGCGAGCCGTTCCATGACGCGATTCTGCTGCTGCGGCTGGAGGCCGTGCTGCTGCCGCTGACGAGCGTGGCGTTCATCTACGGCAATCTGGGGCTGATGGCGCTGGGTCACCATCGCACGGTCCGGAACATCTATGCCGCGGTCACGCTGCTGCATCTGATCTACGTGGTGCCCTTCGTACTGTACCTGGGGGCCGAGGGCACGGTGATCTCCGTGATCCTTACCGAACTGGCGGGCGCCATCGCGTTCTGCCTCTGCTACCGGCGCGCGACGAACGGCGGCGCGCCCGCACCACGCACGCATGAATCCCCAACTGTGAAGGAGATGCAGGTATGACACGCAAGGGCATCATTCTCGCCGGCGGTTCCGGCACGCGGCTGTACCCGGTCACGCAATGCATCTCCAAACAGCTGCTGCCCGTGTACGACAAGCCGATGATCTACTACCCGCTCACCACGCTGATGGTGGCC
This sequence comes from Cupriavidus sp. OTU4054, assembly GCF_038440175.1. NCBI lineage: Bacteria > Pseudomonadati > Pseudomonadota > Betaproteobacteria > Burkholderiales > Burkholderiaceae > Cupriavidus > Cupriavidus sp. OTU4054. The sequence continues at coordinate 252,350 of NZ_JASATF010000003.1, forward strand.
GGCATTCGCGACGTGCTGATCATCTCCACGCCGCAGGACACGCCGCGCTTTGCCTCGCTGCTTGGCGACGGGAGGCAGTGGGGCATGAACCTCCACTACGCGGAGCAGCCTTCGCCGGACGGCCTCGCGCAGGCATTCATCATCGGCCGCGACTTCGTCGGCCGCGACCCGTCGGCGCTGATCCTCGGCGACAACATCTACTACGGCCACGATCTCGCCCGCATGCTGACCCGTTCCGGCCGGCGCGAGGAGGGTGCCACCGTGTTCGCGTATCACGTACACGATCCCGAACGCTACGGCGTGGTGGAGTTCGACGAGGACTTTCGCGCGTTGTCCATCGAGGAGAAGCCCGCCACGCCGCGGTCCAGCTACGCGGTGACGGGGCTCTACTTCTATGACAACGCGGTGTGCGACATCGCCGCGGACATTCGCCCCTCGGCGCGCGGGGAGCTCGAGATCACCGAGGTGAACTCGCGCTACCTTGCGGCGGGCAAGCTGAACGTCGACATCATGGGCCGTGGCTACGCGTGGTTCGATACGGGCACGCACGACTCGCTGATCGATGCCGCGCAGATGGTCGCCACGTTGCAGAAGCGCCAGGGCCTGATGGTCGCGTGTCCCGAGGAGATTGCATTCCGGCGGCGCTGGATCGACGACGAACAGGTCGAGCGCCTTGCCACGCCGCTCGGCAAGAGCCACTACGGCAAGTACCTGCGGCAGCTGGTCGCGGAAACGCCGCGCATCAGATAAGGCGGCGCTATTGGGGGAACGGCGCTATTGGGGACGTCGATAGGAAGACCGCACCTGGGGTAACCGGCTCGCGTCGGCCCCGGCAACCTGAACCGATCCCCCGCCGGAACACCCTGACGGCCCGGACATACCCGCGCCATCGAGCGTATTCCCGCCGCAGTTGAATTGCTCGGCCGTACAGTTGCGGTAGAGCAGCGCGATCGGCGTCCCGCCGATGGCGCCGAAACGGTTGCCGGTAATGCCGACCCCGCAGATATTGCCCTGTACCCGAAAGCCGTCGAACCGCGTGCGGATGATCTGGTTGCCCATGATCTGCAGCCGCGACACGCTGCCGCTGTCCGTATTGATGTCGATGGCCGCGTGCCCGGTCGCCATGCGGTTGTTCCCGGGTTGCGTCGCGTTCTGGTCGTCGGCAATCGAGTTGCTGGCAATCAGCACGTTGGAGGCATCCATCGTCCGATAGCCATCCTCCTGCGCCACCATGATGGCCGCGGCCTTCTGCACGCCCTCCACCCAGTTGCCGACGACGGTCACGTCCGCGCTGCCGACCACCGCGACGCCGCGTCCCCACGCGTTGCCGGCCAGATAGTTGCCGGTCACATAGATGTTCCGCGTCTGCTCGCCATCGCGCTGATAGCTGACGATCCCGACCATGTCGTCGCCGGTGGCCGTGACGGAGGAGTCCTGCACGAGCACGTCCTGCGAGCCGCCCGTGATGTGAATGCCGTCGGCCAGCGTCCCGCTGACCTTGTCCCCGATCAGCGCGATGCTTCGGCCCCGCGACACGAAGATGCCGGCGCTGGCGCCACCCTGGATCGTGACGTCGAGCACCTGAATGCCTTCGCCGTCGACGACCACTTTCGCCGATGTCGCCGACTCCAGCCGCTGCGTGCCGACGCCGCGCAGCGTCAGCCCCACGAGCGTCGAGTTTCGTCCGTTCATGACAATGGCCTGCTGATCCGGATTGGTCGCGACGAAGGTCGCCCCGTAGCCGGACACGACGACCTGCTCCCGGCTCACGGTCAGCACGCGGCTGACCGTATAGGTGCCCGGCGCGAGCACCAGCCGCTGGCCCGACTGCAGGGTATCGAGTGCCGATTGCAGCGCATCGGTCTGATCCTGGCCGCTGGGGCCAAAGGAGACATCGGCAGGTGCCCCAACCGCCGAAGGGATCGGATCCGGCACATGCCACAGGTCCAACCGGGTCACTGCACCGGCCCCTGCGAGCGCAACGAGCGCCAGACCGGTCCACAGGGTTCTACGCAAGACAAGTTTCATAGGTGCCAGCATACGTGCTGACGGGCCGGACGGCGGCTGTCTGGAACCGGTTGTCCGGAATGGACGAGATGTTGTCGGAACCCGAATGGGGCAACCGCATGTCGATAGGCGTGTTGCGATGCAAGTCCACACCCGCGATGGTGCCTACGTGCGGTTCTGCGTACAAAATCGGCCAAAGTGCCGTCAAAAAGTCTCTCATCCGGCCCTTTTTGCGGCCGTTGTTGCTGCCAAGCACTACGTACTATTACCTAATGCTGCATTGCGCCAATCCTTTTGCTACAATTCGGGAAAACCCCATAAGGGTTATCCCTAGGAAGGAAGAACGCCATGAACACGAACTCCGATATCAAGATCACCGACCAACTCGAGCGCGAACTGATCGAGCGCGAACTGGGCTCGCAAAGCCTCGGCTTCGCCAACGACGTCAAGCGCGTCATCGCCGCTGTGCAGAACGTCTTCACCCGTCTGCAAGCCGAAGCCCGCAAGGCCAAGGTTGTCTACGCAAACGGCTGATCGCAGCAAGCAAGTTGGATCGGGTCGCTGTCCAGCGACCAGGTAGTACGCGGCATCGCAAGGTGCCGCACCCCATTGAACCGGCCCACCGCCACACCTCTCGTGTGAGCGGCGGGCCGGTTTTGCTTTTTGCGGGTCACATTTCGACAATGTGACGTATATTCAATTATTTTGAATAACTATGACAGCGATAGCCGACTTTCTCCGGGAAGGCGACCGCTATAGTTCAACCCATGGACAGCGCAGCACAGCTAGCACTGCCCAACAACAACCTCAAACTTATTGAATTACCTTTTCCGGAGAGAAACCATGTCGAACGCCAAGCTGCAAGTCCTGACCCCGCGCAACAGCCAGTTGATCTTCATCGACCACCAGCCCCAGATGGCCTTCGGCGTGCAGTCGATGGACCGCCAGACCATGAAGAACAACGTCGTGGGCCTGGCCAAGGCAGCCAAGATCTTCGACGTGCCGACCACCATCACCACGGTCGAGTCCGATTCGTTCTCCGGCTACACGTATCCCGAACTGCTCGACGTGTTCCCCGGCAAGGAAACGCTGGAGCGCACCTCGATGAACTCGTGGGACGACCAGAAGGTGCGTGACGCGCTGGCCGCCAACGGCCGCAGGAAGATCGTCGTGGCCGGTCTGTGGACCGAAGTCTGTAACACCACGTTCGCGCTGAGCGCGATGCTCGAAGGCGATTACGAGATCTACATGGTGGCCGACGCCTCGGGCGGCACGACCAAGGAAGCGCACGACTACGCGATGCAGCGCATGATCCAGGCCGGCGTGGTGCCCGTGACGTGGCAGCAGGTGCTGCTCGAGTGGCAGCGCGACTGGAAGAACAAGGAAACGTACGACGCCGTGACGGGCCTGGCCAAGGAACACTCGGGCGCCTACGGCATGGGCATCGACTACGCCTACACGATGGTCCACAAGGCCGCCCAGCGCACGCAGACCCCGCACGCATCGATCGCACCGGTCCACGCGCCGGTGACCGAATACTGAGAACCCCGCAGATATAAACCGGCAACGATCACGCAGGCGATTCGCGGACAAGACCATGACACGCAACCACAACCTCGGCCGCAGACTGGAACTGGCCGCCATCGCCTTCGCGACCGGATTCACCACGCACGGCCACACCTCGTCGTCCCTCGGCGTCCTCGCCGGAACGTTCGCGGTATGCGCGCTGGTCGCGCGCAGCACGCTCCGCAGGCGCGGGCCGGCGGCCGCGCTTGCGTGAAGGGGCGTCGGGCCCTCAGGGCCACAGGCCCACAGGCCCACAGGCCCACAGGCCCACAGTCCCACAGGCCGCCCCCTTCAATCCATCTCGATCTGCGCCTCCTTGATGACCTTTGCCCACTTGACTGCCTCGCTGCGCATCTGGTTCTCCAGCACCGACGGCGGACCGCCTACGAGGTCGAAGCCCATATCGGTCAGGCGGGTGCGGACCTTCGGGTCTTCGAGCGCTTCATTGAACGCCGTGTTCAGCTTCGCGACGATCGGGGCCGGTGTGCCGGCCGGGGCAACGAGGCCGTACCAGGCCACGAGCTCGTAGTTCGGCACGCCCGACTCGGCCACGGTCGGCAGATCGGGGAACTGCGCGAGGCGATTGCTCGTGGTCACGGCCAGCGCGCGCAGCTTGCCGTCCTTCACCATGGGCAAGGCCTCGGGCGCGATGGCGATCATCATCGTCGTCTGGTTGCCGAGCAGGTCGGCCAGCGCGGGGGCGCCGCCCTTGTAGGGCACGTGCACCAGCTTGGGCAGATTGGCCAGCTTCTTGAAGAGTTCGCCGCCCAGATGCGCGGGCGTGCCGTTGCCCGCGGACGCATAGGAGGCCTGCGCGCCCAGGCTCGAGAGATAGGGCGTCAGTTCCTTCATCGACTTCACCGGACTGCTCGAGTTGACGACCACGAGGCTCGGCAGGCGCGTGGCCAGCATCACCGGGCGAAAGTCCTTCAGCGGCGAATACGACAGGTTCTTGTACAGGCTTACATTGACGGCCAGCGCGGCCGACGTGCCCAGCAGCAGGGTATAGCCGTCCGCCGGCGCCTTCGCCACGAACGCGGCGCCGATATTGCTGCCCGCACCGGGCCGGCTTTCGACGACGACGGGCTGGCCGAACTTCGCGCCGACCCGCTCCCCGAGCGCCCGCGCGAGCAGATCGACGGAGCCGCCCGCCGGATACGGCACGACGATGTGGATCGGCCTGGACGGAAAGTCGGTGGCTTCGTCCGCGGCATGTGCCGGCGCGACGATGCCCGCTGCGAGCGTCACTGCGGTCGCGGCCAAGAGGCCCGGCAGGGAAATTCCATGCATTGCTTGCTCTCCATGGGAGGATGACCGTGGGCGGTCAAAGTGGGGGTTAAACACAGGAGCGTGCGCTGGAGCGAGCAGGCGGCCATCGAGGGCCGCTTCATATCGTATTGGTTCAGACGAGCATTTCGCATGCCCGTCTCAGGCGCTGGCAGCCTTCGTCGAGCACCTCGATCGAGGTCGCATACGAAATACGGAAAAACGGCGAGACGCCATAGGCGGCCCCATGCAGGACGGCAACGTTCACCGCGTCCAGCAGATACAGGATGAAATCCTCGTCGGTCTCGAGCACCTTGCCGTCGGGCGTCTTCTTGCCCAGCAGCGCGGCACACGACGGAAACGCATAGAACGCGCCTTCGGGCCGGTGGCAGCGGATGCCGGGGATGTCGTTGAGCCAGCCCACGACCTTGTCGCGCCGTTCCTGAAAGATCGCCCGGCGCGGCGCCATGAAGTCCTGCGGTCCGTTGAGCGCTTCCACGGCGGCCGCCTGGCTGATGGAGGACGGATTCGACGTGCTCTGCGACTGCAGCTTGACCATCGCCTTGACGAGACCGGCCGGCGCGCCGGCATACCCGATCCGCCAGCCCGTCATCGCGTACGCCTTCGACACGCCATTGAGCGTCAGCGTGCGGTCCTTCAGCGCGGGCTCGACCTGCGCGGGCGTGCAGAACTCGCGCCCATCGAAGATCAGGTGTTCGTAGATGTCGTCCGACAGTACCCACACATGCGGATGGCGCATCAGCACGTCGGCCAGTGCGCGCATTTCTTCACGCGTGTAGATCGCGCCGCTGGGATTGTTCGGCGCGTTCAGGATGACCCACTTCGTGCGCGGCGTTATCGCGCGGTCGAGGTCTTCGGGCTGCAGCTTGAATCCGCATCCTGCGGGGCAGGGCACGATGATCGGCGTACCGCCGGCCAGCAGCACGATGTCGGGATACGACACCCAGTAGGGCGACGGCACGATGACTTCGTCGCCGGCTTCCACTGTGCACATCAGCGCATTGAAGATGATCTGCTTGGCGCCCGTGCCCACGATCAGTTCGGACGGCTTGTAGTCGAGGCCGTTGTCGCGCAGGAACTTGTCGCGGATGGCGAGCTTGAGGTCCGGCGTGCCGCCGACGTCGGTGTACTTGGTCTTGGACGCGGCCATCGCGCGGATGACCGCTTCGGTCACGTTGGCGGGCGTATCGAAGTCCGGCTCGCCGCTGGTCAGGCCGACGATGTCGCGGCCCGTCTCGCGCAGTTCGCGCGCGCGCTGGCCTGCCATGGAGCTCGGAGAGGGTTTGATGCGGCGGATTCGGGCAGCAAGGTTCGGCATGGTGTGCGGGGTGGGCAGGTCGGAAAAAACAGGCCGGGTGCGAAAAGTTTATGTGGGCCGGCTATTCGGTACAAATTATTAGTTTTTGTTGACTATTCGTTTTTGCAGATATATTTTTCGAGGCATGAATCGCACCATTTCGCTTCGTCATCTGCGCTGCTTCGCCGAGGTCGCGGAGTCGGGTTCCTTCACGACGGCCGCGACCCGGCTGTTCGTGACCCAGTCCGCGCTCACCGCCACCATCCAGCAGTTCGAGGAGGCCGTCGGCCTCAAGCTGTTCGACCGCAACACGCGCCGCGTGGCGATGACGCCCGAGGCGGTACGGTTCAAGGCGGAAGCGGACAAGATCCTGCGAGAGTTCGACGCGGCGATCTCCGACCTCGAGGCCATCGCGCAGAGCCAGAAGGGCCATGTGCGCATCGCCGCCGCGGCATCGGCCATCTATCAGTTCCTCGTGCAGTCGATCGTGGCGTTCCGCGAGGAGTACCCGGCCGTGTCGTTCACGCTCCGCGATGCGGGCGCGCAGCAGGTCGAGCAACTGGTGGTGGACGGCGAACTGGACTTCGCCATCGCCAGCCGCTACAAGGGCTTCGACGAACTCGACTACGTGCCGCTGCTGAGCGATACGTTCGGCATCGTCTGCCGCCCCGACAATCCGCTCGCGAAGGGCAAGGGCCCGCTCAAGTGGGCCGACCTCCCGAGCGAAGGCTTCGTGGCCTTCACGCAGGACACCGGCATCGGCACGATCCTCAGGACGCAGGGTCCGGCATGGCCAGGCTTCGACAACTGCCAGTTCGAGATCTCGAGTTCGACGTCCCTGCTGGCCGTGCTGACGGAAGGCGGCGGCTTCTCGATCGTGCCCGCGCTCGCGGGCAAGGTCGCGGGATTCGAGACGCTGGCCTTCCGCGAACTCGAATCGCCGGTGCTGAAGCGCGAGGTCTGCCTGATCACGCGCCGGCTGCGCTCGCTGTCGCCGACCGCGCAGCGGCTGCTGCGCGTGCTGCTGCAGACGATCCACGGGCAGACGCTGCCCGAGGGCGTGGTAGCCGCCGCGATCGACCCTGTATAGAGACGCCTCGCGCATGGCTCAGGCCACGTAGCCGTGCAGGCGGTCGCGCCGGCCGAGTTCCGGGTCCCGGGCCGAGGCGGGACCGAAACCGCCGCCGCCCGGCGTGCGCAGAATGACTTCGTCGCCGGGGTTCAGCGTATGCGGAATGCGCGCATTGATGGCCTCGCCGTTGATCAGCACCTCGCCACACGCGCCGGCCTCCGCGCCCCCGAGTCCCGGTGCGGGCACGTGCAGGCGTTCCGTGAGGAAGACGATGGAGAGCGGCGTCGGATGTTCGCTGACGAAACAGATCTCTTCGCCAAGGCCGCCGCGATACTGCCCGGCACCGCCCGATCCTTCGCGCAGCCGCTTGTACCGGAAGTGCAGCGGCGCATCGCGCTCCGCGACCTCGATCGGCGTCGGCGAGATATTGCTCGGCCACGACATCACCGACGCGCCGTCCTTTTTCGCCGTGCCACCCAGGCCGCCGTTGTAGAACAGCACCGTGGCAAACGGCTTGCCTTCCGCCGTGGTGCCGCTGAGGTTGGCGATCCACAGCGGCGAACCGACGCCCGCCATCACTGCATCGGGCAGCACGCGATGCATGGCGCCGAAGATCGCCGTCGGCACATAGTGCCCGGTGCACGCGCGGCCGCCCACGGGAGCCGGCGAGCGCGGGTTCAGGATCGTGCCTTCCGGCGCGGTGACCTTGATCGGACGGAACAGCCCATCGTTGTTGGGCAGGTCGGGCAACAGCAGGCACTTGATCGCATACACGGACATCGCGTTCGTATAGGACAGTACGCAGTTGATGCCGCGCGGCTGCTGCGGCGACGTTCCCGCGAAATCGCATTCGATCTCGCCGCCGCGCACGCGGACCGTGACCGCGAAGCGAAAGCGCTCGCCGAAGCCGTCCGTTTCCATGTCGTAGGCATAGCTGCCTTCGGGCAGCTTCGCGATGGCGCGGCGCATCGCGTCTTCGCTCCGCGTGAACAACGCCTGGGCGAGGTCATCGATACCGGGCAGCGCGTACTCGCGCAGGATGGCGGTGAGCCGTGTGGCGATGAGTTCGACCGCGCCCACCTGTGCCCAGATATCGCCGACCGTCTGCTCGGGCGTCCGCACGTTGGTGCGGATCAGCGACAGCAGCGTTTCGTCCGCCCGATTCGCGCGCAGCAGCGGCATCAGCGGAATATGGAAGCCTTCTTCGAACAGCTCGCGCGCATCGACCGATCGGATCTTGCCGCCGATATCGGGCACGTGGCCCGCCGTGGCCGCGAAGCCGATCAGCGATCCGTCGTGGAACAGCGGCTTGACCAGGCAGACGTCGTTCAGGTGGCCGGTGCCGATCCACGGATTGTTGGTGATGTAGATATCGCCGGGCTGCATATTGGCCGCACCGATCCTGGCGAGGGCGGCCTGCACGGTGCGGGGCAGAGTGCCGATGAACGACGGAATGCTGCCGCTGTTCTCGGCCAGCGCGCGGCCGGCTGAATCCGTCACCACCACGGCGAAGTCGTTGGCTTCGGTGGACAGTGTGGAGAACGATGTGCGCACGATCAGCTTCGCGGCTTCGTTGACGACCGAGCGCACGCGCGTCCAAAATACTTCGAGAAAGATCGGATCGACCGATGCCGCCGATGCCGCCGATGTCGCTGCATTTGCAATGGCCATGGCTCACTGCTCCTTGATGGTGATGACCAGGTTGCCGCTGGCAAGTTGTTCGACATGGCCCTTGGGGCCGACCACGAGCGTCGAGCCCGTGTCCTCGACGAGCAGAGGCCCCTGGGCGGAGAAGCCCACACGCAGCGCCGAGCGATGGAACACGGGTGTGGACACGTAGCCATGCGCCTCGCGGAAATACACCTCGCGCTCGCCGGACGGCGTGGCACGATCGCCGGTGTCGAGCGGCTTCGGCGCGAACGCCATGCGCGGCGGCGCTTCGCCGGTGACGCGCAGGTTGACGAGTTCGATCGGGACATTGGGCGGTGTGCGGCCGAATTTCTCGCGATAGGCGGACTCGAACGCGGCGGTGAGCGCCTCGCGCATCGCGCCTTCGCCGGCCGTGTCGGCAAGGTAGGGCCCTTCCGGCAGTTCGACGGACAGCGTGAAACCCTGCCCGACGAAGCGGCCATCGGCATGGCGCGACAGCCTGATGGGGCCGAACGTCGCATCGACGGAGGCCAGCGAATCGCGGACCTGCGCCTCGAGGTGGCGGAACGCGTCTTCCAGTTCGGCGAGTTGCCCCGTGGACGGACGGAACGTCGCCGTGCGCGAACGGTCGGCCCGCGCGGGCGCGACCAGCAGGCCATACGCCGAGGCGACGCCGGCGGCCGGCGGGCAGATGATCGTGTTCACGCCGATCTTCTGCGCGACATAGTACGCGTGGAGCGGCCCCCCGCCGCCCGTGCACAGCAGCACGAAGTCGCGCGGATCGCGGCCGCGTTCCGCGGCGTGGACGCGCGCGGCGCCGGCCATGTTCTCGGCCACGATGTGGTGCATGCCCCATGCGACGTCGAGCGCGCCGATTTGGGTCTGGCCGCCCATCTCGCTGGCGATGCGCGACAGTGCCCCGTGCGCCTTGTCGCGATCGACCTTCATGGTGCCGCCCGCGAAGTAGTCGGGATTGAGGTAGCCGAGCACGAGGTTGGCATCGGTGACGGTCGGATCCTGTCCGCCCAGCCCATAGCATGCCGGTCCGGGTTCCGAACCCGCGCTATGCGGGCCCACCTTCATCAGGCCGAGTTCGTCGCAATGGGCGATGCTGCCGCCGCCCGCGCCGATCTCGATGAGGTCGATGGTGGTGATGCGAATCGGCAGGCCGCTACCTTCGGCGAAGCGCTTGCGGCGCGCCGCCTCGAAGCCGAACGCGATATAGGGCTTGCCGTGCTCGACGAGGCAGAGCTTGGCGGTGGTACCGCCCATGTCGAACGCCATGAGGTTGGGCTGGTCGTCGCGATGGCTGTAGTGCGCCGCGGAGATGGCACCGGCCGCGGGGCCCGATTCGAGCAGTTCGATCGGATTGCGCTTGGCTTCCTCGATATGGGACAGGCCGCCGTTGGACAACATCAGCAGCACGCCCTTCGGCAGCCCGAGCGCGGTAAGCCGGCTCTCCAGCGCGTCCAGATACCGCTTGGCCAGCGGCTTGATATAGGCGTTGGCCACCGTGGTCGAGTTGCGCTCGAACTCGCGAATGACGGGCGCCACGTCGGAGGACAGCGTGACGTGGAGATGCGGAAAGTCCTGCGCGATCCATGCCCGCACCTGCTGCTCGTGGCCGGCAAACGCGTAGGCATGCAGCAGGCAGACGGCGATCGATTCGACGCCCTGTTCGACGAGGCCGGCGACGGCCTTGCGCACGTCTTCCGCATCGGGCGCCTCGAGCACGCGGCCATGGCCATCGACGCGGCCGCCGATTTCGGCGCGCAGGTTGCGCGGTACGAGCGCGGGCGCCGGTTCGATATGGATGTCGTAGAGGTCGTACTTGCGCTCGTGCCCGATCTCGAGCACATCGCGAAAGCCGCGCGTCGTCAGCAGACCCGTGGTGCTGCCGCGCCGCTCGATCAGCGCATTGGTGAAGAGCGTGGTGGCGTGGACCACGCGGGCGACGCTGCCGGGACGGATATCGCATGCCTGCATCAGCTGCTGCACGCCGTCGGCCACGCCCTGGGCCGGATCCCCGTGTGTGGTCAGGACCTTGAGGCTATGCAGCGCCCCCTCGTCGTAGTCCAGGGCGACCACGTCCGTGAACGTGCCGCCGATATCGATGCCAATTGCCCAGGTTGTCAAAGGAAGCCCCTATCCGTATTCCGCTTGGTGTGAGCAGATCATAGGGCGGGGCATTTACAAGTTCCAATGACATGTTTCGATAGATTATTCATCAGCGTTGATAAATAAGTGGATGGAGAACCGTTCGAACTGGAAAGACGGGCGGCAATCTGAACCCTCGGTGCGGGAAAAGGGAGAAGAATGGGCTTGCCCTGCCCCTAACGAGGAAGATCCATGGCATCAGCTGCCGAGTACCTGAAGGCGGGGACCATCGCGCCCGACTTCAGTCTTCACGCGACACCGGACCAGAGCATCGCGCTGCGCGAATTGCGCGGCCGGCCCGTGGTCCTGGCGTTCTATCCCGCGGACTGGAGTCCGGTCTGCGGCGACGAAATGACGCTCCTCAACGCCACGCGGCACGAGATGGAGGCCTTTGGCGCCGTCCTGTTGGGGATTTCCGTCGATAGCGTATGGAGCCATACGGCGTTTGCCGAACAAAGGAAGCTGCATTTCCCGCTGCTCGCGGACTTCGAACCGAAGGGCGCCGTGGCGCGCGCCTACGGCGTCTATCGCGAAACGGATGGCACCTCGGAACGCGCGCTGTTCGTTATCGATGGCGACGGCGTGATTCGCTGGAGCTATGTGTCGCCCATCGCCATCAACCCTGGCGTCGATGGCATTCTCGATGCGCTGGGCCGTCTGCAGGGCAAGGAGCCTCAATGAGCCACCTCACCATTCCGGTCGGCCCGGCCGATCATCTGCAGGGCAACGCGGACGCACCGCTGGTGCTCGTCGAGTACGGCGACTTCGAGTGTCCGTTCTGCGGGCGCATGTATCCGATCATCCAGCAGCTGCAGCGCGAACTCGGCGATCGGCTCGCCGTGGTCTATCGCCACTTTCCGCTCGTCGATATGCACCCGCATGCGGGTGCGGCGGCGATGGTCAGCGAGGCGGCCGCGCACGCGGGCAAGTTCTGGCCGATGCACGACCGGCTCTTCGAAAGCCAGGGCGCCCTCGAGGACGACGATCTGGTGCGCTACGCGCGCGAGCTCGGTGTGCCCGACGTGCTGGTCCAGCGCGCGTTCGACGGCGACAAGGAATTCGTGGCGAAGATCGAAGCCGACTTCAAGGGAGGCGTGCGAAGCGGCGTGAATGGCACGCCGTCGCTGTTCCTCAACGGCACACGCTACGACGGCGCGCCGGACTTCGCGCCGTTGCTGAAGACGCTGGTGCGCATGCTCGGCTAGCGCGCGGCAAGCTCGAACACGCCGAACGCGGGCGCGTCGCTGATCCAGTGGCGCGTCACCTGCCAGCCCGCATCGACGGCAAGCGCCGAGAGCGACTCCACCGTGAACTTGTGCGAGTTCTCGGTATGCAGCCGCTCGCCGCGCCGGAACGTGAACGACTGCCCCGCGGCGTGCACGATCTGGTCGACGCGGCTGACCAGATGCATCTCGATACGCTGGTGCGCGTCGTTCCAGATGGCGAGGTGGTCGAACGTGTCCGGATCGAAATTCCCATCGAGCTCGCGGTTGATGCGCACGAGCAGATTCTTGTTGAACCGCGCCGTCACGCCTTCCGCATCGTCGTAGGCGCGCAGCAGCGTCGGCAGATCCTTGACCATGTCCGCACCGACGATCATGCGGGCATCGGCGCCGAGCATCTCGCGCGCATTGCGCAGGAACTGCGCGGCCTCGTCGTGCGTGAAATTGCCGATGGTCGAGCCCGGGAAGAACCCGACGCGCGGACGGCCCTGCGTGGCCTCCGGCAGCGCGAACGGCTGCGTGAAATCGGCCTCCAGCGCGTGGACGTGCAACGCCGGATAGCGTTGCGCAAGCCGCGATACCGCGCCCGCCAGCGCGTCGCCGCTGATATCCACGGGCACATACGCATCGATGCGATCGCTGGCCGCGAGCAGCAGATTCGTCTTCTCGCTGGCGCCGCTGCCGAATTCGATCAGCGCGGTGCCCGTGGCAAAGGTGGCGACCACATCGCCGGCGATACGCGCCAGCAGCGCGGATTCCGTACGCGTGGGGTAGTACTCGGGCGTGCGGCAGATCGCCTCGAACAGATCGGAGCCGGTCGCATCGTAGAAGTACTTTGGCGACATCGCCTTGGGATGACCCGACAGGCCCACGCGCACGTCGCGCGTGAAGTCGTCATGCTCGTCATGGCTGGGATGCCGCCCCGGCGGCTGCGTGCCCGGATCGCGCGCCAGACGCACGCCCGCGAACATCCAGCGCATATGCGGATAGAAGAAATTGCGGTACGTTGCCCGTGCGTGGTCCGGCGGCGTCACGCTCGCGCCGCCGCGCAGCACGAGCTGGCTCACCATGAACTTGCCGTTGTACTCGCCAATCGCATCCATCGACGCGTGGAAGCCCGGATAGGGGCCGTACGCGGTCTGCGTCCACTGCCATGCCACATCATCGACCTGGGTCAGCACCCCGGCGCGCGTGCTGATCTCCCACTCGGCTTCCGACGGCAGGCGCGCACCGGCCCAGCGCGCATAGGCGTTCGCCTCGTAGTAGCTCACGTGCACGACGGGGGCGTCCCAGTCGATCGAACGCAGGCCGCCGAGGGTCATCTCCTGCCAGCCATGCTCGGAATGCTGCCAGTACAGCGGGGCATCGAGCTCGCCCGACTTTACGCGTGCCCAGCCATCGGCAAGCCACAGCTCGGGGCGCGTGTAGCCGCCATCGTTGATAAAGCGCAGCCATTCGCCATTTGTCACGAGCCGGTCCGCGATCTCGAACGGGGCCACGTAGATCTTGTGGCGCGGCCGCTCGTTGTCGAAGCAGAAGCCGTCGGTGTCGTCGCCGATCTCGACGAGTCCGCCCTCCATGCGCGCATAGCGCGCGCGGCCGGCGGCACGCGGGCGGGGCCAGCGCGTGTCGTACGCGGGCTTGAGCGGGGACTGCGCGAACAGATGGAGGATGTCCATCAGCAGCAGTTCCTGGTGCTGTTCCTCGTGCGCAAGGCCCAGATCCATCAGCGATGCCAGCGTGTCGGGCGCGCGCGTCTCGAGCAGCGCGAGCATCTGCGCGTCGACATGCGCGCGGTAAGCCATCACCTCATCGACGGTCGGCCGGCTCAGCAGCCCGCGAAACGGGCGCGGCTGACGTTCGCCGATGGCTTCGTAATACGAATTGAAGAGATAGCCGTAACTGGCGTCATAGACCTTGTAGCCCGGCAGATGCGGCGTCAGCAGGAACGTCTCGAAGAACCACGTCGTATGGCCCAGGTGCCATTTGGCGGGACTCGCGTCGGGCATGGACTGGATGGCCATGTCCTCCGCGTTGAGGGGCTCGACCAGTGCGAGCGTACGCTGGCGTACCGCGAGATAACGGCTATACAACGGCGAACGGTGCCCGGCGGGCACGCCTTGGGTCTGCAATGCCATGTGTCGTGTCTTTGTTGTGGAGCGCGCGCTCAGGCGCTGACTTCGATGCTGTCGACGCGATCGGGGTAGAACGCGAGATGGCCGGCGATGGACACCACCGCGTCATGCGGGGTTTCGTACGTCCATACCGCATTGGCGCCGCGATCGCCGGCGCCGGGAATGCTGTAGTACGCGGCATCGCCCTTGTAGGGGCAGTGCGTGCTGTGCGTCGTGCGGGTCAGCTGCGACATGTCCGCGTCTTCTCGCGGAATGTAGTAGACGGCGGGGTAGGTGGATTCTTTCAGTACGAGCGCGTGCCGGCTGTCGGCAACCACCCGGCCGCCCGCTGTCACGATCACGCGGCCATCGAGCGGCTTGATATCGATGGGATGGTCCGGCCCGGGAATCCTGACGGTCTTGCCTTGCATGGCGGTCTCCTCGTCTCGGGTAGAAAAGTAGGCGCGGCAAGCGCCGCGCCTTGTATCAACCGGGCGTGCGGACGAACAGTCTGACCACGCGCGCTGACACCAATGAAAAAACCGCCACGGAGGTGACGCGGAGTCGGAAGGAGAGAAGAGCCCCGACCCCAATACGCACGATAGCAAGGTCTGACGCGTCAGAAAAGCGTGAGGACGGAACACACTTTTCTTCAATGTTGAACAATGTGTGCAAATGCCCGACCAAACGCCCGACTAAACGCCCGACTAAACGCCCGACTAAACGCCCGGCACGCGCGCGTGCGCGATCGGCGCGAATCAGCGCGATTGTTCCTCGACCCACAGCGACAGGCGCACCTTGTAGGCCTGCTGGATATGCCGCCGTGCGATTTGCTCGGCTTGCGTGGGATTCCGTGCTTCGAGCGCTTCCACGAGGGCCATGTGTTCCTCGTACGAACCGCGCGCGCGGCCCGGCACGGCGAGGGTCGAGCGGCCCAGCAACGCCATCGACTCGTGCAGCGTGCGCAGGGTCTTGAGCAGGTAACGGTTATGCGCGCAGCGGTGCAGTGTCTCGTGGAACAGGCGGTTGTTCGCGACGAGCCGTTCGGGATCTTCGGCGAGGAGCAGGTCTCGTTCGACGATATCGCGCAGCAGCGAGATCTCGACGTCGGTCGCATGGCGCGCGGCCAGCGCGGCCGCGGTGGCCTCCAGCACTTCGCGCATCACGTACAGCTCGCTGACCATGCTGGCGTCGAGCTGCGTCACCATCATGCCGCGATTGGGTTCGTTGACGACGAGGCCCTCGGACTCGAGCCGCGACAGCGCCTCGCGCACGGGGGTGCGCGACAGGCCGAGCGACTCGGCGAGCTCGACCTCGCGCAGGCGCGTGCCCGGCGACAGTTGCCCGGACTGGATGGCGGCCCGCAGCTGCTGATAGGCCCGTTCGGACCGCGGCAGCGAAGCCTGGCTGCCGTCGGGACCGGAAAGATCGGTAGGAAGCATGGAGTGGGGTTATGCGTGACAGCAACCGGAGATGATACCCGTTCGCCCGCGGCTGTTGCCGCCCGGGCCTAGTGCTTCTTCTTCCTGCGCCGCGCCAGCATGTTCAGCGCCTCCACTGCCACGGAGAAGGCCATGGCCGTATAGATATACCCCTTCGGCACGTGGTGGCCGAGCCCGTCCGCGATCAGCGTCATGCCGATCATGATCAGGAAGGCCAGCGCCAGCATGACGATGGTCGGGTTGCGGTTGATGAAGTTGGCCAGCGGCCCTGCCGCGAACAGCATGACCGTCACGGCCACGATCACCGCGACGAACATGATGGGCACATGGTCGGTCATACCCACGGCCGTGATGATGCTGTCGATCGAGAACACGATGTCGAGGATCAGGATCTGCCCGATCGCGGCCGCAAAGCCGGGCACGGCGCGGGCCGCCGCGGCGTCGTCGCCTGGCTCGCCGCCTTCGCCATGGTCGTCGTCGTGTGCCACGTGCTGGTGGATCTCCCGCGTCGCTTTCCAGACGAGGAACGCGCCGCCGGCAATGAGGATCAGATCCCGCCACGAGATGCCCTTGCCGAAGATCGTGAACACGGGCTCGGTCAGCGACACGATGATGGCGATCGTCGCCAGCAGGCCGAGGCGCAGGATCAGCGCCAGGCCGATACCGATCCGCCGCGCCTTCTCGCGCGTTTCCTCGGGCAGCTTGTTCGTGAGGATGGAGATGAAGATGAGGTTGTCGATCCCAAGCACGACTTCCATCGCGATCAGCGTGGCCAGCGCGGCCCATGCCGACGGGTCACGGGCGAGGTCCATCAGCGAATCCATGCGAACTCCTTGGCGGGTGGGGCACGGGGAACGGGCTGGGCACAGCGGACGACACTTCGATGGTAGTGCAGCAGGCGCTATCTGAGAACAGGAGGATGTCTGACAGTGCACGTGAACGCCGCGCGGAGGCGGGAAAGATTGCGGTCGTCCCGCAAATTGAGGTTGTCCTGTGCTGGTGTGGAATATAGTATGTGATATATCAAAACAGCTTTCACATAATCTATAGCACTGAGGAGACGACGCATGAAGATCTGTATCTATGGCGCCGGTGCCATCGGCGGGTATCTGGGCGCCCAGCTCGCGCTGGCGGGTGCCGACGTCAGTTTTATCGCGCGCGGCCCGCATCTGGCCGCCATGCAGGCCAACGGCGTGCGGTTGCTGATCGAGGGGCAGGAACGCGTGGCCCGCGTCCGCTGCACGAGCGATCCACGCGAACTGGGCCCGCAGGACTACGTGTTCATCACGCTCAAGGCCCACCAGGTGCCGGGCGTGGTGGACCTGATGCAGCCGCTGATCGGTCCCCAGACCGCCATCGTCACGGGCGTCAACGGCATTCCCTACTGGTACTTCTACAAGCACGGCGGCGAATTCGCGGGCTCGACGCTGGAGAGCGTGGACCCGGGCGCGAAGCAGTGGAAGGGCTTCGGCCCCGAGCGCGCGATCGGCTGCGTGCTCTATCCCGCCGCCGAGATCGAGGCGCCCGGTGTGATCCGGCACGTCTATGGCAAGAAATTCCCGATCGGGGAGCCCGATGGCAGCCGGTCCACGCGCGTGACGGCGCTGGCCGAGCTGATGGTTGCCGCGGACCTCGACGCACCGGTTCGCGACAACATCCGCGACGAGATCTGGCTCAAGCTCTGGGGCAACCTGTGCTTCAACCCGATCAGCGCGCTGACCCACGGCACGCTGGACATCATCACGTCCGATCCCGCCACCCGCGCGCTGTCGAAGCAGATGATGCTCGAGGCCAAGGACATTGCCGAGCGCTTCGGCGTCCATTTCCGCGTGGACGTGGAGCGGCGGATCGATGGCGCGGGTGCGGTGGGCGCGCACAAGACGTCGATGCTGCAGGATCTGGAGGCGGGGCGCGCGATGGAGATCGATCCGCTGCTGACGGTGGTGCAGGAGATGGGCCGCATGCTCGGGCAGCCGACGCCGATGATCGACGCGGTGCTGGGCCTGGTCAAGCAGCGCGATCGCATGGCGCAGACCGCGCTGGCGCCCGCGTCGGCGCCGAACGACGCGAAGGTGGCGCGCGCGGCATAACCTTGCAGTGGCAGTGATGTGATATACCATATACGAAAGGCCGGTGGCGATATCTGATCGCCACCCGCGCGTCCCCGGAGGCAGAATTCATGAGCGAAACGCATGACGGCATGCCAAACTGCCATCTATCGTTGCGTGTGAAGTCTGCCGGGGACCGCGCGCCGGCCATCTACGAGTGCATTCATGTCTGCCCAAAGCCAAACAGAAGTTCAGGACGTCACCCAGCCGCCAGGCGGTCTCACACTGGCGCTGCAGCCGATCAATGCGGGCGCCAGCCTGCGCGACCAGGCCTACGCGATGCTGCGCCAGGCCATCGCCGATGCCGATATCTACCAGTCGCGAGAGGAGGTGCGCCTCGACGAGCGCGTGCTCAGCGAAGCGCTGGGCGTGAGCCGCACCCCGATTCGCGAGGCCATGACGCTGCTCGAGCAGGAAGGCTTCCTGCGCACGGTGCCGCGCCGCGGCATCTACATCATGCGCAAGACCAAGCGCGAGATCGTCGAAATGATTCAGGTCTGGGCCGCGCTGGAAAGCATGGCCGCGCGTCTGGCCACGCAGAACGCCACGGACGAGGAGATCGGCAAGCTGCGCCACATGTTCGACAGCTTCCGGGACTCGACACCGGCCGAGCATATCGAGGAGTACTCGGACGCCAACATCGTCTTCCATCAGGCGATCGTGCAGCTGTCGAAGTCGCAGGTCATCATGGACCAGATCAAGAACATCTTCGTCCATGTGCGCGCGATCCGAAAAATGACCATTTCCCAGAGCGATCGCGCCGCGCGTTCGATCGTCGACCATCTGCGGATCATCGAGGCACTGGAAAAGCGCGACACGGAACTGGCCGAACGGCTCGTGCGCCAGCATTCGCTGGACCTCGCCGATTACGTCGAGAAGCACTGCGACTTCCTGGACTGACGACCCGCTCCGTCATCGCGATGCCCCAGCGCCGGCCCGGCGCTGGGGCATTTTTTTTGGCCGAATCCTGATTGCTGCGTCGCAATATCGAAACTTGCCTGATTGGGGTTTAAACCCTCTTGCATCTTCGTGATATACCACATACTGTATGTCGAAAGAGCGAAACACAAATCAGGAGACGCATCATGGAGCAACGCAAGGCCCTGGACGGCATTCGCATCCTGGACATGACGCACGTGCAAGCCGGACCTTCGGCGACGCAGCTGATGGCGTGGATGGGCGCCGACGTGATCAAGGTCGAAATGCCCGGGCGGGGCGACATCACGCGCAGCCAGCTGCGTGACGTGCCCAACGCCGACAGCCTGTACTTCACGATGCTGAACAGCAACAAGCGCAGCCTGACGCTCAATATGAAGACGCCGGAAGGCAAGGCGCTGCTCGAGGACCTGATCCAGAAAAGCGACGTGCTCATCGAGAATTTCGGCCCGGGCGTGCTGGCCCGCGCCGGCTTCGGCTGGGACCAGATCCAGGACCTGAATCCGCGCATGATCTACGCGTCGATCAAGGGCTTCGGCCCCGGCCCGTATCAAGACTGCAAGGCCTACGAGAACGTGGCCCAGTGCATGGGCGGCGCGGCATCGACGACGGGCGAGGCCACCGGCATGCCGACGGTGACCGGTGCGCAGATCGGCGACTCGGGCACGGGCGTGCACTGCGTGGTGGGCATCCTCGCCGCGCTGCTGCAGCGCGAGCATTCGGGCCGCGGCCAGCGCGTGGAAGTGGCCATGCAGGACGCCGTGCTGAACCTCTGCCGCGTGAAGCTGCGCGACCAGCAGCGTCTGGATGCCGGCCCGCTGCGCGAGTACCCCAACGACCAGTTCGACGACCACGTGCCGCGCGCGGGCAACGCATCGGGTGGCGGCCAGCCGGGTGCCGCGCTGCGCTGCGCGCCGGGCGGTCCCAACGACTACGTCTACGTCATCATCCAGCCGCAGGGCTGGGAACCGCTGATGCGTCTGTGCGGCCGCGAGGAACTGATCACCGATCCGGAATTCGCCACGCCCGAAGTCCGCCTCAAGAAGCTCCCCACGTGCTTCGGCATCATCGAGGAATGGACGCTGGGCCGCACCAAGTTCGAGGTGATGAACGCGCTCAACGGGGTGGACGTGCCGTGCGGCCCGATCCTGTCGATGAAGGACCTGATCGAGGACCGGACGATGTACGAGCGCGGTTATCTGGTGGAGCTGGACCACCCGGCGCGCGGCAAGTACGTGCAGCTGGGCTCGCCGATCACGCTGTCCGACTCGCCGGTCGAGGTCGAGCGCTCGCCGCTGCTGGGCGAACATACCGACGAGATCCTCGAATGGCTGGGCCGATCGCCGGCGCAGATTGCGGCGCTGCGCGTCGCGGGAGCGATCTGACCCGAGGCGGCCGGCCCCGGCCGGCGCCTGCAAGCCACTGCCCCTGACAGGGGCTCCCCCTCAACGTGCAAAGCGCTGGTGCGACACGGTCGCGCCCGCCGGAGGAGCTTTTGCCGTGCAAACCTGGATTCGCTTCCGCCGCCCCGATGGCGACCTCGCCTACGGGCGGCTCGACGACAGCCATGCCGACCGCGTCATGGAATTCGACGGCCCCGGCTATACCGATCCGCGCGCCACGGGGAACATCTACCCCTATGCCGCGCTGGAACTGGTGGCACCCTGCGAGCCCGGCAAGATCGTGGCGCTGTGGAACAACTTCCACGCGCTCGCGGCCCGGCTCGAGAAATCGGTGCCCACGCATCCGCTGTTCCTGCTGAAGCCGGCGAGTTCGCTCGCGGGTCCCGGAGACGCCATCCAGCGTCCAAGCGGGTACACCGGCAAGATCGCCTACGAAGGCGAACTGGGCATCGTCATCGGCCGCCCATGCCGCAATGTGCCGCTCGCCGAGGCCGCCTCGCACATCTTCGGCTACACGATCGTCAACGACGTCACGGCGGGCGAACTGCTCAATGCCGACCCCAATTTTCCGCAGTGGACGCGCGCCAAGGGCTCGGACACGTTCGGCTGTATCGGGCCGGCCATCGTCACGGGTTTCGACTGGCGCAGCGCCAGTGTCGTGACGCGGCTGGACGGCGTCGAGCGTCAGAACTACCCACTGTCCGACATCGTGTTTTCGCCCGAAGAGCAGGTGAGCCTGCTGTCGCGCGACATGACGCTGATGCCGGGCGACGTGATCGCCGTCGGCACCTCGATCGGCGTCGGGTCGATGAAGGACGGCGCCGTGGTGGCGGTGACGATCGATGGCATCGGGTCGCTGGTCAACCATATGAGCGGTTGATCTCCGTAATTTCCCTTATCTAACCGGCAATTTCGGTCAAATGCTGCGCCGCACCGACGAAAGTTCACAATGAGTCCTTGCTGAGCTTGGATATATCACATACCGTATTTGCACGTCCTGAAGCAGAAGTCCTCTATCCCAGTCAATTCGTACAGAAGGATGCAACCATGGCAGAAGTAGACAACGAGCTGCAGCGTCAAGCCGTCGAAGCGCAACAGGCGCAAACCGATGGCTTTCATCTGGTCATCGACGCGCTGAAGCTGAACGGCATCGAGAACATCTACGGCCTGCCCGGTATCCCGGTCACGGATCTGGCCCGCCTGGCGCAGGCCAACGGCATGCGCGTCATCAGCTTCCGTCATGAGCAGAACGCGGGCAACGCGGCGGCCATCGCCGGCTTTCTCACGCAGAAGCCCGGGGTTTGCCTGACCGTTTCCGCGCCGGGCTTCCTGAACGGGCTGACCGCGCTGGCGAACGCGACCACCAACTGCTTTCCGATGATCCTGATCAGCGGCTCGAGCGAGCGCGAGATCGTGGACCTGCAGCAGGGCGACTACGAAGAGATGGACCAACTGGCCATCGCCCGTCCGCACGCCAAGGCCGCCTTCCGCGTGCTGCACGCCGAGGACATCGGCGTGGGCGTCGCGCGGGCCATCCGCGCCGCCGTATCGGGCCGCCCGGGCGGGGTGTACCTGGACCTGCCGGCCAAGCTGCTGGCGCAGTCGATGGAAGCCGAGAAGGGCCGCAACTCGCTGATCAAGGTCGTGGATCCGGCCCCGCGCCAGTTGCCGGCACCGGACTCGATCGACCGTGCCGTCGCGCTGCTGAAGAGCGCCAAGCGCCCGCTGATCCTGCTGGGCAAGGGCGCTGCGTACGCACGCGCCGATGCGGACATCCGCGCGCTGGTCGAGAAGACGGGCATTCCGTATCTGCCGATGTCGATGGC
Organism: Cupriavidus sp. OTU4054; assembly: GCF_038440175.1. NCBI lineage: Bacteria > Pseudomonadati > Pseudomonadota > Betaproteobacteria > Burkholderiales > Burkholderiaceae > Cupriavidus > Cupriavidus sp. OTU4054. Next base: position 274,438 of record NZ_JASATF010000003.1, read on the forward strand.
CAAGGGCCTGATTCCCGATACGCATCCGCAGTCGGCCTCGGCCGCGCGCTCGTACGTGCTGGCGGAAGCCGATGTGGTGATGCTGGTCGGTGCGCGCCTGAACTGGCTGCTCTCGCACGGCAAGGGCAAGACCTGGGGCAAGCCGAAGCAGTTCATCCAGATCGATATCTCGCCGACGGAGATGGACAGCAACGTCGCCATCGCCGCGCCGGTCGTGGGCGATATCGGCTCGTGCGTATCGGCACTGCTCGAGAAGGTCGGCAACGGCTTCCCGAAGCCCGGGGCAGAGTGGCTGCACGCGGTGGACGAGAAGAAGGACAAGAACCTCGCGAAGATGGCAGAGACGCTGGCGAAGGAAGTGTCGCCGATGAACTTCCACGGCGCGCTGCGCGTGCTCAAGGATGTCGTCAAGGACAACCCTGGCATCTCGTTCGTGAACGAAGGCGCCAACACGCTGGACTACGCCCGCGCCGTCATCGACATGTACGAGCCGCGCAAGCGCCTGGACGTCGGGACGTGGGGCGTGATGGGCGTGGGCATGGGCTACGCGGTGGCCGCGGCGGTGGAGACCAGCAAGCCGGTCCTCGCGCTGTGCGGCGATAGCGCGTTCGGGTTCTCCGGCATGGAGGTCGAAACGATCTGCCGCTACGACCTGCCCATCTGCATCGTCGTGTTCAACAACAACGGCGTCTACAAGGGCGTCGATGTGAATCCGACCGGCGGCAAGGATCCCGCGGTCACGATGTTCGTCAAGGGAGCGCGTTACGACAAGATGATGGAAGCATTCGGTGGCGTCGGTCACAACGTCACCACCCCCGCGGAGCTCGAAGCCGCGGTGCGGGAAGCCCTGAAGTCGGGCAGGCCCACGCTGATCAACGCGGTCATCGACCCGAATGCGGGCACCGAAAGCGGTCGTCTGACCAACCTGAATCCGCAGAGCTCGGCCAGCAAGTAATCCAATCCAGCCAACCCCGTTTTAGTTTCACCCCTCTATTCCAATAGGAGAGCGAACGTGAACCTCCCACTCAACGGCATCAAGATCATCGACTTCACGCACGTTCAGGCCGGTCCCGCCTGCACGCAGCTTCTCGCGTGGTTCGGCGCGGACGTCATCAAGGTGGAGCGCCCCGGGTCGGGCGACGTCACCCGCACGCAGCTGCGCGACATTCCCGACGCGGACGCGCTGTACTTCACGATGCTGAACAGCAACAAGCGCTCCCTGACGCTGGACACCAAGAAGCCGGAAGGCAAGAAGATCCTCGAGCAACTGATTCGCGAGTCGGATGTGCTGGTGGAGAACTTCGGCCCGGGCGCGCTGGACCGCATGGGCTTTTCGTGGGACCGCATCAAGGAACTGAACCCGAAGATGATCGTGGCATCGGTCAAGGGCTTCAGCGACGGCCACCACTATGAAGACCTGAAGGTGTACGAGAACGTGGCACAGTGCGCCGGCGGCGCCGCGTCGACCACGGGTTTCTGGGACGGCCCGCCGACCGTGTCGGCCGCCGCGCTGGGCGACTCGAACACCGGCATGCACCTGGCCATCGGCATCCTGACCGCGATCATCGGCCGCCAGCAGACCGGCGAGGGCCAGAAGGTGGCCGTGTCGATGCAGGACGCCGTGCTGAACCTGTGCCGCGTGAAGCTGCGCGATCAGCAGCGCCTGGACCGCATCGGCTATCTGGAAGAGTATCCCCAGTACCCGCACGGCACGTTCAGCGACGTGGTGCCCCGCGGCGGCAACGCCGGCGGTGGCGGCCAGCCGGGCTGGGTGCTGAAGTGCAAGGGCTGGGAGACCGATCCCAACGCGTATATCTACTTCACCATCCAGGGCCACGCATGGGAGCCGATCTGCAAGGCGCTGGGCCGGGAAGAGTGGATCAACGATCCGAACTACAACACGGCCAAGGCGCGCCAGCCGCATATCACGGAGATCTTCGACACCATCGAGCAATGGCTCGCCGACAAGACCAAGTACGAGGCCGTGGATATCCTGCGCAAGTTCGATATTCCGTGCTCGCCGGTACTGTCGATGAAGGAGATTGCCGAGGATGAATCGCTGCGCAAGAGCGGCTCGATCGTGGAAGTCCCGCACAAGGAACGTGGCACGTACCTGACCGTGGGCAGCCCGATCAAGTTCTCGGGCATGAAGCCCGAGATCACCGGTTCGCCGCTGCTGGGCGAGCACAGCGCGGAAGTGCTGTCCGGTCTTGGCTACGGCGCCGAGGAGATCGCCCGCCTGCGCGAGGCGCAGGTCATCTAAGCTGGACGGCAGCACTGCCAGTGCCCCGATGGCAGCCACCGGTGTTTCCGGTGGCGCATCGGGGCATTCCCATCATTCCTCAGGAAAGACCATGCAGGCTGCGATCGACTACGAGCAACTGGTGACGGCCATCGGCGATGCCGTCGTCATCTCCGGTCCCGACGGTGCCATCACGTTGTGGAACCCGGCCGCCGAGTACATGTTCGGCTACACCCAGGAAGAAGCGCTGGGCAAGTCGCTGGACCTCATCATTCCCGAGCGCCTGCGCGCGCGCCATTGGGAAGGCTACGACAAGACGATGGCGACGGGCCAGACCCGCTATGGCCACGATCTGCTCAAGGTTCCCGCGATCAACAAGAACGGCGATGCGATGTCGATCGCGTTCACCGTGGCGCTGTTGCACGGCGAGGGCGGGGCCATTACGGGCATCGTGGCCATCATCCGCGACGAGACCGCGCGCTTCCAGGAGGAACGCGCGCTACGCAAGCGGATCGCGGAGCTGGAGGCCAAGGCGAGCGCCACGGCCAGTGCAGGCTGATAAAACAAGAACACCCCTTGGGAAAGGGGTGTTTCTTGGGGGTGTCTTTGACGTCGAGAGTGGCGTCGAGAGGCGGGTGTATCAGTTCACGCCCGTCCGCATCGCGCGCAGGTAGTCGTTCTTCTTGTCGAAGATCAGCTGGCTCAGGAAGGCCGGTTCATAGGCCGTGAGCAGGTGCGCGTGGTATTCCTCGATATAGCGGCACACGCGCGTGCGTTCGCATTCGATGCCGCACAGCCATTCGAACATCTGCATGTCCCAGCGGAAGCGCAGGCCCAGCTCCATGAAGGCTGCGTTGAACGCGGCCAGTTGCATGTCGCGGTCCAGATGCGCGGCGGTGGTGCCGTCGTGCGTGACGGCGTGCGGGGCGGTTTGCAGTTGGTCCATGTTCGTCTCCTTCGTTGTGGGCTTCGTTGAAAGGAAGCTTAGTGGCGACGAACCATTTACGATAATTAAACTTTCATCGGAAAACCATAAGCCATCGTTTATGGATGGCGGATCAGGCCTTCCACGCCAGTGATCTGCTGGATCAGCCGTGCGCCTTCCTCCATCAGGAAGTGCTTGAACGCGAGCGCCACGGGCGGCAGCCGCTTGTTGCGGCGGTGAACCACGTACCAGTTGAGCATCACGGGAAAGCCCTCGATATCGAGCACGGCAAGCTTGCCCGTCTGCAATTCGAGGCCCACCGTATGGGCGGAGAGGAACGCGATACCCATGTTCGCGATGACGGCCTGCTTGATGGTCTCGGTGCTCTTGATCTCCATCGCGATGCGCAGGTTGGACAGCCGCCCCGCAAAGCCCTCCTGCATCGAGTTCCACGTGTCGGAGCCGCGCTCGCGCGAAACGAATGCCTCCTCCGCGAGCCCGGCGAGCGGAATATGGCGCTTGCCGACCAGGGGATGATTGGGCGCCGCGACAATGACGTACGGGTGCGGCGCGAACGATTCGGCGATCGTGTCGCCGCCTTCGGGCGGGCGCACCATGACCGCGAGGTCCGTGAGGTTGCCGCCGAGCTGATGCAATAATTCTTCGCGATTGTGCACCGCAAGATTTAAAGTCACGCCGTCATGGCGGCCCATGAATTCCGCAAGCAATCGCGGAAAAAAATAGTCGCCCGCACTGATCACCGCGACATTGAGACGGCCTCCGGATATACCCTTAAGCTGCGCCATCGCATCTTCCGCCTCGCGGAATTGCTGAATGATGCTGCGGCTATAGTGCAGCATTTCCGTGCCCGCCGGCGTGAGGTAGATCCGCTTGCCGAGCTGCTCGAAAAGCGGCAGTCCAACGTGATGCTCGAGCTGCCGAACCTGTGTAGAAACAGCAGGTTGCGTAAGGTGCAGCTCCTCCGCCGCGCGCGAAAAACTCAGGTGGCGCGCCACCGTTTCGAAGACCTTGAGTTGACGCAGCGTGGCATTTTTCATTGCACCGTTTCCTGCAATCTATAAAGGATCGTAAATGATCATAATAAAAAACTTTATGCTGTGGTGATCTAAGTTTGAAGTAGCATCAATTCCACAGATGCAACGTGCCGCAATGTCAGGCGCGCTCATTCAGTAGTGAAGAAACGAGGGCGCCATCCCCCACGATGTGTTGCCCGCGAGCTGCGCCACCAGAGCGCAAGACACTAATGCAAGGAGACACGACATGGCGCACATCGATGCGGCAGGCCCCGTCATGGGCAATTCCAATGGCGGTTTGCTGCACAACCGTTGGTTCCAGTTATTTATCGGTGTGCTCTGTATGGGCCTCGTGGCGAACCTCCAGTATGGCTGGACGCTGTTCGTCAACCCCATGAACGCCAAGCATCAGTGGGGCGAATCGGCGATCCAGATCGCGTTCTCCATCTTCATCGTGACCGAAACGTGGCTGGTGCCCATCGAGGGCTGGCTCGTCGATAAATTCGGTCCGCGTCCCGTCGTCGCCTGTGGCGCCATCTGCGCCGGCCTGTCCTGGGTCATGAACTCGTATGCCACGTCGCTGCCGATGCTCTACGCCTCGGCGGTGATCGCCGGCATCGGTGCCGGCGGCGTGTATGGCACGTGCGTCGGCAACGCGCTCAAGTGGTTCCCGGACAAGCGGGGCCTTGCCGCCGGCCTGACCGCCGCGGGCTTCGGCGCGGGCTCGGCCCTCACCGTGATTCCCATCGCGAACATGATCCAGAAGTCCGGCTACGAGCATGCGTTCTTCACGTTCGGCATCCTCCAGGGCGTACTCATCTTCATCATGGCGATGCTGCTGGTCAAGCCGAAACCCCCGCGCAACGTGGCGACCAACAAGGCCATCCTGACGAATCCGGTGGAGTTCACGCCGGGCCAGATGGTGAAGACGCCGGTGTTCTGGCTGATCTATGCCTCCTTCGTGGCGGTGGCGGCGGGCGGCATCATGGCCACCGCGCAACTCGGCCCGATCGCCAAGGACTTCGGCTTCGCGTCGATGCCCATCACGATGCTCGGCGTGACGCTGCCGCTGCTCACGATGACGCTGTCGATCGACAACCTCTGCAACGGCCTGACGCGTCCGCTGTGCGGCTTTATCTCGGACCGCATCGGCCGCGAGAACACGATGTTCTTCATCTTCATCGGCGAGGGGCTGTCGCTCATCGGCCTGATGGAACTCGGCCACAACCCTTACTGGTTCATGCTGTTCGCGGCGCTCACGTTCCTGTTCTGGGGCGAGATCTTCTCGATCTTCCCGGCCCTCTGCGCCGACACGTTCGGCAGCAAGTTCGCCGCCGCCAACGCCGGCACGCTGTACACGGCGAAGGGTACCGCGGCGCTGCTCGTGCCCCTGGCATCGGTGTTGTCCCATCACGGCGGCTGGAGCCTCGTGTTCACCGTGGCGGCCGTCATGACGGTAGCGGCGGGGCTGTCGGCGAAGTTCCTGTTGCAGCCGATGCGGCGCCGCTTCATCACCGGCCACGCGAATGCACAGACGGTCAGCGACCGTGCCACGTATATGGCCGGCTTCTCCACCGGCAAGGGGGAGTAGGGCGGCATCGCAATACCCGATCTATCCGAAAAGCGGCAACACGAGCGCGACGGCACAAGCACGACACCACCACGCGGCACCAAAAAGCAGTCACACAACAAGGAGCGGCACCATGAATGTTTCGCTTCCACAATTGAAGGCCTTCGCGGCGGTAGCGCGGCAGAAGAGCTTCACGCGCGCCGCCGCCGAGCTGGGCCTGACGCAATCGGCCATCAGTCGCAGCGTGCGCGAACTCGAGGAGGAAATCGCCCAGCGGCTGTTCGATCGCACCACACGGCAGGTGGAACTGACCGATGCGGGCGCGCACCTGTCGCAACGCATCTGCCATCTGATCGAGGAGGTCGAGCAGACGCTGCGCGAAAGCCACGGCACGGGCAAACCGAGCCAGGGCACCGTGCAGATCGCCACCGATCCCGTGCTGTCGTCGATGTGCGTCCCCACGTGGGTCGCGGGTTGCCGCACGGCATGGCCGGGCATCGGCATCACGCTGCGCGACCGTTCGCACGAAGGGGTACTGCAGAGCGTGCGTAACGGCGAAGTGGATTTCGGCATCGCGAGCAATCCGGCGTCCTGCGACGATCTGTATTGCGAACCGCTATGCGTGGATCCGCTATGCGCGGTACTTCCCGCGCAGCACCCGCTGGCCGCGCGCGAATCGCTCGGATGGGGCGACCTCGCCGATGCCACCGTGCTGACGCTCGACCAGCATTCGGGCATGCAGCCCGCCGTCGAACGCGCGCTCGCGACCTATCATGTGCGGCCCGGCACGCTGCAGGTGCTCGGGCATTTCGCGGCGATCTTCGGCATGGTCGCGATGGGCCTCGGCATCGGTGTGGTGCCATCGCGCGCGCAGGCGTCCGGCATGGCGCCCGCGGCCGTGCTGCGGCCATTGCGGCCGCAGGTCACGTCCACGGTCATGCTGGTCCGGCGCAAGAGCCGGTCGCTCAAGCCCAATGCGGCGGCGGTCTGGGACAATCTGCGCGCGCAGGAATACGATCAGGACCTGCTGAAGAAAGCCGGCTGACCGCAACGCACAAAGGGTCTTTGCCCCGAAAGTGTGGATTTGCAACATGCGGCGCCCCAGTGATTGGCGCGCTCGAGAGAACGACAAGGCACCCCGCGGGGTGCCTTGTTGCGTTTGGTGCATATAGAGGAAACCTTCTCAAGATATATCACATACCAAATATTTACAGACCTTGCGATGCAGCATATAATGAAAACTCCTTGACCTACCTCACTCAGGATTTTTCATGAACACCGCTCTGCTTTCCGTCCTCGCTCTTGGTCTGATCCATCTGGGCGTTTTCGCAACCTGGCTGATCGGCACGCGCGTGCCGATGGAAACGCTGACGACCGCGCAAGACCATGGCCGTTTCGCCGGCCTGGGTGCCTCGCAGGATTCGACCGACGGTGTCGGCCGCTCGCGTCCCGCCGCCACGCCCGTTCAGGTCCCGGCTCTGGTTCCCGAGTTCGCGCGCATCTGATTGGCAGTAACGTTGGAGCTTGTTACGGCCGGCTTCTCCATACGTGCTTCACAGCTTTTGTCGCGCCCGCGACATCCGAGCTTACGGCCGATTTCCTGCCTGTCTTCTTCCTGCCTCATTCCGTCAGATTCTGAATGTCGACACATTCACGATCGACAGCACTTGTCGCACGCCTAGGACTTTCCCTATCAGGGTCCTCACGCTGCTGCAACGCACGGAAATCACCCCCACTCGACACCGCTTCGCATTGATCTGGCGATCGCATCCAAATCATTGATTCGCAAGCGAGTCCTGGCCCATTCCAATGCGCGTTTCATGCGCATGGCACACCAGTGGCGGAGCAGGGTGCCAGTGACGAGCCAATGCCATCCGCCACGGTGCGGCGGCGCACCGAAATCCCGGCTTGACTTGGTTGATATATCACATACCGTATAGCACTAGAACGGCTCAGCTGTTCGAAGGTCTAGCGCGCAAATATCGAACAACAACAGCACAAAAGAGCGTCCGCACAGGACGCCTATCCACAACGGCGGGCCGCCCCGTCAGAAGGAGACACCATGGAACTACAGCAACAGGCGTCGACGTCCCGTTTTGCGTCCCCGTGGATGCAACTCGTGTTTGGCGTGATCTGTATGGCGATGATCGCCAATATGCAGTATGGCTGGACGCTGTTCGTCAATCCCATCGATGACAAGTACCACTGGGGCCGCACGGCCATCCAGGTGGCGTTCACCATTTTCGTGGTCACGGAGACGTGGCTGGTCCCGATCGAGGGCTATCTCGTCGACAAGTACGGTCCCCGCCCGGTGGTCGTGGGCGGTGGCTTGCTGTGCGCCATCGCATGGGCGCTGAATTCGGTGGCCTCGTCGCTGCCGATGCTGTACGTCGCAGCCGCCATCGGCGGTGTGGGTGCCGGCGCGGTATATGGCACCTGCGTGGGCAACGCGCTCAAGTGGTTCCCGAACCGCCGCGGGCTGGCGGCGGGGATTACCGCGGCGGGCTTCGGCGCGGGCTCCGCGATGACCGTGGTGCCGATCGCCAACATGATCAAGAGCAGCGGCTACGAGGCCACGTTCCTCTGGTTCGGCCTGGGCCAGGGCCTGATCGTGTTCGTGCTGGGCATGGCGCTCTATCCGCCCTCGGCGAAGATCCTCAGCGAGGTCAAGGCCACGCTGAAGAGCGCCACGACCTACAACGCCACGCCGCGCCAGGTCCTGTCCTCGCCGATCTTCTGGGTCATGTACGCGATGTTCGTGATGATGGCCGCAGGCGGCCTCATGGCCACCGCGCAGCTCGGCCCGATCGCCAAGGACTTCGGCCTGCATGACTCGCCCGTGTCCATCCTCGGCCTCACGCTGCCGGCGCTGACATTCGCGCTGACCATCGACCGCGTGCTCAATGGCCTGACGCGACCGTTCTTCGGCTGGATCTCCGACAACATCGGCCGGGAGAACACGATGTTCATCGCGTTCGCGGTGGAGGCCGTGGGCATCGTGCTGCTGTCGAAGTACGGCCACAACCCGGTGGCGTTCGTGGTGCTGACGGGCGTGGTGTTCTTCGCCTGGGGTGAAATCTACAGCCTGTTCCCGGCGACCTGCGGCGATACGTTCGGTCCGAAGTTCGCCGCGACCAATGCTGGCTTGCTCTACACGGCCAAGGGCACGGCCGCGCTGCTGGTCCCGTTCTCGAGCGTGATCACGGCTGCGACCGGTGACTGGCACGCGGTGTTCATGCTGGCTTCCGGCATGGCCGCGCTGTCCGCGGTGCTGGCGATCTTCGTGCTGAAGCCGATGCGAGAGGCCCACGCGAAGAAGTACGTGCATGCCAACACCACCGCGCCGATGGGCTACCGCCCGGTGCCGGACGATGTGACCTGACGGTACGCTGCCCCTGGCAGGAACGATGCGCTGACGCGTGCCCGCCCTCGTGGCGGGCTTTTTTATGGACGGATTTTCACGATTCCAGTGAAAGTGATTGCTTCAGCTTCCGGCTAATCAAGCGGATGGAAGTTGGTTACGATGCAGGCATCGTAGATTTACTTCCAGACAGGAGCCTGCCATGAAAGCCATCGGCCTGACCCATTACCTGCCCATCAGCGACCCGCGTTCGCTGTTCGACACCGACCTGCCGAAGCCGGAAGCGGCCGGCCACGATCTGCTGGTCAAGATCGAGGCGGTGGCCGTGAACCCCGTGGACACCAAGGTCCGCGCGCCGAAGGACAAGATCGAGCCCGCGCCGCGCGTGCTGGGCTGGGATGCGGCCGGCACCGTGGTAGCGGTGGGTCCGGACGTGACGCTGTTCAAGGTCGGCGACCCCGTGTTCTACGCGGGCAGCATCACGCGTCCGGGTACCAACAGCGAGTATCACCTCGTCGACGAACGCATTGCCGGGCACAAGCCGGCCTCGCTGGACTTCGCGCACGCGGCCGCGCTGCCGCTGACCGCCATTACCGCATGGGAAGCGCTGTTCGATCGTCTCGGGGTTTCGGAGAAGGGTGAGGACGCGGGCAAGTCGGTGCTGATCATCGGCGGTGCCGGCGGCGTGGGTTCCATCGGTATCCAGCTGGCCAAGACGCTCGGCAAGCTGACCGTGATCGCGACGGCCTCGCGTCCGGAGTCGGAGGCCTGGGTGCGCAAGCTCGGCGCCGACCATACGATCGACCATCGCGGCGATATGCCCGCGCAACTGCGTACGCTGGGCTTCGAGAACGTCGATTACATCCTGTGCTTCAACGACACCGACCGTCATTTCGAGGCGATGGCCGAGGCGATCGCGCCGCAGGGCAAGATCTGCTCGATCGTGGAGAACGCGGGCCCGCTGGCCATCGGCGCGCTCAAGAGCAAGAGCGCGACGTTCGTGTGGGAGTTCATGTTCACGCGCGCGATGTACGGCACGCCGGACATGATCGCGCAGCACAAGCTGCTCAACGAAGTGGCGCGCCTGATCGACGCGGGCCGCCTGCAGACCACGCTCGGCGAAAACCTCGGCACGATCAACGCCGAGAACCTGCGCCGCGCGCATGCGATGCTCGAAGGCGGTCAGACCATCGGCAAGCTCGTGCTGCAGGGCTTCTGAGCTTCGAGGAACCCGGCGATTCTCGCCGCTACCGCCGCGTCCCGCAGGATGCGGCGGTGGCCGAGCCCTTCGGTCGTCGCCAGTTGTGCACCAGGCCATGCGCCCGCGATCGCGGCGCCATCTTCCCAGGGCACTTCGCGGTCATCGCGATCGTGCACGATCAGCGTTGGCGGCACATCGCGCGTGCGGCCGACGTCGGGCACGTTCAACGTCTCCCATGGCATGCCGAGCCACGCCGCGCTGTCCCGCGCCATGCGCGCGAATACCGCGGGGCTGAAGCCGAGCTGCCAGGCCAGCGCGGCGCATGCGCGGCCCATATCGGCGGGCGGGCAGACCAGTACGGCACGCCGTAGCGGCAGCCCTTCGCGAATGGCCAGCGCCGTCGCCGGACCGCCGGCCGAATGCGAGACCACCGCGTGGACCGGGCCCACATGCCACGCCACCGCGAGCAGCGACCGCGACAGTTCGACGATCGAACTGCGGTCCCCACCTTGCGCGCCGGCGTCGGAGGCACCGTGCGACAACGCGTCGAATGCCGCCACGCGCATGCCGGCCGCGAGCAGCGGCTCCACCATCGCATGCCACTGCGCCGCATTGCCGCCCCAGCCGTGCGCGAGCAGCACGACGGGACCTTCCTGCCCCCAGCGGTACACGCGCACGCGCCGGCTTGCCCCCTGGCCCGTCACGAGCGCCCAGTCCGCGCGCGCGGCGTCGAGCATGCGCTGCCCGTCGGCCGATATGGGCGCGCGCGGTGGCGAGAACCAGAGGCGCTCGAGTTCGCGTGCGGCGCCGGCCGGGTGCAGCAGCGAGGTCGCCTGCCAGCGGAGGCGGTACCAGCCCGGAATACGCGGCGACGCCGGCGGACGTGCGGCGGGGGGCGCATAAGGCGCCGCCCGGACGGCCGCGCGGGAATCCTGTGAGGGGGAGCTGGATGCAGAAGACAGCACTTCGGACACGGCAAGGACCTCCGGCATGAACGGTAACGGTGGTCGGCGCGGCATCGTGGCGTCGCTTCGCCATCGCCGACGCATTTTTTTGCATTTTGCGACCGACCAGTCGTGCTATTTTTAGGGCAACAAAATGCGGCAAGAATGCCTTTGGAACCCCCGCGCGCGCGCCCTGGCGCGCGGGGTTTCGGTGTCAGTGCGCGCCGGTCGCGGGCATGCGCGCGGGGGTCCCCGCATCGGCGAGCAGGCGCGCGAACGCGTGGCGCGCCATGGCCTGCGCATCGTCGCGGCCCAGCAGCTTGAACGAGGTCTGGAACGACATGCCGATGCCCACCATGTCGAATGCGAACTGGCGCGGTTCCACGTCGGCGCGAATCGCGCCGTCTTCGATTGCATCGCGAATCACGCGCGCGATGGTGCCGTGCCAGTCCTTGAGCGCCTGGACCACCAGGTCCCGGATGGCGCCCGGACGGTCGCGGTATTCCTGTGCCAGCGCCATGAACAGGCAGCGTCCGCCCGTGACCGTGCCGCCCACCCATTCGAGATATCCGTCGAACAGCGTCTGCAGGCGCGGGACACCGCGCGGCGCGCGCATCGCGGGCTGCACGACGATCTCGCCGAAGCGCTCCACGGCACGTTCGAGTACCGCCTCCTGCAGCGCTTCCTTCGACTTGAAATGGGCGTAGAGGCCGCTCTTCGACATGTGGGTGTCGGCCGCGAGCGTGGCAAGCGACAACTGCTCGAAGCCGACCTTGCTGGCGGACGCCAGGGCCTGTTCGATGATCGCGGTGCGGGTGAGTTGGCCTTTCTGCATGCGGTGCAGATTAGCACGACCGGTCGGTTTGTCAACTTGCCTTACTGCACACTTCGACAATACTTATGTGACGTCAACGCAAAGCAGACATCCCCGTTAGTGTGTGTGCGCAGGCCAATGTTGTGCTGTGTACGCCTTTCGGACTAGAGCCCGGAAGACCGGAAAGCGCCATCATAGGAAATCTGCAAAAGTGTTTCGCAAAGGACCTACGGAACGCTTTACGTGCTCTATACTCGAATGCACGTCCGCGCACTTTTTTTTGACTGGTGACTGGAGACCGACATGAACAGTACAGCCGTGCCAAGAGGCGCTAGCGAACCGTTCCGGCAACTGCGGGCGTTGCGCCGTGCGCGCAAGCTCAAGCAGGAGGACGTCGCCCGTAAGGCCGGGATTTCCCGGGAAGCCTATTTGCGGGCGGAATCGGGTCAAGCCGATCCGCGTATGTCCACGTTCCTCGCCGCGTGCGAGGCGCTGGGGCTCGAGGTGGTGTTAGCGCCTCAGCATCTGGCCGCAGACGTGAATGCATTCATTGCCAGCCGCAATGGCGGCGTCACGGCAGCCTCGATGGCTGGCCAGCCCGCACCGTCGGGCGGCACGCCTTCGAGCTCCGCGCCGTCGTCTGGCGGCTTTGGCGCCGGTTCCGCTACCGGCGAAGGCCACAAGCCCCTGTAATGCCCGGCGCCGCCTCCGGGCGGCCTGGTGACGATTGTCGTCGTTCGCCGGTGCCTCGCGCGCCGGCGGCGTCGCTGCCGCCTCGTGCTGCACCGTGCCGCGTGGGTTTCGTCCGCGCCGCATCAACTCGCCTTCCATTCTGCGTTCCCTTACGCGTTCCCTTACGCGTTCCGCTACGCGTTCCCTTCCGCTTTTCACGCCCCGTTTCATTTCCTCACCCCCACCGGGGATTTGACACGCCTCGCCGTCAAAATTACGATTAGAGAAATTCGTTAATCAATACGTAATTCAGGAGATGCCGCCATGAGCGATGCAAGCGACCTGCGCTATCAGTCGGGCTTCGCGAACGAGTTCGCGACCGAAGCCCTGCCGGGGGCATTGCCGGAAGGCCAGAATTCGCCGCAGCGGGTGCCCTACGGGCTGTACGCGGAGCAGATCTCCGGTACGGCATTCACGGCGCCGCGCGCGCACAACCGCCGCAGCTGGCTGTATCGCATCCGGCCGGGCGCGATGCACCGGCCGTTCGTCCGCATGGACGCGTCGCGGTGGGTCAGCCGTTTCGACGAGGTGCCGCCCACGCCGAACCAGCTGCGGTGGAGTCCGCCGGCCATGCCGTCCGCGCCGACGGATTTCGTGGATGGCATCGTCACCATGGCGGGCAATGGCGGTCCGGCCGATTTCACGGGCTGCGGCATCCATCTCTATCTGGCCAACCGGCCGATGATCGACCGCTTCTTCTACAATGCCGATGGCGAGATGCTGATCGTGCCGCAGCTGGGCCGTTTGCTCGTCGCCACCGAGATGGGGCGGCTCGAGGTCGCGCCGCAGGAGATCGTCGTGATGCCGCGCGGTGTGCGGTTTCGCGTGGAGCTGCCCGATGGCGAGTCGCGCGGCTATATCTGCGAGAACTTCGGCCAGTTGTTCCGGCTGCCCGACCTCGGCGTGCTCGGTTCGAATGGCCTCGCCAATCCGCGCGACTTTCTCTCGCCCGTGGCGAGCTACGAGGATCGCGAAGGGAAGTTCGAGCTCGTGGCCCGGTTTCAGGGCAATCTGTGGCGCGCCGAGATCGACCACTCGCCGCTGGACGTGGTGGCCTGGCATGGCAACTACGCGCCGTACAAGTACGACCTGCGGCGCTTCAACACGATCGGTTCCATCAGCTACGACCATCCCGATCCGTCGATCTTCCTCGTGCTGCAGGCACCGTCCGATACGCCGGGTGTCGATACGATCGACTTCGTGATCTTCGGCCCGCGCTGGCTCGCCGCCGAGCATACGTTCCGGCCGCCCTGGTTCCATCGCAATGTGGCCAGCGAATTCATGGGGCTGATCAGCGGTGTCTACGATGCCAAGGCCGAGGGTTTCATGCCCGGAGGCGCGAGCCTGCACAACTGCATGAGCGGCCATGGCCCGGACGCGGACACGTTCGAGCGCGCGAGCCGCGCGGACACCAGCGCGCCGCACCATGTCACGGACACGATGGCGTTTATGTTCGAGACGCCCACCGTCATTCGCCCGACGCCGTACGCCGCGCAATCCGCGCTGCTGCAGCAGGACTACTACACGTGCTGGCAGGGGTTGCGGAAGCATTTCGACCCGACGCAGCGTTGAATACCAGGAACACGAGACACGCTTCATGACCACGCTCAGCTGGATTCCCTCGGCCAATGACGGCCGCACGCATTTCTCCTTGCAGAACCTGCCGTACGGCATTTTCTCGACGTCCGAGCGTACGCCGCGCGCGGGCGTGGCGATCGGTGCGATGGTGCTGGACCTCGCGGTGCTCGACGAGGCGGGCCTGCTGCCGGCCGCCACGCGCGGCACGTTTGCGCATGCCACGCTCAATCCCTTTATCGCGCTGGGGCGGTCCGCATGGCGCGAGACGCGCGCGCGGCTGACGGCGCTGCTGTCGGAAGGGGATGCCACGCTCGCTGGCGATGCGGCGCTGCGCGAGCGCGCGCTTGTGCCGATGGCCGGCGCGGCGATGCATCTGCCGGTCGATATTCCGGGCTACACGGACTTCTATTCGTCGCGCGAGCACGCGACCAATGTGGGGCGCATGTTCCGCGACCCCGAGAACGCGCTGCTGCCGAACTGGCTCGAGATTCCCATCGGCTACAACGGCCGCGCGAGCTCGGTCGTGGTCAGCGGTACGCCGCTGCATCGGCCCAATGGACAGATCAAGCTGCCGAACGAGGCGCGGCCCGTGTTCGGGCCGTGCCGCAAGCTCGACTACGAACTCGAGATGGGCTTTATCGTCGGCCATCCTTCCGCGCTCGGGGAGCCCATCGATGTGGCCGATGCCCCCGCGCATATGTTCGGCATGGTGTTGCTCAACGACTGGAGCGCGCGCGATATCCAGCAATGGGAGTACGTGCCGCTGGGACCGTTCAACAGCAAGTCGTTCGGCACGTCGATCTCGCCGTGGATCGTCACGATGGAAGCGCTGGAACCGTTCCGCCGCGACAATCCCGCGCAATCGCCGGAACCGCTCGCGTATCTGCGGCAGCAGGGGCGCAATGCGTACGACATCGCGCTCGAGGTGGCGCTGAAGCCCGCCGGGGCGGCCGACGCCACCACGGTGTGCCGCACCAATTTCCGTGCGATGTACTGGACGATGGCGCAGCAGCTGGCGCACCACACGGTGTCCGGGTGCAATGTGCGCGTGGGCGACCTCATGGGCTCGGGCACGATCAGCGGCACGACGCCCGGTGCGTTCGGCAGCCTGCTGGAGACCACGCGCAATGGTGCGGAACCGTTGACGCTGGCCGATGGCGCGCGCCGCGGTTTTCTCGAAGACGGTGACGAGGTCGTGATGACGGGATGGTGCCAGGGCGATGGCTATCGCGTCGGGTTTGGCGAGGTGGCGGGCCGGATCCTGCCCGCGCGCTGACGGCTTCGGTCTCGGGCGATCAGTTCACGCGTTCCAGCGTCGCGCATGCGGTGCGCAGGATTGCCGAGAACCGCTCGATATTCGGTTCGATGCGATACACGGGGCCCGCGATCGAGATCGCATAGCATTCGCCGGACAACCGAACGGGCCATGCGAGCGCGCCCACGTCCGGCATCGACTCGCTGAGGTTGACGAACGCGCCACGCTCTCGCGAGGCGCGCAGTTCCGTTTCGATGTCGTCGGTGGTGGTCAGTGTGCGAGGCGTAAAGCGTTCGAGCGGCAACTGCGCGAGCAGCGCCGCGCGCTCGGTTTCGTCCATGGCCGCAAGCAGGGCCTTGCCGATGGAGTTCGCATGGAGTTCGCGCGCTTCGCCGGCGGTGGCGATATAGCGAATGGCGTGCGGGGATTCGAGGACGTCGAGGTACAGCACCGCGCGGCCTTCGTGCAGCTTGCCGATGACGATGGTTTCGCCGGTGGCTTCGCGCAGCTCGGCCATGGTGTCGTGCACGCGGTCGAGCACGGGGTCGTGGCGGGCGATCTGCTGCGCCATCGCGAGCAGGCGGCCGGTGGGATAGTAGCCCTGGCGCCGGCTCGTTTCGTACAGATACCCGAGCGAGGTCAGCGTGCGGATGAGCGCGAGGCAGCTCGAGGCCGGCACCGCGAGCAGCCGCGCGAGTTCCGAGAGCGACAGGGCGCGCCGCTCGCGCGCGAAGGTCTCGATGATCTCGATGACGCGCAGGGCGGTCTTGACGTTGGCGGAGGCAGCAGGGGGTCTGGACGTCGGCGAATTCATCGGCGAATTATAGGGCCACGCCCGTGGTGCGGCGGATGAACGTCGCGGCCTGGCGGAGGGCGGCACGGGCTTCCGGCAGGAACGGCGCGAAGCATGGCCATGCGTGCGGCATCGCATGCCAGATCGCGAGCTCGGCCGCGCTGCCCGCGCGGCGCAACCGGGAGGCGAGCAGGCGGGCGTCGCGATACATCGTCTCCGCGTCGCTGATCTGGATCTGCAGCGGTGGGAGCCCGTGCAGGTCGGCATGCGCGGGGGAGGCCAGCGCCGGCAGGTCGTGGTCGGCGACTGGCTGGCCGCCATCGCCCAGATACATGCGGGTGGCCATGGCCATCGCGGACTGGGAGAGGGGCAATGCGCCGCTGTTCCGCTGGGTTGCGTGGCTGAGGTCCGCCCACGGCGAAAACAGCACGGCGCCTGCGGGCAGATCGACGCCCGCGTCGCGCAAGGCGACCAGCGTTGCGAGGGCGAGGTTGCCGCCGGCGGAGTCCCCGGCGAGGACGATCGACCAGGGCGCGATGCCGCGCGCCAGCAGCGTGCGATAGGCATGCACGGCGTCGTCGAGCGCGCAGGGGAACGGGTGCTCGGGGGCGAGGCGGTAGTCGAGCGACAGCACGGGCAGCCTGGTCAGGCGCGCGAGCGCCGTCGTGACCGCGCGATGGGTGGCGGAGGAGCCGAAGGCGAACGCGCCGCCATGCAGATAGAGCACCGCGCCGTTCGGCGGCGGCCGCGCACCGCCGCCCCGCGCCGCGATGCCCGCCATCCGATCGGCCGAAGCCGGCTGGCCCGGCGCTCGGGCGGATGCGGGCGCGGTGCCCCGGGGGGCGGCCGGCTCGGTCCACTCGCCCGCGAGTTCGCCATCCGCATGCCGCGACACCCGTGCGCCCCACAAACGAGCGACGAACGCCCCCGGCCGGGCGAGCCGTTCCGTGCGGGCCCGCAAGGCCGGGACGTCGCTCAGCGGTGTCGCGCCATCCGTCACGCCCGCCGCGACCAGTCGTGGCAGCATCCTTACGAGCAGCCGGGCCTGCCAGCTGGCACGGCTGCCAGCATCCGGGGCGGGGGGAATCGTGGCCATGGCGTCGGCTCCTTCGCGATCGTTGGGTTTCGGGTCGTCCATCACTTCCATCCGCCACCGGGCAGCGGCCCGTGGTACGGCGTATCGCGGCAGTGGCCCCACGGGCCGCGCCAGAATCCAATCGGGCAGCCGTTCGGACGCACGGTCACCGCGGGCAGGGCCGGCACCGCGATCGGGTAGACGACCGGCGGCCGCGCATAGCGGCAGTGGCCCCACGGCCCACGCCATCCGCCCGGGCCGCACCCTTCGGCGGCATAGGCGGAGTTGGCGGAGGCGGCCGAGACCAGCAGCAGGCCGGCGACGGCAAGGACGGGCGCGAACGATTTCATGATGGTTCTCCTGCAAAGTCCGGAAACGATCCCAACGATGGCTCAGCGCGTGATCGTGACGGCCGACGCTTCCATTTCCGACTGGGCCTCGCGCAGCAGCGCAATGGCGCGGGCCGCGTGGCCGTTCATGTCGTAGTGGTTGGCACGCTGCGCGGCCTGCATGCGATCGATCGCCTGCTGCGCATGGAAGCTGGCCTGCTCGATGTTCGGATGCCGTGCCATCGCATAGTCGGCGCCGGCGTCGTAGTTGTAGCCGTAGCCAACATCGGCCGTGGCGCAGCCGGAAACGAGGGAAAGGGCCAGTGCGCTGGCGGCAAGGACTGCGTAGGGTTGCGTCATGATGACCTCCGAGGTGTTGGTGTTATCTGGGTCAGCGGGGTCGCCGGCTCGGATGAGTCCATTGTGGGAACGCAGAATGAGCCGAAAATGAGATGACGCCGGGTTCACTCCCGGGTCTCTCAGGGTTCACCCCGTTGACGCTGCTTTTCATATCTATAAAATTGAATTCATAAACATGAAAAAGCGAGCGCCATGACTGACACCTATTTCGTCCGCACCGAAGAGGTCGAGGGCTACCACCCCGCCAACCACGTCGGCACGCTCAACCGCCGCATCATCGGGCGCGAGAACGTCGGCGCCACGCAGATCGAGGTCATCCACGGCACGATCGAGCGCGGCAAGGGCGCGCTGCCCCATGCGCATCCGGGCATCGAGCAGGTCTGCTACATCCTCGAAGGCCGGGCGCGCGCCGAGGTCAACGGCCAGTCGCGCGAGCTGGGTCCCGGCGAATGCTGCTTTTTCCCGGCCGATGCGATGCATGTATTCACCGTGGTCAGCGAAGAACCGGTCAAGCTGCTCGTCATCTACGGCCCCCCTTACGAGGAATCGCCGGATCGCGTGATCCGTCCCGCCGCCTGAGCCCATGCGCTGACCGAACGAGGGTCCGAGACAGGACCCCGACAACAACATCTGGAGACAACCATGCCGAATTTCCGCGTGCGCCGGCTGCTGGCCGCCACCGTCCTTACGCTCGCCGGGCTCCCGGCCCTGATGGTCACGGCCCCGGCGTCCGCCGCCGATGCCTGGCCAAGCCGCCCGCTTCGCCTCGTGGTGCCGTTCGCTGCCGGCAGCGGCACGGACGCGGTGGCGCGCATCACGGCAAAAGAACTCGGCGATGCGCTGGGCCAGAACGTGGTGGTGGACAACCGCCCGGGCGCAAACGGCGCGATTGCCGCCGAACTCGTCGCGCAGGCGGCACCGGACGGCTACACGCTGTTCATGACGACCAACACGACGCATTCGGCGAATCCGTCGCTGATGAAGAAGCTGCCGTACGACCCGATCAAGGATTTCACGCCGGTGGCGCGCATGGGCAACCTGCCGTTCATGCTGGTGATCAATCCGAAGCTGCCCGTCAACAACGTGGCCGAGCTCATCGCCTATGCGAAGTCGCATCCGGGCATGTCGTACGCGAGCGGCAACAGCACGGGCATCGTCTCCGGCGCGACGCTGGGCCGCATGGCCGGCATCGATCTGCTGCACGTGCCGTACAAGAGCACGCCGCCCGCGATGACGGACGTGATCGCGGGGCAGGTGCCGATGATGTTCGTCGATGTGGCGGCCGGCATCGCCAACGTGAAGGCCGGCAAGATGCGCGCGCTCGCGGTCACCACCGCGCAGCGCAGCCGCCTGCTGCCCGATCTGCCCCCGATCGGCGATACCCCGGGCCTCAAGGGGTTCGACATCACGTCGTGGAACGGCGTGTTCGCGCCGGCCAGGACGCCGCAGCCGATCGTGGAGCGGCTCAATCGCGAGCTGTCGAAGATCGCCGGCAGCAAGGAGGTGGCGCCACGCTTCGAGGCACTCGGCTTCGAGGCGTTCGGCCAGACGCCGCAGCAGTTCTCGGGCTTCGTCGCAAGCGAGCTCGTCAAATGGACGAAGCTCGTCAAGGACGCGGGCATCCAGCCTGAATAAGAGGGTGCGACACGCATGAACTTCGAACGAACTTCCGAACAGAACGCGATCGTCGAGGCCGTCGCGCAGTTGTGCGCGGACTTCGGTCCCGATTATTGGGCGGATCTGGACACGCGCCACGAGTTTCCGCATGCGTTCCACAAGGCGATGGCGGGTGCGGGGTGGCTCGGCATCGCGATGCCCGAGCAATACGGCGGCGCGGGGCTCGGCATCACGGAAGCCGCGCTGATCATGCAGACGGTGTCGGCGTCGGGCGCGGGTTTCTCGGGCGCGTCCGCGATCCATATGAACGTCTTCGGGCTCAACCCCGTGGTCGTGTTCGGCAGCGAGGCGCAGCAACAGGCCGCGTTGCCGCCGCTGATCGCGGGCGAGGAGAAGGCCTGCTTCGCGGTGACCGAGCCCGATGCGGGCCTCGACACGACGCGCCTGAAGACGCAGGCCGTGGCCACGGCCGATGGCAGCGCGTACCGCGTGGATGGCCGCAAGATCTGGATCTCCACCGCGCAGGTGGCCACGCGCATGCTGCTGCTCGCGCGTACCACGCCGCTGGACAAGGTGGCCAAGCCCACGCAGGGGCTGAGCCTCTTCTATACGAAGCTCGACCGCGAACGCGTGGAAGTGCGCGAGATCGACAAGATGGGACGCGGCGCCGTCGACTCGAACATGCTGTTCATCGACGGGCTGATGGTGCCCGCCGCGGATCGCATCGGCGAGGAGGGCAGGGGGTTCGAATACATCCTGCACGGACTCAACCCCGAACGCATCCTTATCGCGGCGGAAGCGGTGGGGCTCGGGCGCGCCGCGCTCGAGGCCGCCACGCGCTATGCGCGCGAGCGGACCGTATTCGGACGGCCGATCGGCCAGAACCAGGGCATTCAGCATCCGCTCGCGCAGGCATGGATGGCGCTCGAAGCCGCGGACATGATGGTGTGGAAGGCCGCGTGGCTTTACGACAACGGCAAGCCGTGCGGCGCGGAAGCCAATGCGGCCAAATACCTGGCCGCGGAAGCCGCACATCAGGCCTGCCAGACGGCGGTGCTCACGCTCGGGGGCATGGGCTATGCGCGCGAGTATCACGTGGAGCGCTATCTGCGGGAGTCGTATATCCCGCGCATCGCACCGGTCAGCGCGCAACTGATCCTGTGCCATATCGCCGAACGCGTGCTAGGCCTGCCGAAGTCCTACTAGCACGTGATACGTCGCGCTGCGATAGAAACGGAAAAAGAAAAAGCCCCGGGATATCCCGGGGCTTTCCTTTTGGAGGTTTCCCACGCGCCGCGTCATGCAACAACATGTCGAGCGTAACGCCTTTCAGCGATGAAACACGTAGCGCACGACGCGGCGGTGGCGGTGGACTCTTCCCATCAAGAGCCACACCGCGCAAATCTGGGGGACCCTGCCCGTCCGTCCAGACAGCGGAAAACGTTACAGCCTGCTTGTTCTTTACTTGCCCTTTACTTGCCCAACTCGTGGCCGATCACACCGCCGACCACCGCGCCACCGACCGTACCCGCGGTGCTGCCGCCGGTCAGTTCATGGCCTGCATAGCCGCCGGCAGCAGCGCCACCGAGCGTGCAGCCGGACATCGCCCACACACAAGCGCCCACGGTGAGCGCACCTGCTATTCGCTTCCACATGTTGTGTTCTCCTGTGTTCGCTGCCATGACTGAAGCATAGGCGCCGCCAATGGCGTGGCCTCTCCGACGCACGCCGATTGCCGTGTAGGAATCGTCGGACGTTGCGTATTGCGGGCGCATTGCATGTCAAGCATCGTATTGATATGTTTCAGGCCGCTTGAGTTTGCTGCCGATCCTGCCGATATTGACCTGTCGTCCCGCGCCTTTCCCATGATGTCCTCCAGTTACGACGCGCTTCTCGTCCTGTTCTCGCTGCTTGTCGCAGTCCTCGCGTCGTATACGGCGCTCGATCTCGCCGGGCGCATTGCCACCGCGCGCGGCCTGCAGGCATTCGTCTGGCTGGCGGGCGGGGCCACGGCGATGGGCGTGGGCATCTGGTCGATGCACTTCGTCGGCATGCTCGCATTCCGGTTACCGATTCCACTGGCCTACGATGTGGGCATCACGATCCTGTCGCTGGCCATCGCGATCGGCGCATCGGCATTCGCGCTCTGGCTCGTGCGCGGCGACAACCTGCCTTGGCAACGGTTACTGCTGGGCGCGCTGATACTCGGCGGTGCGATCGCGAGCATGCATTACACGGGCATGGCCGCGCTGCGCATCGAGCCGGGCATTATTTACAACCCGTCGCTGTTCGCGCTTTCCGTGCTGATCGCCGTGGGTGCATCGGCCGCGGCGCTCTGGATCGCATTCCAGCTGCGCCGGAACATGCCGCGCGTGCATCAGCTGCGCCTGGGCGCCGCGGTGATCATGGGCGGCGCGATCGCGTCGATGCACTACACGGGCATGGCCGCCGCGCAGTTTCCGCTGGGCAGCGTCTGCGGTGCAGTGGGCAAGGGTCTGCCCGGCGAGTCGCTCGCGCTGCCGATTCTGGTCATCACGATCTGCGTGCTCGCGGTGGCGCTGATTACCTCGGTGCTCGACATGCGGCTCGAGATGCGGACCGCGATCATGGCGGAGGCCCTTGGCGCGGCCAATCAGGAACTCGAATTCCTCGCGCTGCACGACAAGCTCACGCGCCTGCCCAACCGCGCATTGCTCGACGACCGCTTCAATCAGGCCATTCAGACCAATATGCGCCAGCAGGGCAGTTTCGCGGTGCTGTTCGTCGACCTCGATGGCTTCAAGGGCATCAACGACAGCTACGGTCACCACGTCGGCGATGCGCTGCTGGTGGAAATCGCGGGCCGGTTGCGCACGATCATGCGGTCGGAGGACACCATCTCTCGCGTGGGCGGGGATGAATTCGTGCTGCTGGCGTGGGTGGACGAGCCCGAGGATGCGGGCGTCATTGCCGAGTCCCTGCTGGCCGCGCTGCGCGAGCCCGTCTATGTGGCCGGCATGACATTGCACGTCTCGGCCAGCATCGGCATCGCGGTGCATCCGGCCGATGGCGCCGATCAGGACGCGCTGCTGACCAATGCCGACGCGGCGATGTATCACGCCAAGGCGAGCGGCCGCAATGCGTACTTCTTCTTCGAGCGGTCGATGAACCATCAGGCCCGCGCGCAGCAGACGCTGCTGCAGGATCTGCGCGGCGCGCTCAAGCAGGGGCAGCTGCGCCTGCACTACCAGCCCAAATATGCGGCGGGCGACGGCGCGCTGATCGGCGCGGAGGCGTTGCTGCGCTGGGATCATCCGGTGCAGGGGCTGCTGATGCCGGACCAGTTCATCGCGCTTGCGGAGAAGACCGGCGCGATCGTGCCGATCGGCAACTGGGTGCTCGACGAAGCCTGCCGCCAGCTGGCGGTATGGCATGGGGCCGGGCAGACCGAGCTGTCGATGGCGGTCAACCTGTCCGCCTTGCAGTTCTGCCATGTGGGGATGGTCGATGCCGTGGCGCAGGCGCTCGCGAACCATGGCGTGCCGCCGCCGTCGTTGACGCTCGAGATTACGGAAAGCACCGCGATGCGCGATGTGGAGACGAGCCTGGCCATTCTGACGCGGCTCGACGACATGGGCGTGCGCATCGCGATCGACGATTTCGGTACCGGTTACTCGAGCCTGCTGCACCTCAAGCGCATTCCCGCGAGCGAACTGAAGATCGATCGCGGCTTCGTGCGGGAACTGGAGGAAGACTCGGAAGATGCGGCCATCGTGTCGGCGATCGTCGCACTGGGACGCACACTGAACCTGCAGGTGGTGGCCGAGGGGGTGGAAACTGCCGCGCAGCGCGAGTTTCTCGCGGGGCTGGGCTGCGACGCGCTACAAGGGTATCTGTTCGGCAGGCCCATGCCCGCCGAACAATTTCCCGCCTCGGCCGATCACACCCTGCGGGCGCGCGAGCCCGCCGAAGGGATTACGCACCCCGCGTGAACGGGTCGCGCTGATCGTGCACGCCGCGCGCGCCGTCGGTGAACGGGCTGCGCTGGTCGTTCACGGCGCGGGCGCCGTCGGTATAGATGTCTCGCGCGCCCGTGCGGGCACCGTCGAGGTAGGGATCGGCGGTGCGCGTGCCCGCACCGGCCGCGCTCGCGATGCCGGCCGTGCCGGCCAGCGTGGCGAGCAGAGTGGTGGACAGCAAGACATGCCTGAGATTTCGCATCGTTGACTCCTGTTGGTATTCGCTTCGTCTGCGGGCCGGCACTGCACCGACCCACGAACACAGTCTACGAATCGGCCGGCCACGCGAGCATGACTGCGCCATGACAATGCTGTCATGCCGCAAAATTTGTCAGGATTGACAAAGATGGAAGACGATTGAGGTCGCGCGCATGGCACGGCAGCGATTCTCGCGTTCTTGACCCCACTCGCGAGGGGACTCCGGCGCCAACACGCGGTAGAATGTTTCGCGTTCTTCTCGCATCGCCGGTCGTTCGGATTCTGGTTCTGAGGTTCCCCCCCAGATTTCCCAATCTCCGGTATCCCGTTTTCCCGTTTTCATTCGCCCGCTCCCACACGCGGGCCCCGCATACAGTCATGTCCGAGTCAGATTCCGCCAAGCAAGCCGCCGTGACCTGGATCCACGAGCAGATGGAACATCATGGTCTGACCTTCGAAGATCTGGTCGAGGCCGGATGCTTTGCGGATATCGATGCCGCGGACGCGGATGGCGAATCCCACGACGAGGGCGAAGAGAAAGAGATCAAGGCCGTCGCGCCCGCGCGCGCCACGGCGCTCTACCGCAATGCGATGGGGCAGACCTGGGACGGCACGGGCGAGTACCCGGACTGGCTCCAGCGCGCCGTCAACGCGGGCCAGTCCATCGACTTCTATCGCGTCGACTGAGCTTCCGTATATTCGAACGCCACGGTGCCCTTCGGGTGCCGGTACCAGCCCGGATCGCGATAGTCGTTGGCCGCGAGTCCCTCGCGCACCTTCAGCGTGGTGAACATGCCGCCCATCTCGATCGGACCGAACGGGCCCTGGCCCGACATCATCGGCAGTGTGTTCTCGGGCAGCGGCATCTTCATCGCGCCCATGTCCGCCATGCCGGACTCTCCCATCGCCATGTAGTCGGGCACCAGCGCGCTCATGCGGCTGGCCAGGTCCTTCTGCGGCACGCCGATCATGGTGGGCATGTCATGCCCCATGGCATTCATCGTGTGGTGCGCCTTGTGGCAGTGGAAGGCCCAGTCGCCGGGGTTGTCGGCGATGAACTCGATCGCGCGCATCTGGCCCACGGCCACGTCGGTGGTTACCTCTGGCCAGCGTGCCGACGGCGGCACCCATCCGCCATCGGTGCCCGTGACCTCGAAGCGGTGGCCATGCAGATGGATCGGATGGTTGGTCATCGTCAGGTTGCCCACGCGAATGCGCACGCGATCGCCGAGCCGTACCGGTAGCGTGTCGATGCCCGGAAACACGCGGCTGTTCCACGTCCACATATTGAAGTCGGTCATCTCCGCGACGCGCGGCGTATAGGTGCCGGGGTCGATCGCGTAGGACGCGATCAGGAACACGAAGTCGCGGTCCACGCGCATGCGGCGGCTGTCGCGCGGATGCACGACGATAAAGCCCATCATGCCCATGGCCATCTGCACCATCTCGTCCGAATGCGGGTGGTACATGTAGGTACCCGCGTGTTTCATCTCGAATTCGTAGACGAAGGTCTTGCCTGGCGGGATATGCGGCTGCGAGAGGCCGCCCACGCCGTCCATGCCCGCGGGCAGGATCACGCCGTGCCAGTGCACGGTCGTGTGTTCGGGCAGCTTGTTCGTGACGAAGATGCGCACGCGGTCGCCTTCCACGCATTCGATCGTCGGTCCAGGGCTTTGTCCGTTGTAGCCCCACAGGTGCGCGGTCATGCCGGGCGCCATTTCGCGTTCGACGGGCTCGGCCACGAGGTGGAATTCCTTCCAGCCGTTGCGCATGCGCCAGGGGAGCGTCCAGCCGTTGAGCGTGGCCACGGGTTGATAGGGGCGGCCGTTCGACGGCGCGAGCGGCGGTTGCATGGTCGGGCTTTGCTGCAGCGGTGCCTCGGGCAGCGCGGCGGCGCCGGCGCGCGAGACCATCGCGGCGCCCAGCATGGCGGCGGCGGAGCCGCCGAGAAATTGACGTCGGGAGACCATGGTCATCGTTGTTCGTTGGAGGTGGGGCCCTCGGGCAGGCGGCCGCCGAATGTGCCACCCAGCGCGCCGCGCAGTTCCGCGTCGGCGAGCCAGTAATCGCGCTGGGCGTCGAGGTAGCCGTTGACGGCCGCGATCTGGTCGCGCGCATCGGCCAGCAGTTCGAACACGCTGAGCAGCATGCCGTTGTAGCGCAGCAGGTGTTCGTTGCCGATGCGCTTGCGCAGCGGCACGACCTCGTCGCGATAGTGGCGTGCGACGTCGTAGCGCGCCTGGTACGACGCGTACCGTTCGCGTACCGACGAGCGCGCGGCGATCGCGCGGTCTGCGAGTTGCGCGGCGGCCTGCGTGTACACGGCTTCGGCGCGGGCGACGCGCGCCGTGCCCCAGTCGAACAGCGGTACCTCGATATCGATGCCGTAGCCCGTTTCGCGGCGGCCGTTGTCGCTGTTGTGCAGGTAGCCGACGTCGATCACGCTCACGAAGCGCGTGGCGCGCGTCAGGCCGAGCGAGCGCGCGAGGCTTTCCAGCTGGGCGCGGCCCGCCTGCAGGTCGAGGCGCTGCGCGATGGCATAGCTCTCGAGGTCCTGCATTTCCGGGCGGGTGCCGGGGAGGTCGGGCAGACGCTCCGGCAGGCGGTACTGCCGGGCGTCGTCGCCCCACAGGCCGAGCTGGCGCGTGAGGCGTTCGCGCGCGGAGACCGTGCGTTCGCGGGCGCGCGCGAGTTGCGCGGCGGCGTCGGCGTAGAACGCCTGCTCGCGGGCGTGGTCGAGTGCGCTCATATTGCCGGCGCGGGCCATGTCGCGGGCGAACAGCGCGCCGGTTTCGGCGGTGCGGCGGACCTGTTCGGCATAGCGCATGGCCTGTTCGGCGGCGACGGCCTCTACCCACGCGCGGCGCGTGACTTCGGCATGCCGCAGGACGGCGTCGGCGGCCTGCAGGCGGGCCTGGGCGAAGCGGCTGTCCTCGATGCGCGCGGCAAAGGGGAGCGCCAGCAGGTTCATGACGCCGATGGTGACCGCGCGGTCGATCTTGAGCACGTCGTCGCCGCTTTTGCGGCTGAACGAGAAGCCGGGGTTGGGCAGGCGGGTGGCTTGCACGTAGTCGGCTTCGGCGATGCCGAGATTGGCGAAGCTCGCTTGCAGCGCGGGGCTGTTGAGCAGCGCGACCTGGATGGCGGCGTCGGCGTCGAGCGGCGCGGCAAGCAATTCGCGGGTTCGGGTGCGCGCGGCACTGCGGTCGTCGTCGGTGCGGAGCCATGCGGCGTCCTTGCCGAGGCGTTCGCGCGCGGTGTCGGCGACGGGGGTGAAGCCGCCGTCGGACGAGAACTGCGCGCAGCCGGCGAGCAGGGCGGCGGAGAGGAGGGTGGTGAGGGTTTTAGTGGGCATGCGGGGGCTCCTGCATGGGGGAGGTATGACCGGTGGGCGCGTCATGCCCGCTCGTCGCGTGACCTGCGTGTGGATCCGATGGGGCGCCCATGTCATGGCCCGCGCGTGGATCCGATGGGGCGCCCATATCGTGACCCGCGTGCGGGTCCGGCGCGGTGCCCATGTCACGGCCCGCGCGTGGATCCGATGGGGCGCCCATATCGTGACCCGCGTATGGGTCCGGCGCGGCGCCCATGTCATGGCCCGCATGCGGATCGGGCGCGGCGCCCATGTCATGGCCCGCATGCGGATCGGGTGCGGCGGTCATGTTATGACCCGCATGCGGATCGGGCGCGGCGCTCATGTTATGACCGGCATGCGCGTCCGGTGCAGCGCTCATGTCGTGACCCGCATGCGGATCGGGCGCGGTGGTCATGTTATGACCGGCATGCGCGTCCGGTGCGGCGCTCATGTCGTGACCCGCGTGGAGATCGGGCGCGGGGCTCATGTTGTGACCCGCATGCGGATCGGGTGCGGCGGTCATGTTGTGGCCCGCGTGTGGATCGGGTGCAGCGGTCATGTTGTGGCCCGCGTGTGGGTCGGGCGCGGCGGTCATGTTGTGGCCCGCGTGTGGATCGGGCGCGGCGGTTATGTTGTGGCCCGCGTGTGGATCGGGTGCGGCGGTCATGTTATGACCCGCATGCGGATCGGGTGCGGCGGTCATGTTGTGGCCCGCGTGTGGGTCGGGCGCGGCGGTCATGTTGTGGCCCGCGTGTGGATTGGGTGCAGCGGTCATGTTGTGGCCCGCGTGTGGGTCGGGCGCGGCGGTCATGTTGTGGCCCGCGTGTGGGTCGGGCGCGGCGGCCATGTTGTGGCCCGCGTGTGGGTCGGGCGCGCTGGTCATGTTGTGGCCCGCGTGTGGGTCGGGTGCCGTGGCCATGTTGTGGCCGGCGTGCGCGGGCATTGACGATGCGACGCGCGTGTTCGACTGGCGCCAGCCGGCGATGGCCACGGGCGCGAATGGGATGTAGCCGTCGAGCGCACCGACGGCGGGCAAGGGCGGCACCGGCGCGCGCGGGTCGAGCGGATCGGGCGCGCCGGCCGTGCCAGACGGCTGTGCCGCGGCGTGCGTGGCGGCGGACAGCATCAGGCTGGCAATTGCCAGAAGACGCATGGCTTGCATGAAAGACCTCGAGTTCAGGGCGACGCGTGCAATGCGTCAGCGAGACCAACAGGAGCACGTCCGCCGGATAGCGAACGCATGCAGGCGCAGCCAGCGGCCCCGCACCGCGCGCAACTCAGGCGCGCCGTGCGTGCGATGGACGCACCTCGGGTGTCAGCAGACGGGAGTAGGCGGGCGCTCGGCCGGCAGGGGGAGGTAGCTCGCGAATGCGGCAGGCGCCGCGAGCGGTGCGGCATGACGCTGGTGAATCAGCGCCACGGCGGGAATTTCAGGCAGCAGCATCGCACCGGCCGCACAGGCCGCACACGCGCTGCACATGCCACCGGCATGATGGCCGGCATGTGAAGCATGCGTGCCGATCGGCAGCGCGGAGGCACTGCCATCGCGGTCCTTGTCGCCGGCATCGTGCCAGACCGGCTGGTCCTCGGCTTCGCTGACGCCCTGCATATGGCAATGCGCGTGCGTGGCATCCATGCCGATCTCCGCCTCGGCTTCCGCCTTGACGGCCGCATGGCGCTCCGTCATCGACAGGCCCGCCGCTTCCGCCGCGCTGCACACCATCATGACTGCCGCCGCGGCACCCTGGATCGGGAGCGCGAACATGGCAAGACACAACAGGAAACTGGCGAACAGACGTTTCATTACAGGCGGCAGAAACCGGAGCAAGATGCGCGAAAAGGACAGCGGGCATTGTACCGGGTTTGCACGGATAGAAACGGCGCCGGAACGTGACATTTCTGCAATGTATGGCCCTCCCGGCGATTCCTCGGCTATCGTGCGGTTCTGAACAACGGAAACACGGGCACGCTGCCTATGATGGAAGGGCAAAGTGCCAATGAGTGATTGTCAATGCGCATCCTGATCGTGGAAGACGAACCCAAGGCGGGCGATTACCTGCTGAAGGGACTGACCGAATCCGGCTTCGTGGCCGACCTCGCGCGCGATGGCGTCGATGGACTCGCGCATGCGCGCGAGCATCACTACGACCTGATCGTGCTCGACGTGATGCTCCCGGTCGTGGATGGCTGGCAGGTGCTGCGCGAACTGCGGCGCGACAAGGACACCCCCGTGCTGTGCCTGACCGCGCGCGACGAACTGTCGGACCGGCTGAAAGGCCTCGAGCTCGGCGCCGACGACTATATGGTCAAGCCGTTCGCGTTCGCGGAACTGGTCATGCGCATCCGCACGATCCTGCGCCGCGGCCCGCTGCGCGAGAGCGAGTTCATGGAAGTGGCCGACCTCCAGATCGACGCGATCCGCCGCCGCGTGACGCGCGCGGGCCAGCGTATCGACCTCACGTCCAAGGAGTTCGCGCTGCTGCAACTGCTGGCGCGCCGGCGCGGCGAAGTCCTGTCGCGCTCCCTCATCGCCTCGCAGGTGTGGGACATGAACTTCGACAGCAATACCAACGTGGTCGATGTCTCGATCCGCCGCCTGCGGGCCAAGGTGGACGACCCTTTCCCGCGCAAGCTGATCCATACGCGCCGCGGCATGGGTTATGTACTCGACGACGTGGACGAATCCTGAGTGCGGGGCGGCGTGAGTGACGAGATTCCCGCGACGCCGCATCGGACCGCGCACATGAGCTGGCTGCGCCGGCGCATGTCGTCGCTGACCGCGCGCCTGGCGCTCGCCTATGGACTGACGACCGTGCTGATCCTGATCGGCGTGGCCGCCTACCTGTCGAGCGCGCTCCAGAGCCAGCTGGAAGGCCATGCGGACAGCGAACTCGTGAGCGAGGTCCTGCGCGTGCGGCACGTGCTGCGCGAGGTGGAAAGCGAAACCGAGATCCGCGCGGACACCCATCGTTTTGCCGATATCGCCATGGGCCACGAGGGCCTGATCCTGATCGTGCGCACACGCGACGGCGAGCCGCTGATCACCCTCAACCCGCGCAACGAGACGCTGCCGCCCCTGCGCGTGCACGCGGCCAACGTGACGCCCGACCGTGGGATGCTCGAGTCATGGCGCCCGCGCAATGGCACGCCGTCGCGCGGGCTGGCCGCGCTGGGCGAGGTCGGCACGACGGGCCGGACCGTGGAGATCCTCGTGCTCAGCGACGCGGGCTCCCGTTTCGCGCTGATGCGCGAGTATCGCGGGCAGGTGCTCGGCGCCACCCTGTGCGGCGCGATCGTCGCGGCCGCGCTCGGCTTTCTGCTGGCACGGCGCGGGCTGCTGCCGCTGCGGCGCATGGCCGATGACGCCGCGGCCGTGACCACGAGCCGGCTGGCGACGCGGCTCGACGTCGGCAACGCGCCCGAGGAGTTGCGCGAACTCGCCGGCGCGCTCAACGACATGCTTGCGCGCCTGCAGGACAGCTTTACGCGGCTCTCCACGTTCTCGGCCGACCTCGCGCACGACTTCCGCACGCCCATCAGCAATCTGGTCGGACAGACGCAGGTCACGCTCGCGCAGCGGCGCAGCCCCGCCGAATACGAAGCGCTGCTCGAGTCGAACCTCGAGGAGTTCGAGCGGCTGTCGCGCATGATCGAGAACATGCTGTTCCTCGCGCGCGCCGACCACGCGCAGGTGGCGCTCGACCAGCGGCAACTCGACGCGCGCGCGGAGCTCGACAAGGTGGCCGAGTATTTCGACGCGGTGGCGGCCGAGCGCGACCTGACACTGACGATCTCGGGTGCGGCCATGATCAATGCGGACCAGACACTGCTGCGCCGCGCGGTCACGAACCTGCTCGACAATGCGCTGCGGCACGCGCCCGTGGGCAGCACGGTCCGGCTGGCCGTGCTGCGCGCGCGGCCCGGCCATACGGGCATTTCCATCGCCAACGCTGGGCCCGCCATCGAGGCGGAGGCCCTGCCGCAGCTCTTCGGGCGATTCTTCCGCGCCGATCCGTCGCGGCGCAATTCGGCGACCTCCACCGGGCTGGGCCTGGCGATCGTCGATTCGATCATGCGGCTGCATGGGGGGAGCGTGTCCGTGCGCAGCCAGGAGGGGCTGACCGAGTTCGAGCTGCTGTTCCCCGATACGGGACCGTTTCCGAAAGGAACGGTTTAAGGACGGCTTGACTCTGTAGCGGCTACAGGGTCTTCAATGGATTCCATCTTGGCTCACCCCCTTCCGGAATCACGTTATGGCCCGGCACCCGGCACAGGACACGCATCGCGATCATGATCACGCCGCTCATGGGCACGATCATCACGCGCATGACCACCACGATCATGGAGGTCACGACGACCATGGCGGACACGAGCATTGCGGTCATGGGCACGAAGCTGCACCTGTAGCGCCCGTCTCCGCCTGCTGCGGCGGCGGTTGCGGCACGCCCGTGACACCCGCCCGCACGCCCGTCGAGGCCCCGGCCGGCACCCGTGCCGCGCGCTACCGCATCGCGGCCATGGACTGCCCCACCGAGGAAACGCTGATCCGCAACAAGCTCGGCGGCATGGCCGGCGTGGCGGCGCTCGATTTCAACCTGATGCAGCGCGTGCTGACGGTCCACCACACGCTGGACGAGACCGACGTCGTGGTGCGCGCCATCGGCACCCTCGGCATGCAGGCCGAACCGCTCGCCGATGCGGAGGCCGGGGTAGGTGCCGAGGGAGCGCCGGCGGAAGCCGCCGCGCCATGGTGGCCGCTCGCGCTGGCCGGCGCCACCGCGCTGGGCGCCGAGGCGGCCGAATGGTTCGGCATTGCCACGCCATGGTTACCCGCCGCGCTGGCCCTCGCGACCATCGCGATCTCGGGCCTCGGCGTGTACCGCAAGGGCTGGATCGCCCTGCGCAATGGCAATCTCAATATCAACGCGCTGATGAGCATCGCCGTGACGGGCGCCGCGCTGATCGGCCAATGGCCCGAGGCCGCGATGGTGATGGTGCTGTTCGCGGTGGCGGAGCGCATCGAAGCCGCATCGCTCGACCGCGCGCGCAATGCCATTCGCGGGCTGATGGCCATGACGCCCGAGCAGGCCGTGGTGTTGCAGCCCGACGGCAGCTGGCAGCCCGTGACGGCGCGCGACGTGGCCGTCGGCGCCCGCGTGCGGCTGCGCCCGGGCGAGCGCGTGGCGCTGGACGGGCGCGTCGTGCGGGGCCAGTCCGCGTTCGATCAGGCCCCGATTACGGGCGAGAGCGTGCCGGTGGACAAGACTGTGGGCGATCCGCTCTACGCGGGTGCGATCAACCAGTCGGGCGAGATCGAGTACGAAGTCACCGCGCCCGCGAGCGATTCGACGCTCGCGCGCATCATCCACGCCGTGGAAGCCGCGCAGGGCAGCCGCGCGCCCACGCAGCGCTTCGTCGATCGGTTTGCGCGCATCTACACGCCGGCGGTCTTCGCGATCGCCGTCCTGGTGGCGGTGGTGCCGCCGCTGGCAACGGGCGCGGGGTGGCAGGAATGGATCTACAAGGCGCTGGTGCTCCTGGTCATCGCCTGCCCGTGCGCGCTCGTGATCTCGACGCCCGTGACCATCGTCAGCGGCCTGGCCGCCGCCGCGCGGCGCGGCATTCTCGTCAAGGGCGGCGTGTATCTGGAGCAGGGGCGCGACCTCGCATGGCTCGCGCTGGACAAGACCGGCACGCTCACGCACGGCAAGCCCGCGCAGACCGATATGGCGAGCCTTGTCGATGAGACGCACGATGGCGCATCGGCCGGCACGCGGGCCCGCGCCATCGCGGCCAGCCTTGCCGCGCGGTCCGATCACCCCGTCTCGCGCGCGGTGGCCAATGCCGCCGCCAGCGATGGGGTGGCGTTGAGGGAAGTTGCCGAATTCGAGGCGCTACCGGGTCTGGGCGTGCGCGGGCGTATCGATGGCGTGCAGTATTGCCTGGGCAATCATCGATTGATTCACGACCTCGGCGCGTGCTCGCCGGCGCTCGAGGCCCGCCTCGAGGCGCTCGAGCGGCAGGGCAAGACCGTGGTGCTGCTCGCCACGATGGCGCCGAAGCCCGACGCGACAATGCTGTTCGGCGTGGCCGATACGGTGCGCGAGACGAGCCGCCAGGCGATCGAGGAACTGCACGCGCTCGGCATTCGCACGCTGATGCTGTCCGGCGACAACCCGCACACGGTTGCGGCCATCGGCGCGCAGGTCGGTATCGACGAGGTGCGTGGCAACCAGATGCCCGGCGACAAGGCCGATGCGATTGCCGCGCTCGCGGACAAGACGCACTCGGGCGGACGCAAGGTGGCGATGGTCGGCGACGGCATCAACGACGCCCCCGCGCTGGCGCGGGCCGACATCGGGTTTGCAATGGGCGCGGCCGGAACCGATACCGCCATCGAGACTGCCGATGTCGCGTTGATGGACGACGATCTGCGCAAGATTCCGGCGTTCGTGCGGCTCTCGCGCCGGACGTCGGCCATCCTGCGCCAGAACATCGCGCTGGCGCTCGGTATCAAGGTGGTATTCCTCGCGCTGACCGTCATGGGCATGGGCACCATGTGGATGGCGGTGTTCGCCGATATGGGCGCGAGCCTGCTGGTGGTGTTCAACGGCCTGCGGCTGACACGCCGTTGAACGGAGCAGGTTGGAGGCCGCTCAGGGCTGGATGATCAGCTCGCCGCTGCGGCCTTCGATCTCGCCCCACGTCACCGGCAGCCGCGGCAGCGTCGAACGGTCGAGGTGGCGGTACCACGTGGCCATCGAGACCAGCTCGTGGCCCTGCGCGCGCCAGCCGGCCAGCAGCTTCTCGAACACGGGGGCCAGCTTGCCGCCCTCGAGTTCGGTGTGCAGCGTAAAGACATGGTCGCGCGGATCGGCCTCGGTCTGGCGCAGGATCGCTTCGTGCACGTTCTCTTCGGTCCAGCCGTCCACGCCGATCAGCTCGTCGAGCGTTGGCAGTGTGGTCGGCATCTGCACGTGGCGGCACGCCACGCCATCGACGGTCGGGATATACGGCGTCACGCCGCGGCCGTCGGACGCATAGGCCATGCCCCAGTCGTCGATCTGGCGGAACGCCTCGTCGTTCATCTGCCAGCCCGCCGCGCCATGCGTGGGCGGCGCCTCGCCGAAGATTTCGCCGTAGCGGTCGAACGCGTTCTGCATCTGGCGGCGCGTCCAGGCCGCATCGCGGCCGCGCACGTTGTCCTGCCAGTAGACGTGGTCCCACGTATGGATGCCGCACTCATGTCCCGCGGCGCGCGCGGCACGCATCTCGGCGGCGCCCTTGCGGCCGATGTCCGGCGCCGGCAGCAGCACGCCGTACATCAGCGTGCGCACGCCATACAGCGAGACCACCGAGGTGCGGGACACCTTCTTCAGAAAGCCGGGCCGGAACACGCGCCGCAGCGCCCAGCCCGTGTGATCGGGGCCGAGGCTGTAGAGGAACGTGGCCTGCGCCCGCGCGGCGGACAGCATCGACAGCAGCTTCGGCACACCTTCGCGCGTGCCGCGCAGCGTATCGACGTCGACCTTGAGCGCGATGCGGCCCATATCAGTTCGCGGAGTCCACGAGGGTGCGGGCTTCCACGACCTTGCCGCGGTATGCCTCGAAGATGCGGCGCAGCGCGTCTTCCATCGTCACCTCGGGCTTCCAGCCCAGTTCCTGGATCGTGTTGTCGATCTTCGGCACGCGGTGCTGCACGTCCTGATAGCCCTTGCCGTAGAAATCGCCCGACGACGTCTCGACGATCTGCGTCTTGCGCGCTTCGTCGGCGTACTCGGGGTAGTCGGCGGCCATTTGCAGCATCATCTCGGCCAGTTCACGCACCGAGTGGATATTGGCGGGGTTGCCGATATTGAAGATCTTGCCGCTGGCGACGCCGTCCTTGTTCTCGATGATCTGCATCAGCGCGCTGATACCGTCCGAGATATCGGCGAACGCACGCTTCTGCTCGCCACCGTCCACGAGCTTGATCGGTTCGCCGCGCACGATATGGCCGAGGAACTGCGTGACCACGCGCGACGAGCCTTCCTTCGATTCGAAGATCGAGTCGAGGCCGGCGCCGATCCAGTTGAACGGGCGGAACAGCGTGTAGTTGAGGCCTTGTTCCATGCCGTAGGCGTGGATCACGCGGTCCATCAGTTGCTTGGAGCAGGCGTAGATCCAGCGCGGCTTGTTGATCGGGCCGTAGATCAGCGGCGAAGCTTCCGGATCGAACTCTTCGTCGGCGCACATGCCGTAGACCTCGGACGTCGACGGGAACACGAGGTGCTTGCCGTACTTCACGGCGCTGCGCACGATGGGCAGGTTGGCCTCGAAATCCAGTTCGAACACGCGCAGCGGGTTGCGCACGTACGTGGCCGGCGTGGCGATGGCCACGAGCGGCAGGATCACGTCGCACTTGCGGATGTTGTACTCCACCCACTCCTTGTTGATGGTGATGTCACCCTCGGAGAAGTGCATGCGCGGGTGCTCGATCAGCTCGCCCAGTCGGTCCGACGACATGTCCATGCCGTAGACCTCCCAATTCGTCGTTTCCAGGATGCGGCGCGTCAGGTGGTGGCCGATGAAGCCATTGACGCCAAGAATCAGGACCTTTTTCATCGGTTTTCCTCGTTGGGCAGAACGGTAATAAGAGAAGCGAATTCGGATGGGGTGACGGCAACGCCGTCGTCCGCGCTGCGGCCTTGCAGCAGCGTCTGGATATCGAGCAGGCCCCCGTCGCCGCAGACGGCGACGATGCGGCCGTCGCGCACGTGCAGGCCAGGCGACAGGGCACCGGCACCGGCACCAGAGATACGGCGTGCGCGCGCGACCACGAAGCGGCGGCCGCCCAGATCGGTGAAGGCGCCGGGGTAGGGCGGCGCCACCGCCCGAATCAGGTTATAGACGTCCGCCGCCGGCTGCCGCCAGTCGATGCGGCCATCCTCGGGCTTGCGCCCCGAATAATAGCTGCCCTCGGCCAGCACGTTGGGGCGTTGCGGCGTGTGGCCCGCGATCATCGCGGGCAGCGCGCGCCACAGCGTCTGTTCGGCCGCCACGGTGACCTTCTCGAAGACTTCGCCAGCCGTGTCGTCGGGCAGGATCGGTACCGCGGTCTGGTCGACGATAAAGCCCGCGTCGGGCTTGGCTTCCATCGCGTGAAGCGTGGCGCCGGTTTCCGTCTCGCCGTGCAGCACGGCCCAGTTCACCGGCACGCGGCCGCGATACTTCGGCAGCAGCGAACCGTGCATGTTGAACGCGCCGCCCGGCGCCACCGCGAGCAGCGCGGCGGGGATCATCGAGCGGTAGTAGAAGGAGAAGATGACGTCGGGCGCGGCATCGCGCACGGCCTGTGCCAGCGCGGGATCGGCCGGATCCTCGCCATAGACGAACGGCACGCCGAGCTCGGCGGCGGTGTCCGCCACGCGGCGGAACCAGATGTTCTCGTCGGGCCGGTCGCGATGCGTGACGACGAGCGCGACGTCCACGCCGCGCGCATGCAGCACGCGCAGGCAGCGGTCGCCGACGTTGTGGTACGCAAAGACTACCGCTCGCACGAGGCTGCCTCCACATCGTTGCTGGCGGCGCCATCGCGGCCGCCCGCGCCAGCCGCGCCGCCGGTGCGTTCGAGCACGGCCTGGATACGGTAGCGCGGACGATCGCGGACTTCCTGATAGATGCGGCCGACGTACTCGCCGAGCAGGCCGATGCCGAACAGCATGATGCCCATGAGGAAGAACGTCAGGGCGAACAGCGTGAACACACCCTGCACTTCCGAGCCGAGGATGAAGCGCCGGATCAGCAGCACCACGAACAGTCCGGCGGACGACAGCGACAGGATCGTGCCGATGGCCGAGAACCACTGCAGCGGCACGATCGAGAAGCCGGTGACGAGGTCGAAGTTCAGGCGGATGAGCTGATACAGCGAGTACTTCGACTCGCCCGCATGGCGCTGCTCGTGGCCGACCTCGATCTCGATCGGGTTCGACGAGAACGTGTACGCCAGTGCCGGGATGAACGTGTTGACCTCGCGGCACGCGTTGATCGTGTCGATCACGTTGCGGTCGTAGGCGCGCAGCATGCAGCCCTGGTCCGTCATGCGGATCTTGGTGATCTTCTCGCGCAGGCGGTTCATCGCGCGCGACGCATAGCGGCGGAACGCGGTGTCGTTGCGCTGGCGGCGGACGGTGCCGACATAGTCGTGGCCCTCGCGCATCTTCTCGACCAGGCGCGGGATCTCTTCCGGCGGGTTCTGCAGGTCCGCGTCGAGCGTGATCACGATGCGGCCGCGCGTATGCTCGAAGCCCGCGAGAATCGCCATGTGCTGGCCGAAATTGCCGTTGAACAGGATCACGCGCGTCACATCGGGACGCTTGTGATACTGCGCGGCCAGCATCTGCGGCGAGCGGTCGGCGCTGCCGTCGTTGATGAAGATGATCTCGTACGACGTCCCCAGGGCATCGAGCGCCGGATAGAGGCGGTCGAACAGTGCCTGCAGACCGTCTTCCTCGTTGTAGACCGGAATGACGACCGAGACTTCGACCGGGCTTAGTGAGAGAGGCGTTTGCATGTGTCGGTAAAGATTTCGCATACCCGCTCGACGTCGGCAGGCTGCATCGCGGGGAACAGCGGGAGCGTGACGATTCCCTGGCCGATACGTTCGGCATGCGGGAGCATGCCTTCGCGCCAGCCCAGGGAGCGGTAATGGGTGAACAGGTGCACGGGAGGGTAATGCACGCCCGTGCCGATGCCGCGTTCGCGCATCGCTTCCATGAACTGGCGGCGCGCGGTGGCGGGGCCGCCGGCCATGCGCGCGGTGGGCAGCACGACCTGGAACATGTGCCAGTTGGTGGTGGCGGCGTCACGGTCGATCGGCAGCGGCAGTTCGGCGCCGAGGTCCTCGAAGCCGGCCGTCGCGCCAAAGCACTGGAAGTACGTCTCCGCGAGCATCGCGCGGCGCGCGGTAATCGCGTCCAGCTTTCCTAGCTGCTGCAGGCCGACCACGGCATTGACGTCCGTGAGGTTGAACTTGCCGCCGGGCTCCTCGACGTCCATGCCGTCCATGCCCGTGCGGATGACGCCCTGCAGGCGCAGGCGCTCGGCGCGCTGCGCTTCGTCGGGCGAGTTCATGACCAGGCAGCCGCCTTCGATGGTCGTGATGTTCTTGTTGGCCTGGAAGCTGAAGCTGACGAGGTCACCGAACGCGCCGATGCGGCGGCCGCGCCAGCGCGAGTCGATCGCCTGCGCGGCATCCTCGATCACGCGCAGGCCGTGGCGGTTCGCGATCGCGTACAGGCGGTCCATATCGACGGGCAGGCCCGACAGGTAGACCGGCATGATGGCGCGCGTGCGCGGCGTGATCGCGGCTTCCACGGCATCGAGGTCGAGGTTGCGCGTGCGCGGGTCGATATCGACGAAGACGGGGCGCGCACCGACGGCGAGCACCACGTTGGCGGTGGCGACCCACGTGATCGGCGTGGTGATGACCTCGTCGCCCGGGCCGATGTCGGCGATGCGCAGCGCGATCTCCATCGTGGCGGAGCCGTTGGCGAACGTGCGCACCGGCCGGCCGTCGAACAGCGCCGACAGCGCGGCCTCGAACGCCTGCATCTTCGGGCCGGAGGTGATCCAGCCGGATGCCAGCACCTTGCCGACCTCGGCAATGGCCTCGGCATCGATGTCGGGCCGCACGAACGGCAGGAACTCGTGTGAAGCGGTCATCGTGATTTCCTATGAGCGGGCGATCAGGAAGACGCCAGCCAGGATCAGCAGGATGCCGGCCACGCGCAACGGGCCGATCATCTCACCAAACAGCCACCAGGCGGCCAGTGCGTTGACCACGTACCCGAGGGACAGCATCGGGTAGGCGATCGATACATCGACGCGCGACAGCCCGATGATCCACACGCCGACGCTGATCACGTAGAGCGTCAGGCCGCCGAGCACGGGCCACTGCGTGATCACACGGAACGCGGTGTCCAGCAAGGTCGCGCGATCGAGCGTGATGGCGCCCACCGCGTTGGTGCCGGCCTTGAGCAGCAGCTGCGCGCATGCATTGAGCAGCACGCCGGCAAAAATGAAAGCGAAGGTCGAGAGCGTCATGAAGCGGGTTTCGTCTGTTCGGATTGCGCCGGCAGCGGGAAGTTGCTGACGACCACGCGGCGCACGTCCCGTGCGACCACATGCATCGGCACCTGCTGCGCCCGCAGGCCTTCATAGGTGTCGGGCGACATGATACCCAGCGCGGGCTGGCCATCGTTCCATTTGGCGATGAACGCGGCCACGGTGGGAATCCACCGGTCGGGCGCCTGCGTGACACCGAATTCGAGTTCGTCCGGGTGTTCGACCATGGTCAGCGTGTGGCCGAGGTAGAACGGCAGGGTGTGATCGAGCACGCCGACGCCGTAGAACGGCATGTCGGGCTTGAGCACGGCGCGGATCGCGGGCAGCAGGTCCACGCCGGAAGCGCGCCGGCCCATGACCTCGTGGCCGAGCAGCGCCACGGTGCAGCACAGGTACAGCCCGAGCGCATAGGCCGTGATGCTCGGGAACAGCCCGCGCGTCCGCAGCAGGCGGCGCGCGGCGATCGCGCCCGCCAGCAGCACCACGAAGGCGGCACCGACCCAGATCGCGAACAGCCGGTAGACCGCGTTCGGCGTGGACGGCTTGTCGAGCGTGGCGAGATACGGCGTGGCCAGCAGCCCGACCACGGCCAGCACGAGCATCGCATTGATCTGCCGGTTCCACGAGCGCTCGTTGATATGGTCGAGCGCCACGCCGGCGAGGATGGCGAGCGCCGGAAAGATCGGCACGATGTAGCCCGGCAGCTTGGAACTGGACAGGCTGAAGAACGCGAAGATCGCGATGGCCCACACGGCAGCCAGCAATGCGGGCTGGAACGGCTTGCAGCCGGCACCGCGTTGGGCGGTCAGGTCGGCCCCCGCCCGCTCGCGGATCTCGCTCCACATCCGCGGGAGCAGGCCCAGCCACGGCAGGAAGCCCGCGACGAGCAGCGGCACGAAGTACCAGATGCTGCCCTTGCGCTCGTGCACGGTGGACGTGTAGCGGTCCCAGTGTTCGTGGATAAAGAAGAAATGCGCGAATTCGGGATTGCGGGAGTCGATGAGCCAGAACCAGGGCACCGTCACGACCAGCATCACGACGATGCCGGCAACGAGGTGCAGGCGGCGCCAGAGGCCGATATCGCGCGTGATCAGCGTGTAGACCACGAGCACGAGGCCCGGCAGCGCCAGGCCCACAAGGCCCTTGGTCAGCACCGCGACGCCCATCGCGGCCCAGCAGGCCAGCATCCAGTTGCGCCGGGCGGCGGGCGTGGCCGAGGGGTGCTGCGCGACGAGCATGAACGCGAGCACGCAGGCGAGCGCGCCGGACAGCGTCATGTCGAGGGAATTGAAATGGCCGGCCACGCTCCACATCGGCGCGGCGACCAGCGCGAGGCCGGTCAGCAGGGCCACGCGCGGGCCATACCAGCGCACGGCGGCGAACATCGACGCGGCAAGGCCCACGATGCCGGACAGCGCCACGCACAGCCGGGCCTGCCAGTCGCCCACGCCGAACAACGTATAGGAGAGCGCCGTCACCCACATATGGAAGGGCGGCTTCTCGAAGTACTTGAGGTCGTTGTAGCGAATCGTGACCCAGTCCCCGCTCAGGAACATCTCGCGCGAAATCTCGGCGTAGCGGCCCTCGTCGGGGCGCAGCAGATGGCGGGCGTCGAGCGTGCCGAACCATACCACCAGAATCGCGATGGCCACCATGGCGATCATGCCGACGGGCAGCCCGGCGAGGCGCGAGGGCGAGGAACTGCGCATAGATCTCCTGGATTGGGCCGGATCCGGCG
This sequence comes from Cupriavidus sp. OTU4054, assembly GCF_038440175.1. NCBI lineage: Bacteria > Pseudomonadati > Pseudomonadota > Betaproteobacteria > Burkholderiales > Burkholderiaceae > Cupriavidus > Cupriavidus sp. OTU4054. The sequence continues at coordinate 315,662 of NZ_JASATF010000003.1, forward strand.
GCGCGGCCGGCATGGCAGACCACGGACAACGCGGCATGCCTGCATTCGGTGGACAACAGAGGTGCTGCAATTGAGACCGTCATCGTCATGACGGTTCCCCACGCAGTGCCCCGTCGGGGCACCATGGCGTTCGGGCGCGCAATGTTAGCACGAGCGCATCCCTGTGCCCGATAGGACATGGGCCGATAAACCCTTGGACGCGATTTCGCGCAATACTGACGGGTGCAGATTAAGCAAGCCTTAAGTTTCGCCGGATTGTTGACTTAAAGTGACTAAAAGAACACAAAAATACGGCTCCCTGATGGCGATGGCGCTGCTCGCCGGGCCGGCGCTCGCACAGACCGCACCCGATGCAGCGCCCGGCGCCGCACCGGCCGACGCGGCCGCCATCGTGCAGGCGGTCACGCAGCCGATGGCGACCGCGCCGATGCCGGCAGGCGCCGCGCTATGCGAGGCGCCGTGGTTCCGCTCGGGGTCGCGCGTGCAAATGGAGGGCGACGGCGACATGCCGATGTCCATCACGATGATCCTGCGCGAGGTCATGCGCTGGGACACGGGGTGCAGCGCGCAGCTCGAGGTCAGGTCCAAGTCGGCGCTGGCGGCGCTCAAGGGGCCGCCCGTGGACACGAACCAGATGCACGAGATCAACATCGACCGCCGCGGGGCGACGGCCAAGACCAGTATCGACAGCCGCAATGCCGTGATCAATGCGCGGGCGAAATATGCGCGCGTGTTCGGTGAAGCGGCGTTTCGGGGCAGCGGCGTATTCAATTACGCGGGCCTCGATATCCGCGAGGGCATGATGCTCGAGGGCGAGATGTTCCGGTCGAGCGTCTCGCTCAAGATCTACCCGATTGCCAAGGACGAGGTAGTAGGGTCGATCCAGGCGCTGTATGCGACCGTCCTCGTTGGCTCGCGCCACGTCGGGCGCAAGCAGATGATCGATACCGTGATGGGTCGCAAGGAATGCCTGCCGATTACCTACGAGAAGCGCACCTCGCTGGGTCCGCTGCAGGTCGGCGACGAATATCTGCAGGTGGAGCCGAGCCTGCTGAACGTGACCGACTGGTACTGTCCGTCCGAAGCGTTCGTGCTCCGGACCGAGATCCGGCAGAACAACCGGTTGCAACGCGTGGACGTGACGGCTATGGAGATCGACCCGCCCGACCGGTAACGTCGCGGCGCGCAAGGCCGCGACGCTCCTGACTCGCCCGACTCGCCTGACTCGCTCGCTGCGCGTCACGGCTTGCACGCGGTTTACAGGTAGACGAGGGACAGCGTCGCCGAGCCGTCCAGCTCGATCGTCTGGTCCAGCTTGGGCAGCGCGTCCGCCTTCGGCAGGTAGGCGTCCACGCGCAGCGGCGTCTGGAACTGCCGCCGTGCCGCCGGGGTGGTCGAGCCGGGTTCGGCCCAGCTCAGCATGGAGACGCCGTCGGCGCGGAGCGTACGCAACGAGTTGCGTGCCCAGTTCCGGCCCTTGTCGTCCGAGATCAGCAGCGCGACCTCGCCTTTCTCGGTAGCGGCCGTGGCGCCGGGCGTGATCGTGTAGGCGCCGAGCTTGAATTCGTTGAACTTGCCGAGCCCGAAACCATACAGGTCGATGCCGGTGATGTCGGCACGCGTGCCGACGCGATTGTCCCTGACGGCGACGCCCACGCGCGTTTCCAGCTCGCAATGGATGGTCAGCACCACCTCGCGCTGGCCGGGCGAGTAACCCGCCGTGCTCTTCGAGACGACCGTGGCGGAGATCGTGCCGTAGTCCACTTCTCCGTTCTCGGACAGCGCGATGCGGCAGGCGGACGGGCGGATATTGCCCCGGACGCTGACGTCGCTGTTGTCGTTCGCCGCCATGGCGGCGGGCGCGACGCCTAGCGCGACACCGAGCGCGGCCGCGAGCGCAACGGAAGGGAAAGAACGGGAAAAAGGAGAGAAAACGAGGGAGGTGACGCTCATTAGTGAACTCCGCGTGGTGGAAGTGCACCATTGTGATAATCCATGTGACGAATGGTAATCGCCGTTCTCCGATAATGCGCGGTATGCACCGCATCGGACAGGTTACGCACCACAAGGTAGAATGCTGCCCTTCGCGTAACTTCGCCGTCACCCCATAACAATGAGCTCCCGTCCGTCCCGGATGGCGTGCATCGACGCCCTCAAGGCGGTCAGTTCCCAGCTGATCGTGCTGCACCATCTGTCCTTCTACGGCCCCATGTCCGATGCGGCCCACTCGCTCGCGCCCGGCCTGATCGACTGGATGTCGGACTACGCGCGGATTGCCGTGCAGGTCTTCCTCGTCATCAGCGGATTCCTCGCCGCACGCAGCCTCGCGCCGGGCGGGCATCTGCTGGTGCGGAACCCGGTCGCCACCGTGTGGCGACGGTACCGCAAGCTGGTGGTGCCCTATGCGGCCGCGATCGGCGTCAGCATCGTGGGCGCCGCGCTCGCGCGAAGCTGGATGGTGCACGACTCGATTCCGGCCGCGCCCCATGTGAAGCAGTTCCTCGCGCACCTGCTGCTGCTGCACAGCGTGCTGGATGTGGACGCGCTGTCCGCCGGCGTCTGGTACGTGGCCATCGACCTGCAGTTGTTCGCGTTGCTGATTGGCGCGCTGTGGCTGGCGCGCGCGGGCTCGGCCGCGGGGCTGGCGGGGACTGACGGCCGCCCCTGGGGCATGCCGCTGGTGGCGGCGCTCGCGGTGGCCTCGCTGTTCTGGTTCAACCGCGATGCCGCCTGGGACGTTTGGGCGATCTATTTCTTCGGCGCTTACGGTGCGGGCTCGCTGGCGTTCTGGGCATCGGACAAGTCGCGTTCCTCGCGCGCGCTCGTGGCGCTTGCCGCCGTGGGCGTGGCGGCGCTGGCCGTGGACTTCCGGCTGCGCATCGCGGTGGCGCTGGCCACGGCCCTCGTCCTCGCGATCGCGCGGCGCGGCGGCTGGCTCGAAGACTGGCCGCGCGGGCGCGTGGCCGCCTATTTCGGCAAGATTTCCTACTCCGTCTTCCTCGTGCACTTTCCGGTCTGCCTCGTCGTGAACGCGTTCGTGCACCATGTGGCGCCCGGGCAGCCGGTGCTCAACGCGCTGGGCATGGTGCTCGCGTGGGTCGCGAGCAACGTGGCGGGGGCGCTGTTCCACCGTCACGTGGAAAGCCGGGACCTCGCGGGCCAACTGGCGGCGCAGTGGAAGGTCCTGTGGAAGGCGTGGTGGGCGCGCGACCCCGCCCCTGCCTCGCGGACGACAAAGATCTGAGCACGGCACGCGTCGGACTGGTGCGGCGCGCACACTGCCGGTGCGCGTCTGGACCGTTGCCTGGCGCGCACACTCGTTAAAACCCGATTGGTCTATGGCATGAAGGTTGCCTACTATGGAATCGTAAACCTGACCATTTGGTCAGGATTCCAGTGAGGCTTCCATGTCCGATCACATCGTCCTGACCTCGCATGCCCGGCGCGACAAGCCGGCCGAAGCGATCCACTGGGGCGCGCCGACTGCGGTCGAGCGGGGCCCGGTGATCGCGAGCGTCACCGACCCCGCGCAGCGGAACGTGATCGGCACCCATGCGGGTGCCTACGCGATCTATCGCGCGCTGGCCGTGGCGGCCGGCAACCTGCAGCGCGCGCACCGTCCCGATCTCACGGACACGGCGCCGGCCGAGGCGATCGGCCCGCATCCGCAGTGGGGCGACGCCGGCAAGATCGTATCGCTCGACCCATGGGGGCATCTGGTCTCCACGGCGTTCGAGGACCGCATCGCGGCGGGCGTCGATATCCGCCCGACCATCGCCGTCACGCGCGCCCATATCAACATGCCCGAACTCACCGCGGCAATCGCGGCCGGACGGCTCGCGCCCGATGGCGAGATCCTGTTCGCGAACGGGGACGTGCGCGTGACCAAGGCCGCGATCGATCCGGTGTGGTACCTGCCCGGTATCGCCGAGCGTTTCCATATCAAGGAGAGCGTGCTGCGGCGCAGCCTGTTCGAGCAGACCGGCGGCATGTTCCCCGAACTCGTGACGCGGCCCGACCTGAAGGTGTTTCTGCCACCGATCGGCGGCATGACGCTGTATTTCTTCGGCGATATCGCGAAGCTCGGGCAGGACGACACGCGCGTGGCCTGCCGCGTGCACGACGAATGCAACGGGTCCGATGTCTTCGGCTCCGATATCTGTACCTGCAGACCCTACCTCGCGCATGGCATCGAAGTCTGTATCGAGATGGCGCAGCAGGGTGGAGTCGGCCTGGTGGTCTATAACCGGAAGGAAGGGCGCGCGCTGGGCGAGGTGACCAAGTTCCTGGTCTACAACGCCCGCAAGCGCCAGGTGGGCGGCGATCGCGCGGAAACCTACTTCGCGCGGACCGAATGTGTGGCGGGCGTGCAGGACATGCGCTTCCAGGAATTGATGCCCGACGTGTTCCACTGGCTCGGCATCCGGCGTATCGACCGCTGGGCCTCGATGAGCAACATGAAACACGGCGCGCTGACGGCGCAGGGTATCGAAGTGGTGGAGCAGGTGGCGATTCCCGAGGCGCTGATTCCGGCGGATGCGCGCGTGGAGATCGACGCGAAGGTGGCTGCCGGCTATTTCACGCACTACACGCCGCCCGATGCCAACGAACTCGCTCTCGCGAAGGGCAGGGGGTTGAACGAATGAACGAATTTCCGGAGCGTCCGGCAAGCGGGCATGACGAGGGCAACGGTAGCGGCTGGCACAGCCCCGTGCCGCCCGATCATCGGGCCAGCCCGTTGCTGACCGCCGAAGCGGTGCGCACGCATTGCGCCACGGTGACCGAGTACGTGGCGGCGGGCGAGTCGTCGTTGTTCACCTGGCATCCCGACCGGGTCCATGCGATCGCGGATTACGTCGCCACGACGATCCGCCGCCGCTATCCCGACCTGCAGGTGCCCTATCACAGCCGCTGGCGGCATTTCGAGGCCGGCGCGCCCGGCGAGAAGGTGGACCGCTGGCAGATCCTGTGCGAGCGCGCGGGGCTGTCCGGTGCCGACCATTGCGCCGAACGCGCGCGTATCGGCATCGACCTCGTCATCCCGAGCGTGCTGCTCGATGCGGGCGCGGGCCCGGACTGGCGCTATCGCGATCCGGCCAGCGATATCAACCTGACGCGTTCCGAAGGCCTCGGCGTGGCGAGCTTCGACCTGTTCGCGCGCGGCGGCTTCTCGGCCGAGCACGGCGATCCGCTGCGCGCGGACGGCGAACGGCTGATGCGCATCGATGCCTCGACCATCGCCAACGCGTTCCAGGTGGCGCAGCACAACCCCATCGTCGGGCTCGAAGGACGCGCGGGCCTGCTGCGCCGGCTCGGCGAGGTCGTGCAGGCCACGCCGGCGGTGTTCGGCGCGCCCGCGCGGCTCGGCAATCTGTTCGACTACATCGCGGGCCATGCGCGCGACGGCCGCGTGGAAGCGGGCTTCGTATTGCGCACGCTGCTGATCGCGCTCGGTCCCGTGTGGCCGGGCCGGATCGTGATGGACGGGATCTCCCTTGGCGATTGCTGGCAGCATCAGGCGGCACCGGACGGGCTCGTGCCGCTGCACAAGCTCACGCAGTGGCTCACGTATTCGCTGATCGAGCCGCTCGAGGACGGCGGTCTCACGGTCACGGGCCTCGATGCGCTGACGGGCCTGCCCGAGTATCGCAACGGCGGGCTGCTGTTCGACTTCGAGCTCATGAAGCCGCGCGACCCGGCGTTTGCCGCGGGCGTGCATACCGTCGATGAACCCGTCATCGTGGAATGGCGCGCGCTGACGGTGACCGGACTCGATCTCGTGGCCGATGGCGTGCGGCAGGCGCTGGGCCTGAGCGAGGCGGACTTCCCGCTCGCGCGCGTGCTCGAAGGAGGCACGTGGGCCGCGGGGCGGCGCATCGCCGCGCAGCGGCGCGAGGGCGGCCCGCCGCCGTTCGCGATCCAGAGCGACGGCACCGTGTTCTAAACGAAGCAGCAGGATATTGGCAGCATTGCATCGGGCGACGGGCACCCGTCCGTCGTCTTTCGTCTGGCCTTCCGTCTTAGCGACCGATCTGAGGAGCACACCATGACCGACCTGTCCGCCGTGCCCACGGCAGTGGAAGCCTTTGCCGAAACGACCGCGAGCGCGCTGTCGCCATCGGTGCTGGTCGTCAATCATCCGCTGGTGCAGCACAAGGTCACGCTGGTGCGCAGCGAGGAGACCACGACCGACAACTTTCGCCGGCTGGTGCGCGAGATCAGCCAGTTGCTGACGTACGAGGCCACGCGCGACCTCGCGATGGAAACAGTGGCCATCCGCACGCCGGTCGCGCCGATGCAGTCGCCGGTGCTGTCGGGCAAGAAGCTGTGCCTCGTGTCGATCCTGCGCGCGGGCAACGGCTTCCTGGACGGCATGCTGGAATTGCTGCCCGCCGCGCGCGTCGGGCATATCGGGCTGTACCGCGATCCGGAGACGCTGGAGCCCATCGAGTACTACTTCAAGATGCCCGAGGACATCGGGGAGCGCCTCGTGATCGTGGTCGATCCGATGCTCGCCACGGGGAACTCGGCCATCGCGGCGCTCAACCGGCTCAAGGAAGCGGGCGTGACGGCGCTCAAGTATGTGTGCCTGATCGCCTCGCGGCAGGGGCTGCGCGCGCTGCAGGCCGCGCACCCCGATGTACTGATCGTCACGGCGGCGATCGATGAAACGCTCAACGAGCACGGATATATCGTGCCGGGACTCGGCGATGCCGGCGACCGGCTTTATGGCACCAAATGAGAAATACAGCAGGCATGACGGCCGCATCCGCTCCGGCGAATGCCGTGGCGGAAGCGGCGCGTGAACCCGGCGGGCGCATCCGCCAGGAGAACGAGGCATTGATCATGCGCGCGGCGGAACACGTGTTCGCGCGCGCGGGGTTCGCGGGGGCAACCATGGCGGAGATCGCGCTGCGCGCGGGCGTGCCGAAGTCGAACCTCCATTACTACTTCCGTACCAAGCAGGCGCTGTATCGGGCCGTGCTCGCGCACACGCTGCACCTCTGGCTCTCGGAGACGGATATCATCACGGCCGATCATGCGCCGCGCACGGCGCTGGAGCAGTACATCCGCGCCAAGATGCGGCTGTCCGAAAGCCATCCCGATGCGTCGCGCGTGTTCGCCAACGAGCTGCTGCACGGCGCGCCCGAGATCGGCGGCGTGCTGCGCGAAGCGTTGCGCGAGCTCGTCGCGCGCAAGGCGGTGGTGATCCGGCAGTGGATCGCCAGCGGGCAGATGGCGGCCGTTGACCCGCATCATCTGTTCTTCACGATCTGGGCGGCCACGCAGACCTACGCCGACTTCGAGGCACAGGTCTGCGCGGTGCTGGGCGTGGCGGAGCTCGACGCGCGCACGTTCGACGATGCGACCGAGCATCTGGTCGCCTTGCTGTTGCGCGGTTGCGGGATCGCGGCGGACGCCTGAACAAGTTATCAACGCAGTCAAACGAAAAAGGGGAAGGAAGTCATGAAGACTGAACGGGTAGAAATCGTGCGCCGACAGCGCCGTCTGGTGATCGCGCTGGCCATGGCCGGCACGGCGGCCGTGGCCATGGGCACCGCGCCGGGCGCGCATGCGCAGGCCAAGGTCAAGGTGGCGGCGGTGTACACGGTACCCGTGGAACAGCAGTGGGTGTCGCGCATCCACAAGGCGCTCAACGAAGCGAAGGCCCGCGGCGAGATCGATTACGTGTTCTCGGAAAGCGTGTCGAACGCGGACTACGAGCGTGTGCTGCGCCAGTATGCGGAGCAGGGCTCGGCGCTGATCCTGGGCGAGTCGTTCGCCGTGGAGTCGGCGGCGCGCAAGGTGGCCAAGGACTATCCGAAGACCGCATTCCTGATGGGCTCGTCGGGCAAGCCGCAGGCGCCCAACTTCTCGGTGTTCGACAACTACATCCAGGAACCGTCGTACCTCACCGGCATGATCGCGGGCGGCATGACCAAGACCAACCATATCGGCATGGTGGGCGGTTATGCGATTCCCGAGGTCAACCGCCTGATGCACGCATTCATGGAAGGCGCGCGCGAAGTCAATCCGAAGGTCAAGTTCACGGTGAGCTTCATCGGCTCCTGGTTCGATCCGCCCAAGGCCAAGGAAGCGGCCTTTGCGATGGTCGACAAGGGCGCGGACATCCTGTACGCGGAGCGCTTCGGGGTGTCCGATGCGGCCAAGGAACGGAACAAGCTGGCGATCGGCAACGTGATCAACACGCAGCCGCAGTATCCGAACACGGTCGTCGCCTCGGCGCTGTGGAACATGGAGCCGACCGTCGCGGCCGCGCTGGCGAAGGTCAAGGCCGGGCAGTTCAAGAACGAGGACTATGGCCAGTACTCGCTGATGAAGTACAAGGGCGCGGAGCTCGCGCCGCTGGGGACCTTCGAGGGCAAGGTGCCGGCCGATCTGATGGCCAAGGTCAAGGCGAAAGAGAAAGCGATTCTCGATGGCAAGTTTGCGGTGAAGGTGGTGGAGACCGAGCCGAAGTCCAATTAAACTTCTGCCCTCACTCCCGGCCCCTCTCCCCCAGCGGGGAGAGGGGCACCGATCTTTTCTACATACGATGTCGAATTCCCCACCGCCGGTGCTGCGCCTGACCGGTATCACCAAACGCTTCGGCAGCCTCGTCGCCAACGACGATATCTCGCTCGAACTGCATCGCGGCGAGGTGCTCGCGTTGCTCGGCGAGAATGGCGCCGGCAAGAGTACGCTCGTCAATATCCTGTTCGGCCATTACGTGGCCGACGCCGGCACCGTCGAGATCGACGGGCAGCCGTTGCCTCCGGGCCAGCCGCGCGCCGCGCTGGCCGCCGGCATCGGCATGGTCCATCAGCACTTCACGCTCGCGGACAACCTGTCCGTGCTGGACAACATCCTCATCGGCACCGAACCGCTGTGGCGCTGGCGCCAGCAGCGCGGCGCCGCGCGCGCACGCGTGCAGGAGATTGCCGCGCGCTTCGGGCTGGCCGTGGATCCGCAGGCGCGCGTGGGCGCGCTGTCGGTGGGCGAGCGTCAGCGGGTGGAAATCATCAAGGCGCTCTATCGTGGCGCGCGGGTGCTGATTCTCGACGAGCCGACCGCCGTGCTCACGCCGCAGGAGGTGGACAGCCTGTTCGGCACGCTCGCGCAGCTGATCGCGGAAGGCCTGTCGGTCGTCTTCATCAGCCACAAGCTCGACGAGGTCATGCGTGTATCCCATCGCGTGGCGGTGCTGCGCGGCGGCAAGCTCGTCTCGACGGGCGCCACGCGGGAGACCAGCAAGGCCGAACTGGCCGAACGGATGGTGGGCCGGCGCGTGGAGATGCCGGTTCGCGACGCGAGCCGCACGGTGGGCGAAGTCGTGGCGAAGCTCGACCGCGTGAGCGTGGCGGCCGGCGACGGCCATGGCGCGCTGACGGACATCTCGCTGACGCTGCATGCGGGCGAGATCGTCGGCATTGCCGGCGTCTCCGGCAACGGGCAGGTGGCGCTGGCCGAACTGATGAGCGGCATCGCGACGCCGTCGCACGGCAGCGTGACCCTTGGGGGCCAGCCGCTTGCGGCCGTGCCGCGGAAATGGATCGAGGCCGGCGTGGCGCGCATTCCCGAAGACCGGCATGCACAAGGCACGGTCGGCGACCTCTCGCTATGGGAGAACGCGATTACGGAACAACTGGGCAATCCCGCCTTCGTGCGCGGCGGCGTCATTCGACGCGGCGCCGCGCGCGCATTCACGCGCGGCCTGATCGAACGCTTCGACGTGCGCGGCGGCGGCGCCGAAGTGGCCGCGCGCAATCTGTCTGGCGGCAATATGCAGAAACTGATTCTCGGCCGCGCGCTGTCGGTGCGCGGCGACCAGGCACCGCGACTCGTCGTCGCGAGCCAGCCGACATGGGGGCTCGATATCGGCGCGGTGGCCTATGTGCGGCGCCAGCTGCTGGAAGCCGCGGCGCAGGGCGCGGCCGTGCTGCTGATTTCCGAAGACCTCGACGAGTTGCGCGCGCTGGCCGATCGCGTCGCGGTGATCCACAGCGGTCACCTGACCGCGGCACGGCCCACCGAGGCCTGGACGCTCGCGTCGCTCGGCCTCGCCATGGCGGGCGAGGGCCACGGCGAAGCGCATGCCAACGACCGCATGGAGGCCATCGATGCGGCTTGAGGCAAGAACTTCCGTTTCGCGGCTGGCGCTGTTCGGCGCGCCGTTCGGGGCGATCGTCGTCACGCTGGCCGTCTGCGCGCTGCTGGTCGCATGGGCCGGCGCACCTGTGGGCCGCGCCTATCTGCTGCTGCTCGAGGGCGGTTTCGGCTCGCGCTTCGCGTGGTCGGAAACGCTGACGCGCGCGACGCCGCTGATGCTGACCGGCCTGGCCGTGGCGGTCGCCTTCCGGACGCGGCTGTTCAATATCGGCGCCGAAGGGCAGCTTTATCTGGGCGCGCTGGCCGCGGTGGCGGTGGGCGGGCAGGTCGATGGCGGTATGCCGGCATGGGTGGGCTCGCTGCCGGAGGCGGCGCAGGTGTGGGTGCTGTTCGCCGCGATGGTGGCGGCCGGCATGATTGCCGGCGCGTTGCTGCTGCTGGTGCCGGCCATGCTCAAGCTGCGCCTCGGCGTGGACGAAGTGGTGACCACGCTGCTGCTCAACTTCATCGTGCTGCTGCTGGTGTCGATGATGCTGGACGGCCCCATGAAGGATCCGCTCGCGATGGGCTGGCCGCAGTCGGTCGCGCTGGTGCCCGAGCTCGAGCTGTCGCGCCTGATGGAGCGGTCCCGCGTGCATAGCGGGCTGATCGGCGCGGTGCTGCTGGCCATGGTGGTCTGGGCCATCAACCGCTTTACCGTGTTCGGTCTGCAAATGCGCGCGGTGGGCGCCAATGCGCGCGCGGCCGCATTCGCGGGCATGCCCGTGGCGCGCGTGACCGTGCTGGCGGCATTGCTGTCGGGCGCGCTGGCGGGCCTTGCCGGCGTGGTCGAGGTGGCCGGCCGCACGGGCTACCTGACACTCGATATCTCGCCCGGCTACGGCTACGCGGGCGTGGTCATCGCGATGCTGGCAGGGCTCCATCCGCTGGGCGTGGTGGCTGCCTCGATCTTCGTGGCGGGCATCCTGGTGGGCGCCGACGGCATGAGCCGCGCGGTGAACGTCCCCAATACCATCGCCGACGTGATCGTCGCGGTGGCACTGATCTCGATGCTGGTGGCGACGATGCTCGCGCGATATCGCGTCCGCTTCGACGGTATCCGTTTCGGCCGCAGCGGGAGGGCCGGGTAATGGAACTGCTCGATATCCTGTCCGGCGCCCCGTTCTGGGTCGCCGTGCTGCGCGTGGGCACGCCGCTGATCTTCGGCACGCTGGGTGTGCTGCTCTGCGAGCGCGCGGGTGTGCTGAACCTCGGCATCGAAGGCATCATGGTGGCCGGTGCATTCTCGGGCTGGCTGGCCGTGTATCACGGCGCGCCGCTCTGGGGCGGCGTGGCGGTGGCCGCCGGCGTGGGCCTGCTGTTCGGGCTGCTGCATGGCGTGCTGACCGTGTCGCTGGCGCTGTCGCAGCACGTGGCCGGGCTCGGGGTGACGATGCTCGCGACGAGTCTCTCGTACTACGCGTACCGGCTGGGCTTTGCTTCGGTCTCGACGCCGCCGACGATCACGCCGTTCGCGCCGATGACGTGGCTCGAAGGCATTCCCGTGATCGGTCGCGTGCTGGGGGCGGAAACCGCATTGACGCTCCTTGCGCTGCTGCTCGCGCCCGTGCTTGCGTGGCTGCTGTATCGCACGCCACTGGGGCTCGCCATCCGCATGGTCGGCGAGAATCCCGCCGCGGCCGAGGGGCAGGGCATCCGCGTGGGCGCGATGCGCATCGGCGCCGTGATGGCCGGTTCCGCGCTCATGGCCGTGGGCGGCGCGTTCCTGACCACGTCGGCATTCAACGCGTTCTTCTTCAATATGGTGAACGGCCGTGGCTGGATCTGCGTGGCGCTTGTCGTCTTCGCCTCGTGGCGGCCGGGCCGCGCGCTGCTCGGCGCATTGCTGTTCGCGGCGTTCGACGCGCTGCAGCTGCGCCTGCAGCAGGGCGGCGCGAGCCTGCCGGGACTGCCCGCGCTGCCGTATCAGTTCTATCTGATGCTGCCGTATCTGCTGTCGATTCTCGCGCTGGTGCTCGTGGCGCGGCGCGCGGCGTATCCTCAGGCGCTGATGAAGCCGTACCGCAAGGGCGAGCGCTGACCCCAATACTGGATAACTTCCTCACATCATGTTCGATCTGATCCTGCGTCATTGCACGCTGCCCGACGGCCGCAAGGACGTCGATATCGCCATCGAGGGCGGCCGTATCGCCGCCGTCGAGGCAAACCTCGCGGCACAGGCCAACGAAGAGATCGACGCGGCGGGTCAGCTGGTCACGCCGCCGTTCGTCGATGCGCACTTCCATATGGACTCGACGCTCTCGTTCGGGCTGCCGCGCGTGAACCAGTCCGGCACGCTGCTCGAGGGCATCGCGCTGTGGGGCGAGCTCAAGCCGCTGCTGACGCAGGAGGCGCTCGTGGAGCGCGCGCTCGCGTACTGCGACTGGGCCGTGGCCAAGGGCCTGCTCGCGATTCGCTCGCACGTCGACGTCTGCGATCCGCGGCTGCTGGCCGTGGAGGCGCTGCTGCACGTGCGCGAACGCGTCAAGCCGTATCTGGACCTGCAGCTGGTGGCGTTCCCGCAGGACGGCGTGCTGCGATCGCCGTACGCGCTGGACAACCTGCGGCGCGCGCTCGATATGGGCGTGGATGTGGTCGGCGGTATTCCGCATTTCGAACGCACGATGGCGGACGGTGCCGCTTCGGTGGCGCTGCTGTGCGAGGAAGCCGCCGCGCGCGGCCTGCGCGTGGACATGCATTGCGACGAGAGCGACGATCCGATGTCGCGGCATATCGAGACGCTGGCCAGCGAGACGGTGCGGCTCGGCCTGCAGGGACGCGTGACCGGGTCGCACCTGACGTCGATGCATTCGATGGACAACTACTACGTGTCCAAGCTGCTGCCGCTGATGCGCGAGGCGGGGGTGGCCGCGATTGCCAACCCGCTGATCAACATCACGCTGCAGGGCCGGCACGATACGTATCCGAAGCGGCGCGGGATGACGCGTGTGCCGGAACTGCTGGCCGCTGGCGTGCCGGTGGCGTTCGGGCACGACTGCGTGATGGATCCCTGGTACAGCCTCGGCACGGGCGACATGCTCGAGGTCGCGCATATGGGGCTGCACGTGGGGCAGATGACGGGGCAGGACGCGATGCGTGCGTGCTTTACCGCGGTAACGGAGACGCCGGCGCGCATTCTCGGACTCGAAGGCTATGGCATCGCGCCCGGCTGCCGCGCGGATCTGGTACTGCTGCAGGCGGGCGATCCGGTCGAGGCGCTGCGTCTGCGCGCGACGCGTTTGCTCGTGCTGCGCGCGGGCAAGATCGTGGCACGCACGCCGGCGGCCACGGCGACGCTCGATCTGCCGGGACGCCCTTCGGCCGTGGACTTCCGTCTGCATCGCGGGTGAAGATTTTTTGCGATAGGGTGTTGACAGAGATCTGCCTGGTCAGCATAATTGCGTTCTTCGCTTCGCAAACACAGCAACACGTTAGCGCGACGAAGCCCAGATGGCGGAATTGGTAGACGCACTAGGTTCAGGTCCTAGCGGTGGCAACACTGTGGAGGTTCGAGTCCTCTTCTGGGCACCAATTTTGAAAGCCCTGCTCATCGAGCAGGGCTTTTTCAATTCTGCGCCCAGAAAGGGAAGTCCTGAGGACTTCCCGCGAGGACGAGAAAAGGCTGCGCTTGCAAGCGCAGCCCGGGGTCGCGCATGGGTGACCGAGTCCTCTTCTGGGCACCAATTTTGAAAGCCCTGCTCATCGAGCAGGGCTTTTTCAATTAAAGCCCGCGGCAACGCGGGCTTTTTTGCGTCTGGCCGGTCTGCACGGCACCCCACATTCGTAGCTAACCATTGCATGGGCACTGGCCTATGCTCAAATCGATCGGGCACGATAACGCCCGGCGAGGTGGTTGCCATGACCATGCGGCTGCATGTGGGAGAGAGGGGTGCCGGGCACTGTCCCGGTGGCGCACGTTCTGTCGCCGCGGATATCCGCCTCCGATGTTTCCTGCATGGTTGCTGTCTGCTCGCGCTGATGCTGAGCGCGCTGTCACGGGCCGAGTATGCGGATGGCCTGCTCGTCGCCGCCAATCTTCCCGAGCCCGGTCCGGCCGAGATCGTCAGCGCGACGACCGAGGCCGCGGCCGAGGTGCCAGCGAGCGCGCCAGGCGAGGTCATGACGCTCGCCTCGTTCGGACCGCCGCCGCTTTCGCACCAGACCGTCGACGTCGACTACGCGCCGCCATCATCGCGCTCACCGGGTGCGACGGCGAATCGCATGTCGGGCACGCGAGGCATGTCCCTGCACCTCGACGACGTGACCACCGCCACGGGTTTTGCCGATAGCCGCATTCGCGCGCTCGCGCTCGCGCTCGATGCGGAGGTGCCGCGCATGGGCGGCGTCACGATCCAGCCGCGTGTCGAGGTTGCCTACCGGCCATCGAACACGGCGCTGCCCGCGTTCATGGATCCGCAGTCGGAGGTCAGCGCCACCGGTCTTGCCGTGCGGCTATACGGCTCCCGGCCCACGCGCCTGTCCGGCGTGTATCCGTTCGTCGAGGCGGACTGGTGGCAGGACAATCGCGCCAAGGTCATCAACATCAACGGGACGCGCATCGATACCGATCTGCTGCGCGGGCTGTTCTCGTTCAATGTTGGCGCGCACGGCAATCCTGCGACGGGGCTGAAGGTCTGGTTCAAGGCGAAGGCGGGCAGCAACCCGAGCGCGACGATCGGCGCGCGGTATCGTTGGTAACCAAAGCGGTGGTAACCAAAGCGATGGTGACCAAAGCGATGGTGATCAAAGCGGTGGTGCGGGCCCGATGAAAATGTTGCGTGGAAGGGGGTTGCGCAAATCAGAAACTGCGATACAATTGCGGCCTCGCGTGCGGCTGTAGCTCAGTTGGATAGAGTACTTGGCTACGAACCAAGGGGTCGTGGGTTCGAATCCTGCCAGCCGCGCCACCTATGCGAAAACAAAAGCCCGGAGCTCCGCTCCGGGCTTTTGTTTTTTGTGCGCGCGGTTTTGTACGCCGCCTCCGGTGTGTTCGTTTCCCCCTAAATCAGCCGTTCGGGTCATTGACACTGGCAGGGCCGGGAGACATCATTCGTCGGGAATACAGATGCGCCTCCGAGGCGACACGGCCGCTGCGCCACATGTCTCCGGAAGGCCGCCCGATGCTCAAGGGAAACGGGGTCATGAATCCTTCGATACGCCAGCTGGCGAGCGTGGTCACGCTCGCCGTCCTCATATCCGCGTGCTCGACCGCGCCGCCACCCGCGCCTGCCGAGACCGCCGTCGTGCAGGCGCCCTCCGACCAGGCGATGAAGTCGCTCTCTGCCGAGGTCTTCACGTTTGGCTATCCGCTCGTGCTGATGGACGTCACGCGCGAGATCATGACGGTCAAGACGCCAATCAATACCTTCAGTCACCGCCGCTCGTTCTTCGATGGCGCGTTCACGGACGTCGTCACGCCGAATGCCGACACGCTGTATTCGACGGCGTGGCTCGACGTCTCGCACGAACCCGTCGTGCTGTCGTTACCGGATACCGCCGGCCGCTTCTATCTGATGCCGATGCTCGATGCATGGACCAACGTCATTGCGTCGCCGGGCAAGCGCACGACCGGTACGCGGCGCGGCGCGTTTGCGATCGTCGGGCCCGAGTGGAAGGGCACGTTGCCGAAGGGTGTGAAGGAGATTCGTTCGCCGACGGCGATGGTGTGGATCGTCGGGCGGACGCAGGTCAATAGCCGGCAGGATCTTGCCGCCGTGCATCGTCTGCAGGACCAGTATCGTCTGGTGCCGCTGTCGGTCTGGCAGAAGGGCGGCCGCGTGGCGCCCGCGCCGGCCGCGCCGCGGGCCACGATGATCGATACCGAGTCGTCGCCCGCCGAGCAGGTGGCCGCGATGGACGCGCAGGCCTTCTTCAGCCGCCTGGCCGCGCTGCTGCCCGACAATCCGCCGGCACCGGCCGATGCGCCGATGGTCGAGAAGATGACGCGCATGGGCATCGTGGCGGGCGAGCCGTTCAAGACGACCGTGCTGGAACCTTCCACCGCGCGTGCGGTGCAGGAAGGCGCGACGGCGGCGTTGACGGGCATCGCCGCGCAGGTCAAGAAGGCCGAGGCCGGCGATACCGGATGGCGAGTCTGGCATGAGGGCGGCGGGTATGGCACCGATTACGTGGCGCGCGCCACGGTGGCCATGATGGGTCCCGATCTGAATCTGCCCGAGGACGCCGTGTACCCCACCGCGCGCGCGGATGCGACGGGGCGGCCGTTCGATGGGGGCAGCCGGTACGTGCTGCACTTCGACAAGAGCCAGCTGCCGCCGGTAAAGGCGTTCTGGTCGCTGTCGCTGTACAACAGCCAGCAGGTGTTCGTGAGCAATCCGATCAACCGGTATTCGATCGGTAGCCGCGACCGGCTGCGGTACAACCGCGACGGATCGCTGGATATCTATATTCAATACGACCGGCCGGCGAACGCCGCGCAACAGGCCAACTGGCTGCCGGCGCCGCCCGATGCGTTCAACCTGATGCTGCGCGCTTACTGGCCCGATCAGGCGTTGCTGGATGGGGACTGGATACCGCCGGCAGTGCAACGGGTGAACTGAGGGAGGGGGGGGCTCCCCCCCTCTCAAAATTTGTACTTCACCCCCGCATACAGGGCCCGGCCATTGCCCGGATAGAACAGCGCGGTATTGGTCGCCGTCCGCAGGTCCGCGACCGTACTCACGTCGCTGATGTAACGACGGTTCGACAGGTTGCGCGCATCGAGGAACAGCGTCACGCCACGCGCGCGACCTTCGAGCTCGTAGCTGGCCTGCACGCCGAACAGCACATACGCCGGCACCTGCTGCGTATTCGCGTAATCGACATACGCCCCGCTCGGCACCCAGTCGATCGTTCCCGCCACCCGCAGCCGCTGTTGCCGGCTATACGCGAGCGTCGTGCGCAGTACGTGCCGCGGCACGCCCGCGATGCGGTTGTTGCCGTAGACCGGATCGTTGTCGAAGCGGAAGTCGCTGAAGTTCCACAACTGCGACACCGTGAACTTGTCGCCCTTGCCGACGATGTCGTGCAACACGTCCGCGCTGGCGCCGAGCTCCACGCCCTGCAGCACCGTCTTGTTCGCATTGAACGTCGACGCCGGCACGTCCGGGCTGACCGTGTATTGCAAGAGCTGATCGCGTACGAGCGAGCGGTAGAGCGTGACGTCCCACCCGTAGCGATCGGTCTGTCCGCGCGTGCCGGCCTCGACCGTCCACCCGCGCTGCTGCGCCAGCGGCACGAAACGGTTCGTGGTGCCGATGGTCTGGTTCAGGTCCGAGAAGTCGGGCACATCGGCGCTGCGCGTGATATCGACGAACGCCTGCACGTGCTTCGCGGGCTCCCATAGCAGACCGAACTTCGGATTCACGCCGCTATAGGTCGTGGCATCCGCGCGCGGTGTGGGGCTCGCGGGCAGGCCGCCGAAGTCCGTATAGTCGCGCCGGCTGCGATAGGCCTTCGCGCCGGCCATGATCGCCACGGTCGGCACCACGTAAAGACGGTCCTCGAGGTAGGCCTCGTAGTTGTAGGCATCCTGCCGCGCATTGAGCGTCTGCGCGCCGCGATCGCCGCTGACGTTCACGTACTGGCGCGCGTCGTTGTTGCCGCCAAGGAAGCGCGCGCCCGCAATGATCTGGTTGCGCAGACGGCCGACCGCGAAGTTGCCGGTATAGCGCGGCGCAAAGCCGTAGGTCCACGCGTCCTGGTCGATGACCTGGAAGATCGGGTGGTAGAGGCTCTTGTGCACGACCCACGAGGTGAAGTCGAGTTGCCCGTTGTCGAGCTTGACGCTGGTCACGTTGGCCAGCCGCTCGGTGCGCGTGTTGCGCGCCTGATCGCCCGCCAGCGCGCTGGCCGAGGCCATGCGGGGGTTGTGCAGCGCCTGATCGAGCGTGAGCGAGCCGGGCAACAGCTGATCGACGATATACGCGCCGAAGTAGAAACGCGTTTCCACGGCGGGGCTGAAGCGGTAGCCGAAGTTTGCGTTCAGTTGCTCGTACTGGCCGCGCTCGTGGCTGCGATAACCCTCGGCGTGATTGACGGTCAGGTTGGCGAGAAAGTCGAACGCGCCGATCTGGCGCGAGACCTGCGCGCTGGCGCGTGCCGTGCCGAAGCTGCCGCCGTCCACGCGCACCATGTTGGGCGCGTCGGCAGTGAGCGCCGTGGGCGTGGTGAAGTTGATCGCGCCGCCGAGCGTGGTGCTGCCATAGGCGAGGCCATTGCCGCCCTTGTAGATCTCCGTGGCGGCGAGGCCGAGCGGATCGATCTGGTAGTAATCGCCGCTGCCGTCGGCAAAGTTGGTCGGCACGCCGTCCTGCAGCAGATCGAGCCCGCGCGCATGGAAGCCGCGGGCGATGCCCGAGCCGCGGATCGACAGCCGCAGTTCCTGTCCGTAGCGTTCTTCCACGTAGACGCCGGGCGCGTCCTTGAGCACGTCGCGCAGGTTGCTGGCGTAGGTATCGCTATAGGAGGCCGCATCGACGAAGCCGACCGAGCCGGCCGACTGGAACAGCGACTCGCGTTGCCGCGCGATGCCCGGCGCGGTGAGCGAGCCGTTGGCATTCGCGGTGGCCGTGACCGCGGGCAGCACGCGGACCTCCGGCGTGGACACGGCCGACGGCGGATCGCCCGCCGTCGATGCGGACGGGCTGGCGGACGGGCTGGCGGATTGCGCGGCGGCAATGCCCGTCAGCGCGGCGGCTGGCAACACCGACAGGCGGCGCCAGGCTGTGATTCGTTTCATGACCTTCCTTGCGGCCGGACGATGTGCTTCCGCGAGCAGATGCCATCGGCCTGATCTTATGGGCTCGACCGCAAGGATAGGAATGTGCGGGCGCGGACGCCATGTGACACAGCGCCGCATTGGCCATCGAGGTGATGTCCTACGCCGCGAGGCGTGCGCGCAACTGATGCGTGGCCGCGACCATGTTCGTCAGCGCGGCCTCGGTTTCCGGCCAGCCGCGCGTCTTGAGCCCGCAGTCCGGATTGACCCACAGCCGTTCCGGCGGAATCACTTCGCACGCGCGCTCGAGCAGCCGCGCGATGGCCGACACCTCGGGAACGCGCGGCGAGTGGATGTCGTAGACACCGGGCCCGATCTCGTTGGGGTAGGCGAACGCGCCAAAGCCCTCGAGCAGCTCCATGGCGGAACGCGACGTCTCGATCGTGATGACGTCGGCGTCCATCGCCGCGATGGCGGGCAGGATATCGTTGAACTCGGCATAGCACATATGCGTATGGATCTGCGTCCGGTCCGCGACGCCCGACGCGGACAGCCGGAAGGCTTCCACCGCCCATTCCAGATATGCGGGCCACTCCGATGCGCGTAGCGGCAAGCCTTCACGCAGCGCGGGCTCGTCGATCTGGATCACGCGGATGCCGGCCGCCTCGAGGTCGCAGACCTCGTCGCGTATGGCGAGCGCGAGCTGGCGCGCCGTGGCCGCCCGGGGCTGATCGTCGCGCACGAACGACCACTGGAGCATCGTGACGGGGCCCGTCAGCATGCCCTTCATCGGACGCTCGGTCAGGGACTGGGCGAAGCGCGTGGTATCGACGGTCATCGGTTCGGGGCGGTAGACGTCGCCATAGATCACGGGCGGCTTCACGCAGCGCGAACCGTAGCTCTGGACCCAACCGTTCTCCGTGAACGCATAGCCGCACAGCTGCTCGCCGAAGAACTCGACCATGTCGTTACGCTCGGCCTCGCCATGCACGAGCACATCGAGCCCTAGTGCCTCCTGCCTGCGCACGGCGTGCGTGATTTCCGCGCGCATGCGTTCGAGGTAGGCCAGCGCGCCAAGCTCGCCGCGCCGGTGCGCGGCACGCGCCTGACGGATGGCCGGCGTTTGCGGAAACGAGCCGATGGTAGTGGTCGGCAGCGGCGGCAGCTTGAGCGATGCGCGTTGCAGCGCGTTGCGCGCGTCGAACGGACTCTGGCGCGTGGCCATCTGCGGCGTGATGGCGGCAAGGCGCTTGCGCACCGAGGCATTGACGACGCGCCGCGAGGATTGCCGCGACTGGCGCGCGGCATCCGACGCCATCAGTTCCGCAGCGACGGCGGCCTCGCCGTGCGTCAGCGCCGTGGCCAGCACGCGCAGTTCGTCAAGCTTCTCGGTGGCGAATGCAAGCCACGACCGCAGTTCCGGATCGAGGCGCGTTTCGGTCTCGAGCGAGACCGGCACATGCAGGAGCGAACACGACGGGGCCAGCCAGAGTCGATCGCCTAGCGCATCGTGCAACGGCCGCAGCCGTGCGAGCGCCGCGCGCAGGTCGGTGCGCCAGATATTGCGGCCGTCGATGATGCCGGCCGAGAGCACTGCCTGCGCGGGCAGCACGCGCAGCCATGCATCGAGTTGCCCGGGCGCGCGCACGAGGTCGAGGTGAAAACCGTGCACGGGGAGCGCGGCCACGCGCGCGGCATGCGGGGCGGTCGTGCCGAAGTAGGTGGCCAGCAAGAGCTTGATGCCGAGGCCGCCGAGCGACTGGTAAGCCGTGTCGCAGGCATCGAGCCAGCGCGCGTCGAGGTCCGTGCACAGCGCGGGCTCGTCGATCTGGACCCATTCGATGCCGCGCGCGGCAAGCTGCGCGAGGATGCGCTGGTACGCGGCCACGACGCGTGGCAGCAGCGACAGCCGATCGAAGCCGGCGACATGGCTCTTGGCCAGCCACAGGTAGGTGATGGGGCCGATCAGTACGGGGCGCGTCTTGTGCCCGAGCGCCAGGGCTTCGCCGATCTCATCGAAGAACCACGATGGCCCGCCGTCGAACGTACTGTCCGCATCGAGTTCCGGCACGAGGTAGTGGTAGTTCGTGTCGAACCATTTGGTCATTTCCATCGCGGGCTGCGCCGCGTTGCCGCGCGCCAGTTCGAAGGATTGCGCCAGCGTCAGCCGCGCGGCATCGAAACCGAAACGGCGGGGCAACGCGCCGAGCAGCGCCGTTGTCGACAGGACCTGGTCGTACCACGTGAAGTCCCCGGCCGCGACATGGGCGAGGCCGTGCTCGGCCTGCAGTTGCCAGTGGCGGCGCCGCAATGCGGCACCGGTCTCGCGCAACGGGGCCTCGGCGTCCGCCTTCATGCCGTCGCGCCAGAACGATTCCAGCGCGAACTTGAGTTCGCGGCGCGCGCCGATGCGCGGAAAACCGAGCGTGTGAGTGTGTGCCATGTCTGCGTGCGGAAGAAATCCAGAGTGGCGCACAGTGTCGGATCGCGGCTAGAATGAATCAAGCGACATGTTTTAAACATTATATGAATCGAATTCATGATTGAAGTCAGGCATTTCCGCTCGCTGGTAGCCATCGCGGAATCGGGCAAGCTCGCGGTGGCGGCCGAGCGTGTGCACGTGAGCCAGTCGGCGTTATCGCATCAGATCAAGGCGATCGAATCGCACTACGGCATGGCATTGTTCGATCGCACACGCCATGGGCTGCGCTTTACGCCGGCCGGCGAGCGCCTGCTCGCGCTCGCGCGCGAGTCGCTGGCCGCGATCAGCGAGGCCGAGCGCGATCTCGTCCGGCTCAAGGGCGACACGAGCGGCGAATTGCGCGTGGTGCTCGAATGCCATACGTGCTTCGACTGGCTGATGCCGGTGATGGACGAGTTCCGGCGCCGCTGGCCCGAGGTGGAGGTCGACCTCGTGGCGGGCTTTCACGCCGACCCCCTGTCACTGATCGCGGAAGGGCGCGCGGACATGGTGATCGGATCGAAGCCGCCGACGCGGCGCGGGCTCGTCGTGGCGCCGCTGTTCCGCTTCGAGATCCTGGCCGTCATCGCCAACGAGCACCGGCTGCGCAACAAGCGGCGGATCGAGGCGCAGGACCTCGCGGGCGAGACACTGATCACGTATCCCGTGCCCGAGACGCGCATCGACCTGATTCGCGAGGTGCTCGAGCCCGCGGGCATCCGCCTGCAGCGGCGCACGGCCGAGCTGACCGTGGCGGTGCTGCAGCTCGTGGCGAGCCGGCGCGGGGTGGCGGCGTTACCGAACTGGGGCGTGAAGAACTACGTCGACCACGACTATGTGCTGGCCAAGCGGATCGGGGCGAAGGGATTGTGGAGCGAGTTGTTAGCGACCGTGCCGACCGCGATGGCCGAGCGGCCTTATGTGGACGACTTTGTGTCGATCGTGCGCGATACGTGCGCGGCGGAGCTCGACGGTATCGAGCTGCTGTCCGCGGCGTGACTGGCTGCGGTGGCCTCAGGCGGCAAGCGCTTCCTTTTCCTCGCTGACCGCATCGATTCCCGCATCGATCCCCGCGTCGATTACCGCATCGACCACCGCCATGTCCACGCCTTGTTCGACACGACGCAGGAACAGCTCGAGCAGATCGGCGTCGGGGGCCTCTGTCACGAGCCGCGCGGTGCGGCCCTGCATATGAATCTGCTGCAGCGACAGACCGGTGCGGCGGGCGCTGGCGAGCACCCATTCGAGCGCGCCGAACGTGTCGGTGCCGTCGAGGCGAAGGTCGAGTTGCAGGGCTGGCAGGGACATGGCGGGTATCGGGCAGGGGTGGGCGATGGAAACAATGTACCAGCGGTGCCTCGAAATAGGCTTCTTATTTTTCTCCATTTTTTGCCGGAATGGAGATGAATCACGGGTTTAGTGTAGAGTCTGAGGGATATTCTTCTTCGGACATCGTTTTCCGTGAATAACCCTACCAAGCTCGACGACATCGATCGCCGCATTCTGCGCGAACTGCGCCGCGACGGCCGCATCTCCAACGCGAAGCTGGCCGAGCGCGTCGGACTCTCCGCCACGCCCTGCTGGAACCGCGTGCGCGCGCTCGAGGATGCGGGCGTCATCGACGGCTACGCGGCATTGCTGAACCAGAAGGCGCTCGGTTTTCCGGACACGGTGCTGATCGAGGTCACGCTGGACCGGCACGACGACGACATGCTGCATCGCTTCGGCGAAGCGCTGGCCGAACTCCCCGAAGTCCTCGAGGCGCATCTGCTGACGGGGGAGTACGACTATCTGATCAAGGTCGCGGTGGCGGGCACCGAGGGCTACGAGGAATTCCTGCGGCACAAGCTCTACAAGCTGCCGGGCCTGCGCCACAGCCACTCGACGTTCGTGCTGCGCACGCTCAAGCGCGAGCCGTCGGTACAGCCGTAGGCGAACCCCTGTCCGGGGTCAGGCCAGCGTTGCGCGTGGCGGGGGTAGGAACCGGCCTACAACGCTCTCCGCCGGTCACCGATGTCTGCCGGCGGATGTGCTGCCTACGATGAAGCAGGCTGCAACCATCCGGAGGTGTCATATGTCGTTTGCGCTATACCTGGTCGGCGTGCTGCTGCTTGTCGGCGGCATTGCATGGGGGCTCGTCACGATGGGCGTGTCGCAGGTCTATATCGGCATTGCATGCGTGATCGTGCTCGGTATCGGCATCATGTCCGCGGTGTCGCGGACACGTACCAAGGATCCGTCGTAGATCGGCGGTAGATCAGCGGCGGTTGCGGTCGCCGCGCGCGTCCAGGATGATCATCGTGCGGTCGACCACGCCGGCGTCGGTGAAGTAGACGCTGAAATGCGCGGGCTGGTACGGTGCCACATACATGCGGTACGACCATGCCTCGCGCTTCATCAGCGGGTAGTAGTTGATCGGCTCCCTCGGCCGGCCCCAGCGCTCGAGCACGTCCTGCTTGGTCCAGACGCCCGGCTTCGCCGCATAGATCTCGGCTTCCGTCAGCATTTCGCGGAAGCTCTTCAGGCGGCCGTTCGCGTCGAAATCGGCGGCGTAGATGTCGTAGCCGTACGGTTGCTTCGAGTAGATCCAGCGCGTGGTGCCGTCGGCGAGCTTGAACGTGTCGGTGGGCTCGCCGAACGTCTGACGCACGGTACTTTCGGGGCTGCCGACGAGCTTTTCCGCGGTCTGGATGGGCTGCAGCGTCGAGCAGCCGGCCAGCAGCAGCGCGGCCGCGGCCGCGGCGAGTGTGGCCCGGACGGCCACGTGCAGGAAAGGCGGACGCAGGAGGGGGGGACGATCTTGGGGGGCGGACATCTCTGGGCTCCGTACTTGGCAATGATGAGCATAGTGCATCCACGCTCCTCATAGCTGAGACAGATTGCGCGTCTGCATGTTCTTGAAACACGCGAGCGCGCCGAAATATTCCGTTCGATTCCCTCGATCCCCTCGATCCCCTCGATCCCGCCGCAGGCAGGCGAACTACGCGGCGGCCGAACGCAGGAAGCTCGCCCCGATCTCCTTCGCGAACTCGCCGACGAGTTCGAGTTCGGCCTCGGTCAGCCCGCCCGCGCAGCAGGTCGCGCCCCAGTCGCCGCACAGCAGCGCGACGCACCGGTTGCGCAGCTTGACCGGCGCGAGCAGCACCGAGCGTGCCTCGGGCATCGCGTCGCGATACCAGCGCGGTACGCGCTGGGCCACTTCGGCGTCGTGCGTGTCCTCGAACTGGAGCGGCCGCGGCGAGATCGTCGCGAAGTGAAAGATATCGGGCACGAACCCTTCTTCGAACGACAGCGCGTCCAGCTTTTCGCGCACGCCGTTGCCGAAACCGAGCCGCGCGTCGAAGCGCTTGGCACCGGGGTTCAGCACCATCAGGAACCCATTCTCGAAGTTGAGCGCGCGCATGACGCACTCCAGCGCGAGCGGCGCCATCTGTCCGATGGAGAGCGCCGCGCCTTCGCGGCGCACCTCTTCGAGGCCGACCCGCAACCGCTCGATGGCGTCCGCGGGCTTGCCTTCGGGCGCGGGCGCTTCGGTATCGGGGGCCTCCGCCTGCGCGATGGAGGCGCTGAGCGTTCCCGCCTGGCGGATGGCAAAACGGATATCGGCCGCATCGAGGCCCAGCACGCGTGCGTGCTCGCTCAGCAGGGCTTCCACGTCCTCGGGCGCGGCATCCCGCGTCATCGCGGCGGCCGCCTGCGAGGAAACCTGCGCCATGGCGCCGAGCCAGTCGGTGTGGGTCTCGATGACGGTCTCGGCCGTCACCGGGCGGTGGCTCATCGTATTGGCGATGAGTCCGGGCAGGCGCCATTTGACGGCGGCGGCCTCCGCGATCTCCGCGAGCGATACGCCGACCACCTCGACGCACGCATCGGTCTCGGCCATCTCTCCCGAGTCCGTCAGCGCCTGGATGCGTTCCCACTCGTCCGGGAAATAGAACACGAGCAACAGCCGGCTCATGTGGTACATCAACGTGCAGACGACCGCTTCCTCGCCTTCGTTGATGCCGCGCGCATTGCTCAGCGCGCGCGTGATCTCGCCCGCAACGAGCGCCTGCGTCATCGCGCGCGCGGCCTGCGGGCGGCTTGGCGCCACGCCGTGGAAATAGTCGAGCAGCTGCACGCCGAGCGTCAGATGGCTGATCGCCTCCACGCCGAGCACGAGGATCGCGCGCGACACCGTGGTCACCTCGCCGCCGAACGAGCGGTACATCGCCGAATTCGCAAGGCGGATGACCTTCTGCGACAGGCTGAAGTCCGACAGCACGCTCGAGGCCATTTGGCCGACGTTGAGGTCGCTATGCAGCGTCTTGAAGATGTTATCGACCGAATACTGCAGCGTGGGAAAGTCTCCCTGCTGCGCCATGCGGTTCCAGAGCGTCTCGAAGAAGGCGTCCTTTCTCATGCCTGCCCCTGCGACGGAAATACATCGGTCTGGCCGAGCTGCAGCGCGCCGGCGTGCAGCGCGCGCTCGAACTCGCCCGGCGGCAGTGCCTGCGCGTAGCGCCAGCCCTGCACCAGCGTGCAGCCCTGCGCGGACAGCAACTGCGCCTGCGCATCCGATTCCACACCCTCGGCGATTGCCACGAGACCGAGCTCGCGCGAGAGGGACATCACCGCGGACACGATGGTGCGCGCATGCGGGGAGTCCATCATGTCGCTGACGAAGCTGCGGTCGATCTTGAGCGCGGACAGCGGAAAGCGGCGCAGATAGGACAGGCTCGAATAGCCGGTGCCGAAGTCGTCCACCGCAAAGCGGATGCCCAGCGCGCGCAGTTCCGTGAGCAGCGACTCGGTCGCGGCCGGGTCGGTCATCAGCGCGCTTTCGGTGATTTCGAGCACCACGCGGTCCGGAGAGATACGGGCGTCCTGGATCGCGTTGCGCACGCTGTCGAGGAAGCCCGGATGGCGGAACTGCACCGGCGATACGTTGACGGACATGTGCTGCACGTGGATGCCCTGCGCATCCCAGCTGGCGAGCTGCGCGCAGGCGCAACGCAGCGCCCAGGCGCCGAGATGCTTGATCAGGCCGTTGTTCTCGGCCATCGGAATAAAGACGTCGGGCGGGATCGCGCCCTGGGGATGCTCCCAGCGCATCAGGGCCTCGGTCGCGCAGACCTCGCCGGTCTCGGGCCACACGATGGGCTGGTAATGGAGCAGGAATTCGCCGTTCTGCACGGCCTCGAACATGCTCTGCTCGATGCGGAACTGCTCGTCGAGCCGATGCTCGAATTCGGGCGAATACAGGCAATAGCGGTTTTTGCCGAGCGCCTTGGCCTCGTACATCGCAAGGTCGGCGCGGCGCAGCCACTGCGATTCCGTCAGCGGCATGTCGGCCGGATTTCCGGCGGGATTTCCGGCGGGAGAGGCGGTGCCGCCGAATGCGAGCCCGATGCTCGTGGTGATACGCACCTGGCAGCCGCCCAGATGGAACGGCTGGCGGCAGACGTGGATCACGCGCTCGAGAATGCGTATCGCTTCCGATTCGGAGTCGAGCCCCTCTAGCAGCAGCACGAATTCGTCGCCGCCGAGCCGCGCGACCATATTGCGCGAGCGCAGCGCGTCCTGCAGGCGCTTGCCGATTTCCTTGAGCAGCGCGTCGCCGAACTCGTGGCCGAGCGAATCGTTGACCTTCTTGAAGCCGTCCAGGTCCATCAGCGCCAGCGCGAACAGCTGGCCCGGCGTGCCGCGCGCCGAGAACTCGGCGATGCGCTTGCGCATGTAGGCACGGTTGCCGGCGCCCGTGAGCGGGTCCTGATAGGAGAGTTCGACGAGCTGGCGTTCGTTCTCGACCCAATCCGTGACGTCGTGACCGGTCAGCAGCAGTTCCGTGCGCTCCCCGGCGCGATCATCGACGCGGTCGTCGGTGCGGGTATTGGTGCGGTCATCGACGCGGTCATCGATGACACGGCGCGTGATACGCAGGTCGATCCAGCGGCTGCTGCGGATGCCGCAGACGAACCGGAAACGGTCGCGGCGCACCGTGCCGTCCTGCGCGCAGCGTTGCAGCAGCCAGGCCAGGCGCTGGCGTTCCTCGGCCGCGACGATATCGAGCACGGACACGCGCAGCAGGTATTCGCGGGGGTAGTCGAGCAGCAGCGCCGAGGACTCGGTGGCGCGACGGATGCGCCCGGCGGTCCCGGTCTGGAGGGCGAGGTCGCCCGTGGCTTCCAGCAATGCCCAGCCTTCGCGTTCGGCTGCGCGTTCTTCCGCACTCTCGCCCGACACCGCGGACAGCGCGTCGAGCGCCACGAAATCCCGATCGACGGGGTCGTGAGCCAGAGCCACATCAAACGTAATCGAGGTCATCGAGTTCCTCAGCGTGGGTTTCTCTGGTTCGCGTGCGTGGACGACATGAGTCGGGACCCGAACAAAAACACCGGACAAGAGCCAGCGTGCAACAACGCAATCTCCAGAAATCCACCAGGCTGGCGGCAACGAATGACAAGTAAGCGACCGATTCTAATACGAGGGCTTACGCTTGGCGATGTCCGCAGGTTGCCGGATGCCGGGCAGTTGGCGTTTTCGCACAACGCCCGGCGCCCATTCCATCAAACCTTGATGTCGATGTTCTGGCCGAGATGCGGGGGGTTGCTGGCTGGGGTGACCTGCGGCATGCCCTGAAGCAGGGCGGCCACGCCTGCGGCCTGCATGTCCAGCGCCTTGCGCAGCATCACCAGCGGTACGGGATTCGCCCCCGCATTGCTGGCCGCGCTGACAACGGAAGTATCCATGAGTGTCGTCCGATCGGTTGAGAAAAGCATGGGAGAGAACTCCCTGCATCGACCGTTAACGGCACGGTGGAAGTATTCCTGAGGGGAAGGGTGAAGGATTTTCGGAGGGGGTGTTCCCCCTCTCCCGAGGGGAGAGGGGGGCCGGCGGGCAGGGCGCCGGCTAGGGGCGCCGACTTACTTCGCGGCGGCGGCCGGAGCCTTCTTGTGGGCCGACGACTTCTTCTTGGCCGGCTTCGCGGCCTTGTCGTCGACCAGCGCGCTGGCCGTGTTCTGGCGCGCGCCCTGCGTGTACGGGTCGAACTTGTCGTTCTTGGCCGTATCCGGGACGTAGCCGTCCTTGTTGGTCACGCGATTGGCGTCGGGCGTGTAGCCGTCCTTGTTGCTGATGCGGTTCGGGTCCGGAACGTAGCCGTCCTTGTTGGTCGTCCGCATGTTGTAGTCATAGCGGTCGGCCGGATTGGCCGGGCCCGCCGCGTGGGCCATGCCGGTGGACAGCAGGGCGAGGGCGGCGAGGGCAACGATGGTCTTCATGGTGACTCCTGTCTAGGGTGGGGAATGCTCCCGAACCGATGCGCGCGCACGGGCTGCCCCTCAGCGTACCCTTGTGCGGAAGAAGTTTCCAGACACCCCCAAACCAAGGTATTACCGGTATTGCCCAACTAATGAGGGTTTCGATGCTGCGATGCATCAATTTCGCTTGTCGGCGATCGGCCGACTTGCCTCGGGGGCTTGCCGGGCATAAGGTTTCGGTTTTTGCAGCGCCCCCCATCCGGAGTTTCCCGAATGCCCACCTCTCTGCCCGACGACCGCAACCTGCGCATCATGTTGTGGGTCGTCGCGGTCGGCTTCTTCATGCAGACGCTCGACTCGACGATCGTCAATACCGCGCTGCCTGCGATGGCGGCGAGCCTCGGGGAGAGTCCGCTGCGGATGCAGTCGGTCATCATCGCGTACTCGCTTACGATGGCCGTGATCATTCCGGCGTCGGGCTGGCTGGCGGACAGGTTCGGCACGCGCACGATCTTCCAGGTGGCCATCGCGCTGTTCGTGCTGGGCTCGCTGCTATGCGCGTGGGCGCAATCGCTGACGGTGCTCGTGATCGCGCGCGTGGTGCAGGGCGTGGGCGGCGCGATGCTGCTGCCGGTGGGGCGGCTGTCGGTACTGCGGACGTTTCCGCGCGACCAGTATCTCCAGGCGCTGAGCTTCGTGGCGATTCCCGGGATGATCGGTCCGCTGATCGGGCCGACGCTCGGCGGCTGGCTCACGCAGACGTTCTCCTGGCACTGGATCTTCCTGATCAACGTGCCCGTGGGCGTGATCGGGGCGCTGGCGACCGTTCGCTTCATGCCCAATGCGCGCCTGCCCGGCATCGGGCCGTTCGACCTCGGCGGCTACTTCCTGCTCGCCACGGCGATGGTGACCCTGTCGTTCGCGCTCGATGGGCTGGCGGAACTGGGGTTCCAGCCGGCCGTGGTGCTGATGCTGCTGATCGCGAGTCTGGGCGCGCTGACCGTGTACGTACTGCACGCGCGACGGCGGCAGCAGCCGCTGTTTCCGCTGCGGCTGTTCCGCATCCATGCGTTCAGCGTCGGATTGCTGGGCAACCTGTTCGCGCGCATCGGCAATGGCGCGATGCCGTTCCTGATTCCGCTCACGCTGCAGGTGAGCCTGGGCTTCTCGCCCTTCGACGCGGGGCTGATGATGTTGCCGGTGACGGCCGCCGGCATGGGTGCGAAGCGGCTGGCGACGACGCTGATCGAGAAGCACGGATATCGGCGCGTGCTGATGACCAATACCGTGCTGGTCGGCATCGTGATCGCCTCGTTCGCGCTGATCGCGCCGGGACGGCCGCTTGCGCTGACGATCGTGCAGCTGGCGATCTTCGGCGCGGTCAACTCGATCCAGTTCACCGCGATGAACACCGTCACGCTCAAGGACCTCGGCGGCAATACCGCGAGCAGCGGCAACAGCATGCTGTCGATGGTGCAGATGCTCTCCATGAGCCTGGCCGTGACGTCGGCGGGCGCCTTGCTCTCGACGTTCCAGCAGGGTATCGGGCGCCATTCGGGCATGGCGGTGCTGCCCGCGTTCCACACGACGTTCCTCTGCCTCGGCGTGATCACGGCGGCATCGGCATGGATCTTCCTGCAACTCCCGCCCGAGGTGGCAAAGGGCACGCGCGAGGAGGTCAAGCAGGCCGGGGAGATCTGATCCCCGGCCCTGCCGGAAGCGTTACGGCTTCAGCAGTTCGCAGAAACGTTCCAGATCGACGTTGCCGCCGCTGATCACCACGCCGATGCGCTTGCCCTGCAGTTCGGGCTTGATCGTGAACGCGCCCGCGAGGCTTAGCGCCCCGGTCGGCTCGACGAGGATCTTCATGCGCGCGGCGAAGAGGCGCATGGCATCGATCAGTTGCGCGTCCGTGGCGGTGAGGATATCGGTGACATCGCGGCGGATGATCCCGAACGTGTAGTGGCCGAGGTGCTGGGTTTGCGCGCCGTCGGCGATGGTCTTCGGCGTCGGGATGTCCACGATCTCGCCGCTGCGGAACGAGCGCTGGCCGTCGTTGCCGGCTTCCGGCTCCACGCCGTAGATCTTGCATTGCGGCGCCAGCGCGCGCGTGGCCAGTGCCGTGCCCGACAGCAGCCCGCCGCCGCCCAGCGGCGTGAAGATGGCGTCCAGGGTCCCCACCTCCTCGAACAGTTCCTTGGCCGCGGTGCCCTGGCCCGTCAGCACGTCCGGATGGTCGTACGGCGGAATCAGCGTCATGCCGTGCTCCTCGGCCAGCTTGCGGCCGATCGCCTCGCGGTCTTCCTTGTAGCGGTCGTACATCACCACATTGCCGCCATAGCCTTTGGTCGCCGCGACCTTCGCGGCCGGTGCGTCGTGCGGCATGATGATCGTCGCCGGCATGCCGAGCAGGCGCGCGGACAGCGCGATGGCCTGCGCATGGTTGCCCGACGAGAACGCCACCACGCCGGCGCGGCGTTGCTCGGGCGTGAACTTCGAGAGGGCGTTGAAGCCGCCGCGGAACTTGAACGCGCCCATCCGTTGCAGGTTCTCGCACTTGAAGAACACTTCGGCGCCGAGCAGGTCGTTGACCGTGCGGGACGTCATGACGGGAGTCTTGTGCGCGTAGCCTTCGAGCCGTTTGGCGGCGGCTTCGATGTCGGCGTAAGTGGGCAAGGTGATATCGGTCATGGATCGAGGCAGTAGTGGAGTTACCAGGGCCATGCGATGGCGCACCCGACGCCGTCGGCCATGGCTCGTTCGTGGATCATGCGCCCGACGGTGAGGTCCTGCAATGCCAGGCCCGTCATGTCGAACACGGTGATATCGCCGGGCTGGCGCGCGAGGGACGCCTTGCCTGTCAGCAGGTCGCCGATCTCGGTGCACGCCACGCCGGGCGCCCATTGGCGCTCGCCGATCGTGACGGATTGCTCGCGGTCGTCGGCGACGACGATCGCGCGCTCGAGCACGCCGGCCGGCAGTTCGCGCTTGCCGCGCGTATCGGTACCGACCGCATTGATGTGTGTGCCGGGCTGCAAGGCATCGGCATCGAACAGTGGGCCGCGTCCCGGCGTGGCGGTGATGACGATGTCGCTGCCGGCGACCGCGCGATTGCCGTCGGTGTCGTGCGACACAGCGATACCGGCGGCCAGTGTGGCGATGGCGGCTTCGAACGCGGGGTCCGGCGTGCCGCCGTGGCTGACATAACGCACGGTGCGCAGCGAAGGCAGGCGCCGCAGCGCGAAGGCGGCCTGCACGCGCGCCTGCACGCCGGTACCGAACACGCACAGCGATGTGCTGTCCGGCCGCGCGAGCGCTTGCAGGCCGATGCCGCCGGCCGCGCCCGTTCGGGCGGTGGTGATCGCGTTGCCGTCGATCATGCAGACCGGGCGTCCCGTCGCGGGATCGATGAGCAGGATCGTGGCCTGATGCGGCTCGCCGCCCTGTTGCCGATTCGATGGCCAGAACCCCGCCGCCTTGAACCCCA
This sequence comes from Cupriavidus sp. OTU4054, assembly GCF_038440175.1. NCBI lineage: Bacteria > Pseudomonadati > Pseudomonadota > Betaproteobacteria > Burkholderiales > Burkholderiaceae > Cupriavidus > Cupriavidus sp. OTU4054. The sequence goes on from NZ_JASATF010000003.1 coordinate 347,719, forward strand.
GCAGGTCCTGCGCGGGGACGTCGCCTGCCTTGATGCCGAACACGCCGCCCGTATGCAGCGGTTCCCGGATGACGGGGAATACGCGGCCTTCGCGATCGCTGTGGAGCGTGAATGCCTCGCGCACGGCGCGCAGGACATCGTCGGGGTTCAGCAGCGACTCGACCGCGTGTTTGTCGAGCAGCAGCAGTTGGGCATCAGCGGGCATAGCTATAGACGGATGCACGCGACACGCCAAGGTGCGCGGCGATGGTTTCCATGGCGCGCCGCACGTCGAGGAGCCCGGCGGCGCGGAGTTCGGCCAGCAGCGTGCGGCGCTCGTCCGTGCGCAGCGCGCGCGGCGTGGTGGCGTGGCGCGCGGCGAATGCGTCGATGCGCGCGCGGATGGCATCGGTGCCGGCGGGGTCGAGTGTCTCGCGCGGACCGTCGGCGTCCATGCGCATGAACTGGTTCATCGCGCTCTGCAGGCCGCGGAACAGCGTGAGGTCGAGGTTCAGGCACAGCGCGGCGATATAGCGGCCGCTCGAATCCTTGATGCCGATGGACGTGCTCTTGGCCTGGCGGCCATCCGCGAACTGGTTCGCATAGTTCGCGAGGATCTGCGTGAAGTCCGGGTCGGCGATGCGGGCCATGCCGAGTTCCGTCGCGGGATCGCCGACCTCGCGGCCGGACAGGTTGTTGTGAATCGCGAGGATGGCCTGATCCGGCGCCAGCAGGTCGTGCACCACGACCTCGCAGAACGGCGCGAGGGTTTGCCCGAGGCCGTCGGCGATGCGCTCCAGCTGCTCGAGCATGGCGCGCTGTTCCGGGGTGCGGGAGGTCGTGCGGCGGGATTTCATATTTACAGTTTGTACAAGGCTGTACGAAATGTCAAGGTGGCGATCGGGCCGACTTTTTGGATCGCCTGTCTGCGCATCTTTTGAATCGTCATTGAATTGATTATATCGGGATTAAATTAATCGATGGTTCATGTTTAAACACTTGCGCAACGCATGCGGGCGGCTATGCTGATTTTACGGCTCATATGGGCGGTCTTTTCGGCTTGAATAGAGCGTTTCTGTGGCTGCAGAGGGATGATTTAACGTGTTTTTATTTTAAAGATTTTTTATAAAAAAGCGGAATTCGTAGCCGTCATAATCAGAAGAAGGGGGCGCGTCATGAAACGCTCAATGTTGCCTGCGGTATTCGCGATGATGGCCGGTGTGGCCTTTGCGCAGCAGGCCTGGCAGGAAGGTGCCACGTATGCGACGGGCACGCGCGTCACTTACAACGGGCGTCTCTATGAAGCGATGCAGGCGCATACGGCGTTTGCGGGCGCGGGGTGGAATCCGGCGGCTTCGCCGACGTTGTGGCGGGATCTTGGGCCGGCGGGGGCGCCTTCGCCGGCGCCTTCCCCTGCGCCTTCGCCTTCGCCGTCGCCTTCACCTTCGCCGACGCCAGCTCCGGCACCCACGCCGAGCCCTTCGCCGGCTCCGGCTCCGGCTGGCGGGTGCTTTGCGCCGTGGGCCGCGGGGCAGGCGTATGCGGAAGCCGGGACGCGCGTGACCTACAACGGGCGTAACTATCGGAACAAGTGGTGGACGCAGGGGGACAATCCCGCGCAGTCCGGGACGTGGGGGGTATGGGAAGATCTTGGCGCCTGCTCGGGCGCGCCCGCGCCGAGCCCGGCACCGGTGCCTACGCCGGGTCCGGCCCCGGCCCCGGCCCCAACGCCAGCCCCGAGCCCGGCCCCGACACCGGCCCCGACACCGGCCCCGACACCGGCCCCGACACCTGCGCCTGCACCGACGCCTAGCCCGGCGCCTAGCCCGGCGCCTAGCCCAGCGCCCAGCCCGGCGCCCAGCCCGGCGCCATCGGGCGGGCGCGAGGTCGGTGGGTATTTTGCCCAGTGGGGCATCTACGGCCGCAACTACAAGCTCAAGAACGTCGACACGTCAGGCGCCGCGCGCCATCTCACGTTCATCAACTACGCCTTCGGCAACGTCTACGCAAAGAACGGCGGCTACGAATGCGACATCATCACCAAGGCCGAACCCGGCGCGACCGATCCGAACAACCCGGAGGCGGGCACCGGCGGCGACGGCTGGGCCGATTACCAGAAGGGCTTCACGAGCGCGGAATCGGTGGACGGTACGTCCGACGCATGGGGCTTCGCCTGGGACGACCCGCGCAATGGCAAGGCCGGCCCGCTCAAGGGCAACTTCAACCAGCTGCTGCAGCTCAAGAAGAAGTATCCGAACCTCAAGGTCATGATCTCGATCGGCGGCTGGACGTGGTCCAAGTGGTTCGGCCGCGCCGCCTCGACCGACGCCCTGCGCAAGCAGCTGGTCTCGTCCTGCATCAACGTCTACATCAAGGGCAACCTGCCGTTCGACGCGGGCGGCAATGCCGGCGGCGACGGGGTGGGCGCGGGCGTGTTCGATGGCATCGACATCGACTGGGAGTTTCCGGGCGGCGGCGGCCAGCCGTACAACATCGTCGATCCCAACGACAAGAAGAACTTCACGCTGCTGCTCGCCGAATTCCGCCGGCAACTGGACGCGGCCGGCGCGCAGTCGGGCAAGCGCTTGCTGCTGACGGTGGCCATCGGCTCGGGCGGCGACAAGATCGCCAATACCGAGCCCGGCGAATACAGCAAGTCGCTCGACTGGATCAACATCATGTCCTACGACTACCACGGCGGCTGGGAAGCGACGGGGCCGACGGACTTCCAGTCGAACCTGTACGTAGACCCCGACAGCCCGAATGCGAAGACCGCGGTCGGCAAGACCTACAACGTCGATGCTTCGGTCAATGGCCTGCTCGCCGCCGGTGTGCCCGCTTCGAAGATCGTCGTGGGCGTGCCGCTCTACGGACGCGGCTGGACCGGCGTCTCGCCGGGACCGAAGGGCGACGGGCTCTATCAGCCCGCCACCCGGCCCGCGCCAGGCACGTACGAGGCCGGCATCGAGGATTACAAGATTCTCGTCAACAAGCCGGGCACGGTCCACGAACATCCGGTGACCAAGCAGTCGTGGAAGTTCGATGGCACCACGTTCTGGTCGTACGACACGCCAACCACCGCGCGCGTGAAAGTGAACTACGTCAAGCAGCACAACCTGCGCGGCGTGTTCACGTGGGAGCTCGATGGCGACACCGCCGACGCCGAGATCACGAAGGTGCTGGGCGAGGTCAACAGTCAATAGGCGAGGGCATATGCGAGGACATCTGCGCGCGAGATCCCGCCGGTGGCGGGACACAGGGCACCGCCGCGGCTTCACGCTGCTGGAACTGCTGGTAGTGCTGCTCATCATCGCGCTGCTGGCCGGCTATGTGGGGCCGCGCCTGTTCGGCGAGGTGGGAAAAGCAAAGACGAAGACCGCGGCATCGCAGATGAAGTCGATCGCCAACGCGCTCGACCGGTACCGGCTCGATACCGGACGCTTCCCGAGCACGGAGGCCGGGCTGCAGTCGCTGATGACCAATCAGGGCAACGTCACGGGCTGGGATGGGCCGTACATGAGCAGCGAGATGCCGGCCGACCCGTGGGGCAGGCCCTACGTGTACCGCAGCCCCGGCGACGGCGGCAAGGACTACGACTTGCTGACGCTCGGCGGCGACGGGAAGCCAGGCGGCACCGGCGAGGATCAGGACGTGGTCAGCAAGTAGCAGGGACCGGCATGCAATATCGGATACGGGGCAGGTCGGACGCCGGCGAGCAGACGCTCGAGATCGAGGCGGAAGACGAAGCGCAGTTGCGGAGCACGGTGGAGGCCATGGGAATGGAACTGGTGGAGATCCTGCCTGAGAAGCGCCGCGGCGCGGCATTCGCGTTCCGCAAGCCGGTGTTCGACAGCGCGTTGTTCACGCAGGAACTCATCGCACTGCTCGATGCCGGACTGAGCCTCGTGGAAACGGTGGAGACCCTGCGCGACAAGGCCGGCGAAGGGATCAACCGCGCCGTGCTGACGCGCATCGTGGGCGCGCTGTACGAGGGCCTGCCGCTGTCGAAGGCGCTCGAGCAGCAGCCCGATCAATTCCCCGCGCTGTACGTCGCGACGGTGGCGTCCGCCGAGCGCACGGGTGCCCTGTCGGAGGCGCTCAAGCGCTACCACCACTACGACGCGCGGCTCGCGGTCGTGCGCAAGAAGGTGGTGTCGTCGATGGTCTATCCGATGATCGTGATCGCCTCGGGCACCATCATCATCCTGTTTCTCGCGTTCTACGTGGTCCCGAAGTTCAGCAGCGTCTACGAGTCGATGAAGGACATTCCGGCCTCCGCGCGCGTCATGCTGTGGTGGGGCCGGCTCGTGCACGCGCATGGCATGGTGTTGCTGCTGGCGATGGTCGCGAGCCTGGCCGGCATGGTCATGGCATTGCGCACGCAGCGTGCCCGGGCATGGCTCATGGGCATGATGACGCGCCTGCCGAAGCTGGCGCAGTACCAGCACCTGTTCGCGCTCACGCGCTTCTATCGCACGATGGGCCTGCTACTGTCCGGCGGCATGCCCGTGGTGGCATCGATGGAGATGTCGGCGCAACTGCTGCCCGCGACCATGCAACCCTCGCTCGCGCGCGCGCTCGACGACGTGCACGCGGGCAAGTCGCTGTCCGCCGCGCTGCCGGCGGCCGGGCTGACCACGCCGGTGGCCGAGCGGCTGATCCGCGTGGGCGAGCAGAGCGGCGAACTGCCGAAGATGGTGACGCGCTCGGCGGAGTTCTGCGACGAGGAACTCGACCGCGCGATCGATACGCTGATGCGCGTGTTCGAACCGGTGCTGATGCTCGTGGTCGGCGGCATCGTGGGGACGGTCATCTTCCTGCTCTACATGCCGATCTTCCAGCTCGCGGGCAGCGTGGGGTGAAACATGGCAACCGATCATGGCCAGCCCGCGACGGTCGCCGACCCCCGGTCGATGCAGGCACGCCTCTGGGAGGAATCCGACAAGGATGCCGCCGAGTATCTGCGCCGCGTGCATGACGCATGCGGCCTGCGCGGCATCGATGCGGAGACGCTCGACACGCTGACACCGTGTTTCGACCTCCTGCCGTTTGCCGAAGCCATGGCTCACGATTGCCTGCTGGCGCGCGAGGCGGCCACGCCCGGCGGCGAGGGCCCGCTGCTGCTGATTCTCGCCAATCCGTTCCTGCCGGAACATCGCGCATGGGCCCTGCAGCGGCTGCGCGCGCGCTTCACGTTCGCATTCTGCGTGCCCACGGAGCTATCGACGTTCCTGGCCATGCACGAGGCGGCTCACCCCACGCTCGATCCGGTCAGCGGCGGACTCGAGGACATCCGCGTGGGCGAGGCCGGGGTCGAGATCACGCTCGCGACGCTGGCGGCCGACGTGCATCCGGTCGTCCGCCTCGTGAACTCCTCGCTCTACGACGCGCTCAAGTACCGTGCGTCGGACATCCATATCGAGAGCGTGGCCGGCGGGCTCGTGATCAAGTACCGCATCGACGGCGTGCTGCAGACGACGGGCCGCGCGAACGGCGCGGAGGTGGCCGAGCAGGTGCTGTCGCGCCTCAAGGTCATGTCGGAACTCGATATCGGCGAGCGGCGCGTGCCGCAGGACGGGCGGTTCAAGGCGCGCATCAATCATCGCGAGATCGATTTCCGTGTCTCGATCATGCCGTCCGTCCATGGCGAAGATGCCGTGCTGCGCGTGCTGGACAAGCAGCGCGGCGGCAAGGAGGCGGCGCCGATGCGGCTCGACGCGATCGGGCACGAGGACGATATCGTCGCGGCCATCCGTGCGATCGCACATGAGCCGTACGGGCTGATCCTCGTGACGGGGCCCACGGGTTCCGGCAAGTCCACCACGCTCTACGCCACGCTGACCGAGATCAACACCGGCGAAGAGAAGATCATCACGATCGAGGACCCGGTCGAGTACGAACTGGCGGGCGTGCTGCAGATTCCGATCAACGACAAGAAGGGCCTGACGTTCGCGCGCGGCCTGCGTTCGATCCTGCGGCACGACCCCGACAAGATCCTCGTCGGGGAGATTCGCGACGGCGAAACGGCCGGCATCGCCGTGCAGGCCGCGCTGACGGGGCACCTCGTGCTGACCTCGGTGCACGCGAACAACGTGTTCGCGGTGCTCGATCGCTTTCTGCATATGGACGTCGATATCCATAGCTTCGTCGAGGCGATGCTCGGCGCGGTGGCGCAGCGGCTCATGCGCAGGATCTGTCCGCATTGCGCGATCGACGATGCGCCGCCCGACGATGCGCTGCTCGCCGCGTCGTGCCTGACGCGCGCGGATGTGGCCGGCTGGCGATTCCGTCGAGGCGCGGGGTGCGATGCGTGCCGCAGGACCGGCTATCTGGGCCGGCAGCCCATCGCCGAGGTGTTGCGCTTCAACGATGCCATCAAGCAATGCTTCGTCGAGCGCCGTCCCGTGGGCGAACTCAAGCAGGTGGCGCGCGACAACGGCTTTATCCCGATCCGGCAGGTCGCGATGCGCGCGGTCGCGGACGGCAGGACCACGCTCGCCGAAGTCAACCGCGTGACGGTGGTCGAAGCCGCGCGCCCGTAGGCGCGCGAGGAGGGGAATCATGCCGCAGTGGCTCAACCAGTCGCGGTCCGTGATGGATCGTGCCGCATCGTCCGGGCGCCGCTGGCGCGAGAGGCTCGCGAAGTCGTTCATGGCGCGTGGCCGTGCGCACCGGGCGCTGGCCTGGCACAGCAGCGTGGAGATCTGGCTCGATGGCGAGCGTGGCTGCGCGCTCGGCGCATCGGGCACGGGTGGGCAGGCAATACCGCTCGCGAGCAGTGGCGACGTGGCGGCGGCGCTCGCGGTACTCGAGGCACTGGCGCCGAAACCCGCGAAGCCCGGCCTGCACAGGCTGGGCGTGATCGTCGGCGCGCCGTTCGTCTGTTATTTCCCGCTGGCATGGCGACCGTTGCCGACCCCCGCCGAATGGATCGCGCAGGCGCGGATGCAGTTCGCGCGCGGCGGCTTCGGCAATCCGGCCGGATGGCGCTTTGTCGTGCCCGACGCGGCATGGGGCCAGTCACGCCTGGCCGCGGCGATGCCGGAGGCGCTGTGCGCGGGAATCGAACGGCTGTGCAGCGCGCGCAAGCTGCGTGTCGCCGCGATCGAGCCCGGGTATGTGCGCGCGTGCACGGACTGCGCGGCGCGCATCGAGGATGGACGCATCGCCGTGGTGGAGCTCGAGGATATCGATGCGGATGGCGCGATCGCGCACTGCGGGTTCCGCGCGCAGGGTCAGTGGACCGCCTTCGTCACGCTGCCGGTGGCCGGCGATATCGGCGAGGCCATGCGCGATGCGACGATGCTGTGCGCGGTGCCCGAGCCCGAGCGCACGTACGTGATCGGCTCGGTGCGGGCCGAGGGCCGCGACCGGCGGGGACGCCCCGGCCGGCGTGAGGACGTTGCGGTGGCCGGCGCGGCCGGGCTCACCCAGTGGCTGCCGGCGCCATGGGATATCCCGCTATGAAGACCGCGGCCATCGACTTCCGCCAGGGCAATCGTCCGCCGCCGGGCCCGGGCCTGATGGCGATCGGGTTGGGCATCGCCATGCTGGTGGGCGCGCTGCAGTATCTGGCGGTATTGCAGGAGCAGGGGCGCGCGCTCGATGCGCGCGACGATGCCATTGCCGCGCAGGAACGCCAGCGGCAGGCCATCAGCAAGGCGCACAAGAATCTCGAGAATCCGCGCGCGCAGGAACTCATGGCCTTGCAGCGCTACGCGACCGAGCCCGCGCGGCACCTGATCGAACGCGGCTGGCGGCCCAATATCGCGCTGCTGTCGGTGGAAGTGGCCACGGCCACGCGCGAGATCAACCTCGTGTTCGAAACCCGGAGCGCGCAGGAAGCGCTGTCGTTCGCGGACTGGCTCGAGTCGCAGCCGAACACCGAGCGCATGACGGTCAAGCGGCAGGTCGAGAAACCGGGGCCGCCCATCAAATCGGTCGAGACCGCGCTGCAGGTCATCTGGCGGCCATATCGCGGCATGCCCGCGCCAGCTGACGAGGGGGCGCCGTGACGCGATGGATATGGGAACTCCGCCGCGCGCGATGGCGCTTCGGCACGTTCGGCTGGCTCGCGCTGCTGCTGATGGCGGTGGCGGCGGGCGTGGCCGCGCTCGAGATCCTGCCGATGCGCGCCGACCTCGCGCGTCGCGCGGAGGAACTCGCGGCGCGCGAGGCCAAGCTTGCGCATGCGCCGACGCCGGACCCCGACGTGGCCGGCAGGACGATGACCGCCGACCAGCGCTTCTCGGTGTTCCTGCACAGCTTTCATGCGATCGCGGGCAAGCACGGCCTGTCGGTGCCGCAGGTCACGTATCAGACCGTGGCCGAGGACGAGGCGTCGCTGCGGCGCTACCTCGTGGAGGGCACCTTCACGGGTGCGTATCTGCCAATCCGCATGTTCGTCTCGGATCTGCGGCTGCTGCGCGGCGTGCGCATCGAGCGCGTGACCCTCTCGCGCACGGGTATCGACAAGACGCAGCTGGATGTTCGCATCAAATGCTCGTTCCTGGTGGAGGTATCGCCGTGAGAGGCGGTTCGTGGCCCGTGGCCGTGCTGCTCGGGCTTGCCAGTATTCCCGTCGCCGCCCAGCCGGGTGGGGCGGGGACGATGGGTGGGGAGCCCGGCGTGATCGATCTGTTCCCGAGCCAGTCGTGGATGCCGCCGCCCCCGCCACCGCCGCCTCCACCGCCGCCCCCGCCACCGCCGAAGGACCCGCCGCCGCTGCCGTTTCTCGTGCGTACGTTATGGCTGGACCCGCGCGGGGACGTCTATGTGGTGCTCACGGCGGGCGCGCAGGAATTTCGGGTCTGCGCCGCGTGCCAGAACAAGGGTTTCCTGCGCGCGGGCAGTACGTTGCTGGGCGCCTACCGCGTCGAGCATGTCACGCGGGACGAGGTCCAGCTGACCTATCTGCCGATGAAGCGGCGGCAGTCGATACCACTGGGAGGCGGCAAATGACACGGCTCGGCATGGTTACGGCGCGCACGCTGGTGCTGCTGCTGCTCGGCTCCTGCGCCGCGGACATGCGGTACCACGAACTCGACGCGAAGCTCGCCGGGCTGCCGCCCGACGAGGCCCTGCAGGTGCTTGCCCAGACGTCCGCGCAGTATCCGGACGATCTGGATATTCGCAGCCGCTACTATCAGCGGCGGCGTCAGGTCATGGACGACTATCTGTCGCGCGCGGTGGTGGCCTACGAGGCGGGCGACGCCGCGCAGGCGCGCGCCTTCGCGCAGCGCGCGCAGCAGGCCGCGCCCGGCGACGACAACCCGTCGTCGATGATCGAATGGATCAACCGGCAGGCGCCGATCGACATGGCCGTCGCGCATGCGGAAGCGGTGCGCGGAGAGCGCCCCGAGGAAGCGCTGGCCATCGTCGCCGACGTGCTGGCCAAACAGCCCGGCAATGCGCGCGCGTCGCGGTTGCGCAGCGAACTTACCGCGCCCAAGGGACAGGACCTCGGTCCGCAGCTGTCGCGGGACCTGAGCCAGCCGATTACCGTGCAGTTTCGCGACCAGCCGCTGATCAGCATCTTCGAGCTCGTCTCCAACATCACGGGCCTGAACTTCACGTTCGATCGCGAGGTGGTGGCCACCACGCCGACCACGATCTTCGCGAGCAACACGCCGGTGCGGCAGGTGCTCACGCTCGTGCTGCAGGCCAACCAGCTCGCCAGCAAGATCGTGAGCGGCAATTCGCTGCTGGTCTATCCGAAGCGCCAGGACAAGGAGGCCGAATACCGCGACCTCGTGGTGCGTACGTTCTACCTGCAGAACGCGCAGGCGCCGCAGGTGCTGGCCATGCTCAAGCAGATGGTCAAGTCGAAGGACCTGATCCTCGACGAGCGCACCAACGCGATCGTCATGCGCGACACCGCCGAGGCGATCAAGGTGGCCGAGCGGCTGGTGGCCGCGCTCGACGTGGTGCCCGCCGAGGTCGTGATCGAGGCGCAGATCCTCGAGGTCACGGCATCGGACCTGCTGCAGCTCGGCATCCTGTACCCGGGCCGCATCGACTTTACCGCGCAGCCGCTGCCCGACGCCAACGATCCGACGGCCCGCGTGCCGGGCGTGCTGACGCTCGACCAGCTTCGTCATATGAACAGCAGCGACATCCTCGTGCGGCTCGGCGCGCCGTCGGTGGCGCTGGATATCCTGCAAAGCCAGGGCAAGACCAAGACACTGGCCTCGCCGCGCATCCGCGTGCGCAATCGCGAGAAGGCCAAGGTGCTGATCGGCGATCGCCTGCCCGTGGTGACGACCACGCTGTCGAGCAACTTCAGTTCGGAGAGCGTGAACTACCAGGACGTGGGCCTGACGCTCGAAGTGGCCCCCGTGATCGTCGGCAGCAGCGAGGTGCAGGTGAAGATGCGGCTCGAGGTGTCGAACGTCACCGATACGATCACCACGAGCAGCGGGCTGATCGTCTATCAGATCGGCACGCGCACGGCGGAGACCGTGATGAGCGTGCGGAACAACCAGACGCAGGTGCTCGCGGGACTGCTCCAGCGCAATGAGCGCAACGCCGGGCAGGGGCTGCCGGGACTGAGCCGCATTCCGCTCCTCGATCGCGTCTTCGGCACGCGGACCAACGAAGAGCGGCAGACCGAGCTCATCCTGCTGCTGACGCCGCGCGTAGTGCGTCATCAGGAGATTCCCGCCGGCAATATCGTCACGTTCGACTCGGGCACGGAAGGGCGCATCACGACCGAGCGCGACATCATTTCGGGCGATATCCGCATGCCGCCGCGTCTGGGTGGACCCGCGGGTTCGGCGCCGCCGGCCGCGCCGCCATCGGCGCCGCCACCGATGGCGCCAGCGCAAGCCGCGCCGCGGCCGCCGGGGCAGTAGGAGCGTCACCGTGCGATACATTCGATATCCCGCGCGCGGCTTCACGCTGGTCGAGATGCTGGTGACGCTCGCGATCGTCGCGATGCTTGCTTCCGTCGCGCTGCCGTTGACGCAGGTGGCGGCACAGCGCACGAAGGAGGAGGAGCTCAAGCGCATGCTGTGGAAGATGCGCGATGCGATCGATGCGTACAAGGCGGCCGCGGAGGCCGGCAAGATCGATCGCACGATTGGCGACAGCGGTTATCCGGCGACGCTCGAAACGCTCGTGGAGGGCGTGCCGGACAAGACCAGCCCGACCAAGGCGCGCATCTATTTCCTGCGTCGCATTCCGCGTGACCCGATGTGCGATTGCCCGAGCACCGCGGATGCGAAGACGTGGGGCCGCCGCAGCTATGCGAGTCCGGCCGATGCCCCGCGCGAGGGCGTGGATGTCTACGACGTGTATTCGCAGTCGGCCGATGTCGGGCTCAACGGCATTCCTTACCGGCAGTGGTGACGGCCATGCGTGTTTCCGACGCGGCCCGCAGGGCCTTCACGCTGATCGAGCTGCTGGTGGTCCTGGCGATTCTGGCCACGTTGCTGACGCTCGTCGTGCCGCGTTACTTCGGGCAGACGGACAAGGCGCGCGACACCGTGCTGCGCGAGAACCTGACCGCGATGCGCGATTCGATCGACCGGTTTCGCGCGGACGAGGGGCGGTATCCGGGCTCGCTCGACGAGCTCGTGCAGAAGCGTTATCTGCGCGAGATTCCGCTCGATACGGTGACGCAGAGCCGTGCGACGTGGAAGACGGTGCCCGCGCCCGATGGCAAGCCCGGGGTGTACGACGTGCGCAGTGGCGCGAGCGGGAAGGGGAAAGATGGGACGGACTATGGCTCGTGGTAGGCGGGCGCGCGGGTTCGGGATTATCTGGGCGCTGATGTGCGTGGCGCTCATGGGGATCTGGCTCGCGCGCGTGGGGGAGATGTGGAGCACGCTCGCGCAACGGACGCGCGAGGAGGAGTTGCTGCGCAACGGCCATGCGATTCACGTGGCGATTCGCGGTTACGTGGCGGCGGATGCGAGCGGTGCGTATCCGCGGGAGTTCGACGATCTGCTGGCCGATCCTCGCACGTCGTTCGCGCGGCGGTTTCTGCGCGCGCGATATCGGGATCCGATGGCCGAGGGGAACGGCGACTGGCAGGTGGTACGCGGGCCCGCGGGCGAGTTGTACGGCGTGTACAGCAACGCGCCGGGCACGCCGCTCAAGCAGGACGGGTTTCCCGACGAGTACGCGAGTTTCTCTCTGCAGAAGCACTACAGCGAGTGGAAGTTCGTGCATTACCCGAGCGGCAGCATGATGCGGCGCTGAGGGTTGCGCGCGCGGCAAAGGAAGGAGGACGGTCATGGCATTCCATCACAGGACCCTGCCGCTGCTGAGCGCGGCGCTGGTGCTCGCCACGGGGACGGCGTTCGCGCAGGAGGCATGGCGCGAGGGGGCGACGTATGCGCCGGGGGCGCAGGTCACGTACAACGGGCGGATGTATCAGGCGCTGCAGGCGCATACGGCGTTTGTGGGGGCGGGGTGGAATCCGGCGGCGTCGCCGACGTTATGGCGGGATATCGGGGCGGCGGGCACGCCGACGCCCGCGCCGTCGCCAGCGCCTTCACCGGCACCCACGCCCACGCCCGCGCCCACGCCCACGCCCGCGCCCACGCCCACGCCCACCCCGTCCCCGTCCCCGTCCCCGTCCCCGAGTCCGTCCCCGAGTCCGACCCCGAGTCCGACCCCGAGTCCGACCCCGAGTCCGACCCCGTCCCCGGTCCCAGCTCCGTCCCCGGTCCCAGCTCCGGCCCCAGCTCCGTCCCCGGTCCCAGCTCCGGCCCCGGCCCCGTCCCCGGCCCCGGCCCCGGCTCCGGCCCCGAGTCCGTCCCCGGCCCCGGCGGGCGGGTGCTTTGCGGCGTGGGCCGCGGGGCAGGCGTATGCGGAGCCCGGGTCGCGCGTGACCTACAACGGGCGTAACTATCGGAACAAGTGGTGGACGCAGGGGGACAATCCCGCGCAGTCCGGGCCATGGGGCGTATGGGAAGACCTCGGCGCGTGCGCCGGCACGCCCGCCCCGGCCCCAGGCCCGGTCCCGACACCGGCCCCGACACCGGCCCCGACGCCGGCCCCGACA